>NZ_JADYXG010000009.1:73164-180848 GCF_015864415.1 Pseudoalteromonas sp. SCQQ13 | reverse complement strand
TGACCTGTGATCATAGGATTCTGATCTCATTTTACCGATCGTCAAGCTTTTTATTACTTAACTGATCGGCATTACTCATTACGAGCCTTTTTTTATATTTGCTGATTAGTATTTAGCAGCTTGGCCTTCTTTAGGTAATGCCGCCTTTATAAACTCACGTAAGTCGGTATTAGAGCTCTCTAAATCCGCATGGCGTAAGTACATCATATGTCCGCTTCTGTAGCCTTTAAAGCTTAAGCGGTCTTGCATTTTGCCACTTGGGTCTAACTGCCATAACGTATATTTAGCATCAAAGTAGTTAGTTGCACCGTCATAATAACCCGATTGAATCATTACCTTTAAATACGGGTTTTGCGCCATAGCTAAACGCAAGTTTTCGCCGGTGTTATTACCGCTTCTATCCCATGGGTGCACATTACCAAACAGGTTATATTTAATATCTGTTTTATAATTTAGCTCTTCACGTAAGTAATGATTAATAGCGGGTGTGAAAGAGTGTAACCACGACGTGAGTTCTGCCCAGTAATCAGGCGACTCGCCCGCATCGCGTTTATCAATACCTAAATAACGCGAGTCTAAGCGTCCTACCATTTGGCCGCGATCACGTAATAACTCTTTCCAAAAAAACTGCGTTGGAATATCTAAGTTATTTTGCTCTACAAAGGTTTCAGAAAGCCCAGCATATTGCGCCATTTTTTTAATTATGCGGCGCTTTTCATCATCTGCAATAAAGCCGCCTTTAGCCAGTGCGGGGATCAGTTCGTTAATTGTAAACTGCTCAACTTCAGGCAGTAACTCGTCTAGGTCTTTAGCTTGTAAGTTGGCATTTAATGCTTTGTGATACCAAGCTGTAGCGGCAAAGTAAGGCAGGCGGTTAGCTGCTTTAATTGGGCCGTCGCGCTTAATGCCAATATCGGTTGGTGAAACCAATACTACGCCGTTAATGTACATCCATTGGCTATTTTGCAGTTCATGGGCAAGGCCCGATACACGTGTTGTACCGTAGCTTTCGCCAATTAAAAACTTAGGAGAGCGCCAGCGCTCGTTTCTGTTTACAAAGGTATTAAGCCACTCAGCGAGGTACTTAATATCGGCTTTTACGCCAAAAAACTGCTCTTTTTGTTCAGCTTTAGAGAGTAATTTACCGTCTTTATCTTCAACTACCCGAGAGTAGCCGGTGTTTACCGGATTTACATATACAATATCGGCAATGTCGAGCACTGAGTAAGGGTTGTCTTTAACCCCATATGGTTGAATAGGGTAGCCTTCATCATCAATTTTTAATACGCGAGGGCCAGTATAAGCAAGGTGCATCCAAACCGATGCCGAGCCAGGGCCGCCATTAAACGAAATAAGCAAAGGGCGCTTTGCTCTGTCATCTACCTTATCGCGGGTGTAGTAAGTATATTGCAAGGTTGCTATAGCATCGCCTTTGTCATCCCAAACAGGTTGCGTACCGGTTGCAACCGTATATGAAAAGCGCTGATTATTAATTTTTGCTTTGTGCTCAGTAACCACTTTGCTGTCGATATCAATACGACGCTGGTTATTATCGGCAAAGGAGGCACTACTAAGTGTTAAGGCAATGGCGGCAATAGGTAAAAAAATACTTTGGCTAAACTTCATGAATGACCCTTTTTTATTGTTAATGTTCTATTAAAAGAAATATTCAGTAAAAAAACAAAAGTATTGAGACTAGTTGCCGATAATAGTGGTTGAGTAAATAGAATGTGTAAAAACTTAGCTTTTAACGCTTTGTATCGCTCTTTATTTCGATCGTAATGAAAGTAATGTATATTCGCATCTATTTATAAATAGCAGCTTAAATAAGTGAGATTTACTTTAAAAAAATAGTGGCAAACCGACAGGGTGTGTAATTTGCTTTTTAATAAATTTAAAATCTCATTAAAGGCTTTAAATTTATGATGAACATATGGTTATAAAACAAGTAATCAAATTAGAAGTAAAGAGAAGCCCTATGCAAAGACTGTTGATAGTTGAAGATAGTAAAGTAGTACAACAAGTCCTTCGCCATATATCTGCACAGTATCTTGATGTTGCCATTGATTTTGCTTGGTCTTTATCTGAGTGTAAGGAGTTTGTAAGTAAGCACAGCTATACACTAGCCTTAGTTGATTTAACGCTCCCCGACGCACCAAATGGTGAGGTGGCCAAATATACCTTATTAAAAGGTATTCCTACTGTGGTGCTTACTTCTAAGATGGATGAGTACAAGCGCCTGCAAATGTTAGAATTAGGCGTAATTGATTATGTGATAAAAGATAACCGTGACTCATATAATTACGCTATAAAATTAGTTGCACAGCTGTTGCGTAACCAAGGCTGTAAAGCATTAATAGCCGACGACTCGGTTTTAAGTCGTACTTTAATGAAGCAAATGCTAGAAAAACAATTATTTGCAGTCAGTGAGGCGCACGATGGACGCCAAGCATTAGATATGCTCAAAAACGATGCTGAAATTAAATTACTCATGACAGACTATGCAATGCCAACAATGGATGGTTTTGAATTAGTTAAAGCGGTGAGAAACTTTAGAGGCCGTGATGACTTAGCAATTATTGGGTTATCAGGCGCGAGTAAGCATGGTTTATCGGCGCGATTTATTAAATATGGTGCTAATGATTTTTTAACTAAACCTTTTATGAATGAAGAGTTTCATTGTCGTGTATTGCAAACCATGGAGCAGTTATCGTTAATTGCAGACATTAAAGAAAGTGCTTTTCGAGATCATCTTACCGGGCTTTATAATCGTCGTTACTTTTATCAGTATGCTGAAAAACTACTCAAAAATAAAAATCAGAAAAATAGCTTAGTGTTACTCGATATAGATTTTTTTAAAGCAATAAACGATGAATTTGGGCATGACGGCGGCGATCAGGCACTTAAACAAGTGAGTAATTTAATCCGTACTTCATTTTCTAACAGTACAGTGGCACGTATTGGCGGTGAAGAGTTTGCAATTATATTAACGCAAGTAGAAGTTGAACAAGCCGAGAAATGTTTAAATTTATTTATACAAAAGTTCGCAAGTTACGACTTTACTATCAGTGATAAAACCTTATCAATAACAGCAAGTATAGGCCTAGCCGAATTTCAAAATACCAATTTAACCGCTGCTATGCGTGTTGCCGATAGAGCTTTGTATCAAGCTAAGGATCAAGGGCGCAATTGTGTGGTTTTAAATAGTACTTTGCAGCTAGCAGAGGTTACAGCTATACGTTGAGTTAAATACACACGCACCAATCAAGTATTATATATAAAAAAACGCACCTAATTGGTGCGTTTTTTTGTTTTAAATATAAAATATTTTTATAAGTTATTGTTTTTTATTGCCATATAAAAATGGCATAAAGCTTGGATTGTATTAACTAAGAAAAACAATAACGTGTCCTAAGGGGACTAAAATGAAAATGATTAGTGCAATCATCAAGCCATTTAAATTAGATGAAGTGCGTACAGCACTCGCTGATTTAGGCATAGAAGGGATGACAGTTGTTGATGTAAAAGGCTTTGGTCGACAACGTGGTCATACCGAATTGTATCGTGGGGCTGAATACCAAGTTGATTTTATTCCTAAAATTAAACTCGAAATTGCCACTCGTACTGAAAACTGCCAACGCGTAGTTGACTCAATTACGCAAGTTGCAGGCACCGGAAAAATAGGTGACGGTAAGATTTTTGTGTACGACCTAGATCAAATTGTTCGTATTCGTACGGGCGAACTTGATGAAGATGCACTTTAAGGGGGATTTATGGAAAGTACACTGATAGAACTAAAGTTTTCGCTCGACACCTTTTATTTTTTAATTTGTGGCATATTAGTAATGTGGATGGCCGCAGGGTTTGCCATGCTAGAAGCGGGTTTAGTACGCTCAAAAAACACCACAGAAATATTAACTAAAAATATCGCCTTGTATTCAATTGCATGCACCATGTTTTTACTCGTTGGTTACAATATTATGTATGTAGGGAATACCGAGGGAGGCATCATTCCTTCATTTGGTGGCTTAATTGGTACACAAGCCGCTGATGCTGATCACTCTCTAGAATCTGATTTTTTCTTTCAAGTTGTTTTTGTTGCCACGGCTATGTCTATTGTCTCGGGTGCGGTGGCTGAGCGCATGAAGTTGTGGGCATTTTTGGTGTTTACCTTGGTGTTAACTGGGCTTATATATCCTATTGAGGGTTACTGGACTTGGGGCTCTGGATTTTTATCGGCAATGGGTTTTGTTGACTTCGCGGGCTCAGCAATAGTGCATGCAACCGGCGCATCAGCGGCATTAGCTGGCGTATTATTACTGGGTGCACGTAAAGGAAAATATGGTAAAAATGGCGAAATATACCCAATTCCGGGGTCAAACTTGCCTTTGGCAACGTTAGGTACGTTTATTTTATGGATGGGCTGGTTTGGTTTTAACGGCGGCTCGCAGCTACTTATATCAGATGCAGAAAACGCGACTGCTGTAGGAAAGATTTTATTAAACACCAATGCTGCTGCTGCAATGGGGGCTGTTTCAGCACTATTTGTTTGTAAAGCATTATGGGGTAAAGCCGATTTAACTATGGTATTAAATGGCGCGTTAGCTGGGCTGGTTGTGATTACCGCCGATCCGCTTTCACCTTCACCATTGATGGCGTGTTTATTAGGGTTATTAGGCGGCTCATTAGTGGTATTTAGTATTGTTATACTTGATAAGGCAAAAATAGACGACCCAGTTGGCGCTATTTCTGTGCATGGCGTATGTGGAGTACTTGGTATTATGCTAGTACCTGTGACAAACGCCGAGGCAAACTTGGTAACTCAGTTAATAGGCTTGTTGTGTATTATTGGTTTTGTGTTTATTTCTTCGCTGCTGGTGTGGGCAATCTTAAAGCATACTATGGGCATTAGGGTTACCGAAGAAGAAGAGCTAAACGGTATGGATCAACACGATTGTGGCATTGACGCCTACCCAGAATTTGTATCGGTTCGTAGTAATTAAATTTAAGTTATTGTGTGTTGTCCAAAGCGCTACTTAGGTAGCGCTTTTTTATTTCAGGGGAGGTTAACTTTAGTGCTGCTAAGATGGGTTGTTAATTTACCTTATAATGGTGAACTAGTAGGTGACTATGCTAAGCTCACGTCCGTAAAATAAACCTTGGAATAAATTACATTTAAATGGCTGATAACAAAAAAACACCGACAGGTAAAACCCCCACAAAGCGCAGCGCTAAACCCTCTAAAAGTACACCGCGTAACGGCGCTAAAAAAAGTACAAAAAACAAATCATCAGTTGCTCAGCGATCTTTACTCAATAAACTATGGTCTATTTTTTGGAAACTTAGTTTAGCGACATTTATTGCTATGGCGCTTTATTTTATTTACCTCGATGCAAAAATAACTCGTCAATTTGAAGGTAATAAATGGCAGCTTCCTGCGCAAGTTTATGCACGCTCGATGGCGTTTTACCCCGGGCAGTTCTTATCAAGCCAAGAGGTTATTTGGGAGTTAGAGCGGCTAAACTACTCAGCCGTTAATAGGTTAAGTCGTACAGGGCAATATGTTAAAACTGCCAACAGCATTAAAATATATCGTCGCGATTTTGAATTTTATGACGCGCTAGAACAGGCGCATATAATTGAACTGCGTTTTGCAGGGCAAAAAGTGGCTAGTATTAAAGACAAGTTTGGTCGGCGTTTAAACAACGCTAGGCTGGAGCCGGTGCAAATAGCGCGTATAGGTAACGACTCTAAACAAGACCGTGAATTTGTACCGCTGGATAAATTTCCGGCAATGCTAAAAGACACGCTTTTAGTGGTTGAAGATCGTAATTTTTATCAGCACCACGGCGTATCGGTATTTTCTATTTTACGTGCGTTGTATAGTAATATTCGTGCTGGGCGAACAGTTCAGGGCGGCAGTACGCTAACGCAACAACTGGCTAAAAATATTTACTTAACCCGAGAGCGCTCACTTACACGAAAAATAAACGAAGCGTTTATTGCGCTTATTTTAGATTACCGTTATTCAAAAGATCAAATACTTGAAGCGTATTTAAATGAAGTATATTTAGGGCAGTCTTATAACCAAGGTGTACATGGTATGGGCTTGGCTGCTGAATTTTACTTTTCTAAACCAGTAGATGAGCTAGAGTACGATCAAATAGCGCTGCTGGTGGCTATGGTAAAAGGGCCGTCTTATTACAACCCACGTCGTTACGAAGAGCGCACAATGGAACGTCGTGACTTAGTGCTGCGCTTAATGGTTGAAGACAAACTTTTGAGTACTAATGAATACCGCGCTGCATTAAAACGTCCTTTGAATATAGCGCCAATGAAAGCCAGTTTACAAAAATCGTACCCAGGTTATTTAGAACTAGTAAATCGTGAACTCAAGCAGTTATTGCCCGATCAAAATGTGTTAGATGCCGGTGTTCGTGTGTTTACCTATTTTGACTTACAAAAACAAACGGCAATGGAAGAGTCGATTCAGGCAAGTTTGCCTTATTTAGAAAAACGCCCTAATACTCGCGCGCTTGAAGCGGCGATGATCTCAGTTAACGTAGAAAAAGGTGGCGTATCGGCATTAGTTTCTGGGCGCGATGTGCGTTATTCAGGCTTTAACCGAGTACTTGATACCAAACGTAATATTGGCTCATTAGTTAAGCCTGCAGTGTATTTAAGCGCGCTGCAGTTACCACATTATAACCTAGCCACTTTACTTGACGACTCACCGGTGCAAGTTACCAATGAGCAAGGTAAAGTATGGCAACCTGAAAACTACGATCGTCAATTTCGCGGAGCGATCCCGTTATACAAAGCTTTTAGTCGCAGTATAAATATACCTGCGGTAAATCTTGGCCTTGATGTAGGTGTAGATAAAGTTGCAAATACACTAAGAGGGTTAGGCGCGCAGGGAAGAATTAACGAATACCCATCGTTGTTATTGGGGGCACTTGAAATGTCTAGTTTTGAGGTAGCACAATTGTACACAACCATTGCTGCCGATGGCGAATATAGAAAGTTAACCGCTATTTCTGCGTTAACCGACTCAATAGGCAAAGTATTGTATAAGCATGAGGTGAAATCTGAGCCGCGTTTTGCTAAAGATGCCATGTACATGACAAAATACGCAATGAAACGAGTGACTAAAGATGGCACCGCAAAACGGTTAAACTTACACTTTCCGTCGATTCAACTTGCGGGTAAAACGGGCACTAGTAACGATTTACGCGATAGCTGGTTTGCCGGGTTTGATCAAAACACAGTGACCGTTGCTTGGCTAGGCCGAGATGATAACAAAAGTACCGGCTTAACCGGTAGTGTAGGGGCTTTAGAGACCTATATTCGTTATTTAAAACCGCTAAATCCCGAAGCGATAGCCGATACTCGTCCACCTTCAATTCGCTGGGCGTTTATTAACGAGCTAACGGGTAAACAAGCGCCACCAGGGTGCGGCAAAGTTATTCAGCTACCACTAAGAGCCAGTGAATTTGAACCAAGGCCGCAGTGTATTCGTTAAGCTGTTTTGAATAACTACAAGACATAAAAAAAGCCCGTTAGGGCTTTTTTTATTGGCTGAATAAAACTGATGTTTTACAGCTTAGCAAACGCGCGCTCTGCGGCTGCAATGGTATCTTTTATTTCTTGCTCGTTGTGCGCTGCACATACAAAGCCTGCTTCAAAAGCAGAGGGGGCTAAGTAAACACCTTCTTCAAGCATCAGGTGGAAAAAACGTTTAAAACGCTCTAAATCACACTCAGTAGCTTGTTTGTAAGTTGTTACTTTTTCAGCATCAGTAAAGAAAAAACCATACATGCCACCGGCGTAGTTAGTGGTTAATGCAATGCCTGCTTTTTTAGCACCGGCTTCAAAGCCTTCACAAATTGCTTTACTGGTTGCTTCTAGTTTTGCATGTAAGCCTGGCTCGCTTAATAACTCTAGCGATTTTAAACCTGCAGCCATGGCAATTGGGTTACCCGACAATGTACCCGCCTGATAAACTGGGCCAACCGGTGCAATATAATCCATAATTTCGGTTTTGCCGCCAAAAGCGCCCACTGGCATGCCGCCGCCAATTACTTTACCTAAACAGGTTAAGTCTGGTTTTATATTGTAGTAGGCTTGTGCGCCGCCAAGTGCAACTCGAAACCCGGTCATTACTTCGTCAAAAATAAGTACCGATTTGTATTCGTCACAAACGTCGCGCAAACCTTCTAAAAACCCCGGAACCGGTGGAATACAGTTCATGTTACCAGCAACAGGCTCAACAATAATGCATGCAATTTCGTCGGCATATTTAGCAAAAATAGCTTTCACTTCATCTAAATTATTAAACGATACAGTAAGCGTATGTTTTGCAAAATCTTCAGGAATGCCCGGCGAATTAGGCACGCCCATAGTCAATGCGCCAGAGCCCGCTTTAACTAATAATGAGTCGGCATGGCCGTGGTAACAGCCTTCAAATTTAAGTATTTTATCGCGGCCAGTAAAACCACGCGCTAAGCGAATAGCGCTCATAGTGGCTTCTGTGCCTGAGCTAACCATACGTACTTTTTCGATTGATGGTACTAGCTCTTTTACTTTTTCAGCCATTAAAATTTCGGCTTCGGTAGGCGCGCCATAACTTAGGCCGTTTTCTACCGCGTCGTGTACTGCTTGTTTAATTGCAGGGTGGTTATGGCCCATGATCATAGGGCCCCAAGAGCCAACATAATCGATATAGCGATTACCATCGGCGTCAAATGTAAACGCACCCTCAGCTTTAGTGATAAATAGCGGTGTGCCGCCTACACCATTAAAAGCACGTACTGGTGAATTTACGCCACCAGGAATAGAAGCTTGAGCGCGTGCAAATAAGTCTTGGCTAATTGTCATGAAAAATCCTATTGTTTTGTCACAAAAAAAGTGGGTTTAGCTATCGCGTTTGCGGCTAAACCAAGGTACGTCTACTTCATACTGCTCGACTTTGTTTTCTACGCCGAGGGTTAAAGCAAACAGTGCCATACGAATTAATACGCCATTTTGTACTTGGCGAAATATAGCTAAATTGTCATTTGCGTTTAAGTCGTTATCTAGCTCGTTGGCTTCTAGGCGACTATCGCGTGGTAGCGGATGCATTAACACTGAATTAGGTTTGCAATGTGCAGTGTAAATTGATTGACTAATTCTAAACCCACCACGGTATTTGTTGGCTTCTTCTTGCGAAGGAAAGCGCTCTTCTTGAATACGCGTTTGATAAACTATGTCGGCAGCTAAGTTACCTTCCATTTTGTTTACCAATTCAATTTTATGACCTGCATTATCTACTGCATCTAATATATAGCTAGGCATTTGTAGACCATCGGGTGCAACCATCGAGAATTTCACGTTTTTATAGTGGCATAATAGTTTTGATAAAGAGTGCACAGTGCGACCATATTTTAAATCGCCTACTAGCGCAATGTGCATACCATCTATGTTTTGCTCAAAACGGTTAAGCTCACGCTCAATGGTTAATAAATCGAGCAGTGCTTGAGTGGGGTGCTCGTTAGGGCCATCGCCACCATTAATCACAGGGATTGAGCAGCCTGTTGCAAATTCACTTACTGAACCTGCATCGGGGTGGCGCATAGCGACAGCATCGGCATACGCCGAAATAACACGGGCGGTGTCGTAAAGCGACTCGCCTTTAGCGAGCGCTGAGCTTTGCATGCCGGTTGTTTCGCGAACGAGTCCGCCGAGTAAGTTAAAAGCGGTGCCAAAGCTTACGCGTGTGCGTGTGCTAGGTTCAAAAAATAAGTTGGCTAAAATGGCACCTTCTAGCACGTTAGTACGCTTTTGTTTTTTAGCGTAGGGTTCCATTTTTTTAGCTACTGCAAATATACGTTCAATACAGTCTCTGTCGAGTTGATTAACTGAGAGTATATTTTCACCTTGGAAACTTAACATGGGGTTATTCCTACTTATTCAAAAAGGCGCGATAATCCTTAAAGGAGCACGCAATCGCGCATATTATAGCAAAGTTACTTAGCTAGTTGGCAGAGTAAATTACCTAGAAACATTTTATTATAAACTGGGTTTTATTACCGCCAGTGCCACTATTATTAATAGTGCTATAACGGGTAACTCATTAAAAATACGATAAAAACGGTCACTTTTAGTGTTACGGTCATGTTTAAAATCAGCTAAAAGCTTAAAACAGTAACCATGGTATAGGTATAAAATAATTACTAGCACTAGTTTATAATGCAACCACATGCTGTACTTAAACCAATCGCGGCCATATTCAACTATAGTGAGTACACCAAATACCGCGGTTAACACGGCAAACGGAGTGACAAAAAAAAGCAGCCTACGTTCCATTACTTTAAGCATAGAGTTGCATGCCCTTTCTTCGCTCATAGCGTGGTACACAAATAACCTTGGTAAGTAAAAAATACCGGCAAACCAGGCAATCATAAAAAATATATGCAAGGTTTTGTAAATTAATAATGCGCTCATATTACCCTCATTTAAATTAAAGTAAGCTGTTACGAATGGTTAAAATATGATGGATTTGATCCCAACGTAGTAATCCCATAATTTGTTGATTATCTAATAAGTTATATACATACAATGCGCCACTGCGCTTATCATTTAATAGCTCAAAGGCATCAGCTAAAGTGGCTTGGCTGCTAATACCGGCCAAACTAATATAGCTAAGGTTAGTTACTTGATCCGACATTAAACTCAAGTCATATTCAGCCAATCGGTAACCATTTTCTTCATCAAATACAATTAATGGGGTTTGGCTGTCCATCGCATCAAGGGTGTTTTTTATTTGCTGTTTATCGTCGGAGTAAAGCAACTTAAAGTCTTCATCCATTTCATCCATTACCCCTACTTTTTGTAGTGCCTCAGTAGCGGGAGATACCTGGTAAGGTAACTCTTGAAAATCCAGCTGTTGTAAAAATATCGAGCGATTACCAAACACTTGCAGCGCGGTAACATAAGCGGTGGTAATAACTATCATTGCAGGCACTATTATTTCTGGAGACGAAGTGAGCTCCATCACTGTGGTTAAAGCCGCAAGCGGTGCATGCAGCGTTGCTGCTAATAATCCTGCCATGCCAAGTACACCATAAGTGCCTGCTATATCTGTACCTGGGCTAATAAACTGGGCAAAAAAGGCCATTAAAGTACCAATTAAAACCCCCAGCCCTATAACCGGTCCAATTAAACCACCGGGAATACCCAAACCTATCGCAAATAATGTGGCGAGTAACTTAGCAATTAAAATAGTAGTTAATAATTGCATGTCTTCAGGGGATTCAACCGCAATAGTAATTGCACTCATACCCGACCCCATAGCTTGGGGGACGGTATACGCAATTAAGCTGGCAATACAGCCAGCAATAAGTAAGCGAGGAAACATGCTAAGTGGTTTAAACGTTTTAATAATTAACATTAAGTTTTGATTAAAACTATAGGCTATTGCGCCCAGCGCCATGCCACACAATATTAAGTACGGGTAATGCCAGCCACTTAGCGGTGCAATGCTTATAAGTGCTAACTCTGAGCCTTCGCCAAATACAAATTGGGTTGCTAAAGCGCCAGTAACAGCTGCAAGCATAATTGGCACAAATATATGTACTTTATATTCTCGAAGTACTACTTCCATTACAAAAATAACCGCTGCTAACGGCGTGTTAAACGAGGCGGCAATACCAGCTGCAATGCCACAGCCACTAAGGGTACGCATGGCGTTATGAGGTAAGTGCAATTTAGTTGCTAAGATACTTGCCCCAGTTGCACCTAAATGCACCGAAGGCCCTTCGCGTCCCACCGAAAAGCCGCTGATGAGAGCCAATGCACCACCAACAAATTGGTTTAGGGTGTTATATATTGGCATTTGCCCGTAATGGCGTTTAATACGGTGAATTACAAACGGAATACCCAAGCGATAATGTTTAAAGCCAGTAAAAGCCGCAAAAAGCGCAATTAAGAGTGCCGCAATAAGGGGCATTAATACGCGTTCTAAAGTGGGGAGGGTGGTAAAGTCGTCGGGAGTTTCTAAAAATATACTTTGAAAAAAAAGAATCGTTAAGCGAAATAAAATAATAAAAAATGCAGCTATTAATCCGGCACTTACGCCTAATAAGCATAATTGTACGGATGTTTTAGGTTTGGCTAATCGACGCCTGAGTTGCTCAAGCCACATGCTTTATTTCCCCGCAGCATTTTTCAGCGGTCATTTTAGCAAAAGCCACTCGCTAAGTCGTTGTGATTTTGTAAAATAATTACATTTATAGAAAAGTTAACGTTAAAATACGCAAATAAGCGATGCTGGACTCAATATTTAGGTTTAGTTTGCTACTAACAGCAGCGAGTGCCTGCAACCTTTATCTTACTATACTTGATTAAAACACTCGGGTATTAGATAATCACGGCATTACGATATTGAGGGTTTTAAAATGTCTGAAGAATTACCAATTAAGTTCACTGACGCGGCAGCCGATCGTGTTAAACAGTTAATCGATGAAGAAGAAAATCCAGAACTTAAATTACGCGTATATGTAACGGGTGGTGGTTGTTCTGGTTTTCAGTACGGTTTTACCTTTGATGAAAAGGCCAATCCAGGTGATTTAGAAATCGTCAAAAATGGCGTGATGCTGGTGGTTGATCCGATGAGTTTACAATATTTAGTAGACGGTGAAGTTGATTACACTGAAGGATTAGAAGGCGCACGCTTTTTTGTAACTAATCCTCATGCAACTACAACCTGTGGTTGTGGTTCAAGCTTTACTATTTAACAAGGGTCTGTTGAACTTTCAAGGTTAAATTTGCAGCAGTCTGTTTGGTGTTTAGGCAAGGCAGAGCCTATGTGGTGTGGTTATTCCCCATAAATAGGCGATAACGTAGCATCAATGCCAAACAGGCGCTGCCCGAAGGGTTCTGCCTAGGGGCAATTAACTCTTTGTTGCTCGGTTTTTACTTAGCCCACTAGGTTACAAACCTAGCGCCGCGATTAAATTGCCCCTAGTTGGAACAAATATTAACCCGCAAAGGTCAACAAACCCTGGGTAAACAATAAAATATTAAAGCCGCTTTTGCGGCTTTTTTAATGCCTAAAATTCGCTAGGAGTGAATTCGGTTATTTGCATCATTAATATAAAAAAGCCAAGTACAAAAGTAGAAAACGCGAGTATATATACAAAGCCTCTTTTGCCTTTTTTAATAGGCACACCATGGTGGCGAAGAAAAAAACACCAGCCTAAGCACAGTATAATAGGAAGTAAAAAAAGTAGCCTGAACATTATTTAGCCTTTTAGGGTGCTCGTTATTGATTAAGCATAAACATGTAACACTAAAATGGAACAAAATTGTTACAAATATTTATTAATGGTTTAAGCTATCTATTCAGGCTTGGTAAATATATATTCATTATTTAACCTGTGCCGAATGTAATTAGCCATTTTACCAATGAGTTAATAGTATACAATATATAAGAATGAGACGGGCAAAATTTCATTCACCACCACAATAAGTAAGTATTATTTATAGCGTTTTTTAGCTCACAATGAGTAATTAGTAATTAGTAATTAGTAATTAGTAAAGCTGAGTTGCAATCAATGCCCAATTAGGCTGTTGTGCAGTGTACTCACTGAGCGCTATTAATAAATTGCATCAATTAGTATTTACACCGCATTAAGTAGGAGATGTACATGATGGGTAAAACAGTTTCATCAGAAGAAAATGCAAAACTGACCAAATGGCTTAAAAGTAAACGTCATGACAAAGGGCATACAATGCGCAGTTTAGCGCAGTTATTGGGTACACCACATTCGTTTATTGGCAAAATTGAAAACCAAGAGCGCCGCTTAGATGTAATTGAATTTGTGCGCTACTGTAATGCACTCGAAGTTGATCCGCATGAGGCATTAAACTTACTTAAAGTTGATTAATAGCCGCAAGTTACTTGGCATATTTTAATGCACCTTTAAATATGCCAAGTAAATAATTTATTTTAAGTATTGAGTTTAAGTATTTTGGTGATAATTACGCTCTAGCTGATACAGTTTATGACGAATTAAGTATAAAAATATCAACGATGGCAACACCATTAATGCCGTAAGAATAAAAAATAGCGACCAGTTACCCGCTAGCCAATCATCTATTACTACCCCACTGTAACTCGACAGTAAAGTACGCCCTAAATTACCCAGCGACGCAAGTAACGCATAATGTGTTGCACTAAATGCTCTATCGCATAGCATGGATATAAATGCCACCATAGCTACTAGCGACCATGCCTGAGTAAAACCATCAACCACAATAGCCATGGCGTATAAATGCTCTTGTGGGCCGGCAAGTGCAATCCAAGAAAACATTAAATTAGATGCCGCCATTGCCACACCACTAATAAATAAGCCTTTAACAATGCCGTATTTATGATTAAAAATACTGCCTAAAAAGGCAAATACGATGGTAATTAATCCGGTGCCTAGCTTAGAGTAATTGGCTATTTGGGTATTACTAAAGCCAACCTCTTTATAAAATACAATCGACATGCGAGCTAAAAACGCTTCGCCAATTTTAAATAAGAAAATAAATGCAAGCAGTGCCAACGCGGTTTTAACGCCATTTTTAGCAAAAAAGGTTTTAAACGGATCAACCACAGTAACTGCAAGCCAAGCGAGTGTTTTAGTTAATGGTGTTTGCTTGCTGGCGGCAAGTTTTTCAAGGTATACCCGCTCAAGCTCAGCGTGCACTGCTTCGCGGTTTGATTCGGGTTCTTTTGCCCAAAATACACAGCTCATTAGTAGCAGCATTATGGCGGATAAAAAGTAGTATACTTGCGGCCAATCTATCGAAGGTATATCGGCCATATAAAACGGAATGGCCCCAAGTAGCGCATAACCCGACCACCAACCCGAGGTTGCCATGGCAGCGGCGGCGGTCGCTTTGTGAGATTCATTTTCGCCCAGGGCGTCTATTCTAAAAGCGTCAATAGCAATATCTTGAGTGGCAGAGGCTATGGCTATTAATAAACAAAGTGCGGCGACGAGCGCTAAATTGGCTTTTAAATCAAGCCCTGCTAATAGCAGTGTGCCAAGTAAAATAAAGCTTTGGCAAAACAGTATCCAGCTTCGGCGTTGGCCTAACCATTTGTATAAAAAGGGTAGTTTGGTACGATCAATTAACGGCGACCATAAAAAGTTAATGCTGTAAGCGCCAAACACAATGCCAAATAAGCCAATCATACTGCGGCTTAAGCCTTCGTCTTTTAGCCATGCCGACATTACAGAGCCAATCAGCACCCATGGAAAACCACTACTCATACCAAATATAAAAATATTGATAAGGCGTTTGTCTTTAAAATAAGAAAAATATTCGCGAATAGAGAGTGTTTTGCTCATAGGGCCTTCATTGGCTTTAACACAGAGCAGCTAGGCTGCTCTTTTAATTGTTACAGGGGAACTTGTTCAAGTAATTTAATATTTAAAATAACTACAGGCTCTTTGGGTACAAAGTCGTAGCCAATTTTTTCGTTAAATCCGGTTTTTACCGCCATAATTTTATCTAGCGTGTCGTAGCCGTCCATTACATTGCCAAATACCGCAAACCCCCATTCTCTGCCAGGGTTTAAATGGTCGTTATCGTCCATATTAAAAAAGAATTGGCGCGTTCCTGAATGAGGTTGGCGGTCTTGATACGCCATAGCTATGCTATACATATCGTTTTTTAAGCCATTACCGCTTTCGTTAAAAATAGGATCGTTTTCGTGTAGTCCATCGTAGTCTTTATCGTAGCCGCCACCTTGAATAACAAAGTCGCGGTCGTTTTCTACATCACGCTCAATACGATGAAACACACTGCCTTGATAGCTTTTATCCATTACGTAGGTTAAAAAGTTATTTGCAGTAATGGGGGCTTTAGAGCGGTCAAGCTCAATCACTATGCTACCCAGTGAAGTGACTATTTCAACACGCGGAAAAATATTATCTTTTTGTACAAAACGGCCTTCTTTAGCAGCAAGCGTAGTGGTACTAAAGAATAGGCTTAAGCAGATTAAAAAAAGTCGTTTCATTGTTAACCTTCTAAAAATTCTATTAATTCAGGGTCAGATACAATGCGGGTAATAATTTGCTCAGTCAACTTATTAAGCTGACCTTCTATTTTTGCTCTGTCGTGCCCCAGTGGCCCTGCTAAATTAGCATTGCCTCGGTATACTTTGCTAAAGTTACTGGTAGCGCGAATAACACGCACGCCAAACTCTATAGAAGCCGCGCTGGTGTGGCTCATTAGTTTTTCGGTAACAACTGCTTGCAAAGCATGAATATCTACTTCAAAGCGCACCGTGGCTAAGTTAGAAATGCTGGCACCGTTACGACTTAGGGCGCTGTCGAGCGCACTTTTTACTGAGGCTGTAATACCATGGCTGGCAAAAGTTTTGGTTTTGTCAGACTCTATAAGTTTTAAGGTGGCAGTATCGCCTCTTAAATCAATTACACTGGTACTTAAGCTGCTGTTGATTGAACTTATTTGCCCATTTTTATAAACAGGATTAAGTATTATCTGATTTGGCTGATTACTACATGCAGGCAGTGCCAAAAACACCAACCAAGGTAAAAGGTATTTTATAATTTGCATTTATAACATTCCGGTATTTTTTGTGGCACTAAGTACAACAAACTTTTTGTTAGAACCTAGTAGCTTGCAGTTACCAAACATACGGTTTAGTTTGTCGTGGTAATCTAAATGACGGTTACCAATAATACGCAATTCGCCACCTTCTTTTAAAGTATCTTTTGCTTCTTTAAACATTTGCCATGCAATGTGGTCGGTAACCGCTTGAGCTTGATGAAATGGCGGGTTACATAGCACCATATCAACACTGTCGCGCTCAAATCCCGATAAACAGTCATTTTCAACAAATGAACATTGCTCATATTTAGCTTCCATATTGAGCTCTACATTCAAGCGTGCCGATTCAACGGCCATATACGACTCATCAACAAAAGTAATATTTGCATTTGGGCAACGCGATAATGCCATTAAACCCACCACGCCATTACCACAGCCTAAATCAATAATGCTTTTAGCTTTATTGGTTTCTGGTAAGTAGTTAAAAAAGAACCGTGCGCCAATATCTAATGAATCACGCGAAAACACATTTGCATGGTTACTAATAGTAAAGTCAGTGCCTTCAAGTGGCCAATTTACCGGAAAATCAGCGGCTTTATACCCACCTTGTGCGTGGCTTATAATTAAGCGTGACTTTTTAACCGCTAAACTTGTTTTTGTTTCGCCAATAAACTGCTCAAACGCTTTAATTGTTGAATTATGCACATCTTTTGTTTTTGCCGCGGCAATAACAGGCGTTCCGGGTGCAAGCACTTCGCTAAGCTCAGACAGTTGATACTGTAAAAAGCCTAATGTGCGTGGTACTTTAATAAGTACCAAATCAACTTGTTCAGGTAAAGCCGATAAACTATCGAGCTGGCTAAAGGTAATAGCAGGTATTTTATTCTCTGCTAAGTTATAAGCTGCTGCTTGGTGGCTAATATAAGAGTCGTTTACTGAACAAACAGTTAATTGCTTGTGGCTAAAATAACAAGAAAGCGCGCCAAAACTATCATTTAAAATCAGCAAAGAGCGACAATCAGGATGATGTTCGCTAACATAGTCGATTAAATATTCGTCGGCTGAATCCCAAGCTTGTAAGCTGCGGTTTTTTTGATCCAAAGGAAAGCGTTCAAGAGTAAAGGTTTTATCGCCGAGCTGTGCTTGCATGGTCATAATAGTTTAGTGATCAGTAATCAAATGATAGGTAAATTCTAACATGCAACGGCCAAACGCCAACCCCCAACTGTTACCAAATGGCTTTTCTTATCAAAGTAGGGCGCTTAGTGCACAAAAAAGCCTCGATTTGTTCTACTATTTACAGCAAAACCTGTGTTGGCAGCAGCCTAATGTTACGGTTTACAATAAAACGGGGCCAATTCCTCGGCTGCAGTGTTTTATCAGTGAAAACAATATTGAGTATGGTTATTCTCACAGTAAGTTAATAGTAGAGCCTTGGCCTGATGTTTTACTGGCAATGCGCAAACGTTTAGAGCGGCATTTAAACCAGCCATTAAATTCACTATTAGTAAATTATTACCGCGATGGTAACGATACTATGGGGTGGCATAGCGACGATGAAGCAGAGCTTGGCCATCAACCTACTATTGTTTGTATATCGCTTGGGGCTGAGCGAGTATTAAAACTAAAACACAAAGCTAGCAATAAAGTTACTGATTTAAAGCTCCGTAGCGGCAGCTGTTTAATTATGAGTGGCAATAGTCAGCGCGACTATCAACACGCTATTGCTAAGCAAACTACCTTGGCTCATCCGCGAATAAGTTTAACCTTTCGCTTGATAAAGCGTTAGCCATTAGGCTTAGCAAGTTGCTATAGTGGGCTTATAAATAAGTAACAATAATGGTTTATGTCATGCAGCAACAAATTCAACAAAAAATCAGCGATGCAATTGCCTGTAAGCATTTAAATGTAATTAACGAAAGCCATATGCACAGTGCTGGCAGCGACTCGCATTTTAAAGTGATAGTGGTTAGCGAAGAGTTTGCTGGTAAGCGCTTATTACAGCGCCATCGCGAAATTAATGAAATTTTAAAAGATGAATTAGCCAATCATATTCATGCACTGGCTATTCATACTTATACGCCAGATGAGTTTGCTGAACATAATGGTGAAGCGCCTGATTCACCCAATTGTATGGGTGGCTCTAAGTCAGCTTAAACAATTAATAGCGATTTGATTGATGTTTACACTCAAGATTAACTGATCAGATCAGTGTTTTTAGTATTAGCCTTTAAACTAGCGCTAATTTTTATTGTAAAGATATAGGATGATCAATGGTCATTAAGCCTAAAATTCGTGGATTTATCTGCACCAATGCCCACCCAGTGGGCTGTAGCGAACATGTTCAAGAACAAATTAATTATGTAAAGCAACAAGGTGCATTAAAAAATGCCCCTAAAAATGTATTAGTTATTGGTGCCTCTACAGGCTATGGCCTTGCATCGCGTATTACTGCGGCGTTTGGTGGCGGTGCTAAAACATTAGGTATTTTCTTTGAAAAAGAAGGCACTGAGCGCAAAACGGGTTCTGCAGGTTGGTACAATACAGCTGCATTTCAAAATGCTGCAGACGAAGCAGGCCTTTGGTCAAAAAATATTAATGGCGATGCGTTCTCAAACGAAATTAAGCAAAAAGCAATTGATACTATTAAAGCCGATTTAGGCAAAGTAGATTTAATTATTTACAGCTTAGCGTCTCCGCGTCGTACCGATCCTAATACCGGTGAAGTGTTCTCATCTACGCTTAAGCCAATTGGTAATGCAGTTACAACTAAAAACCTGAATACCTCAAAGCGTGAAATTGATGAAATAACCGTTGAAGCGGCAAACCAAGATGATATCGACAATACTATTAAAGTAATGGGCGGTGAAGATTGGGAAATGTGGATTGATGCACTAAAACAAGCCGATGTGCTAGCCGATAACTTCAAAACCACTGCTTATACCTACATAGGTAAAGAGCTAACATGGCCAATATACGGGCATGCAACGATTGGTAAAGCAAAAGAAGATTTGGATCGTGCAACGGCTGCTATTAAAGCTTCGACTAGTGATTTAAATGGCGAAGCGTATGTATCGTCACTTAATGCGGTAGTAACACAAGCTAGCTCGGCTATTCCTATTATGCCTTTGTATATTTCTGCTTTATTTAAAGTAATGAAAGCCGATGGCACCTACGAAGGTACTATTGAGCAAATACAGGCGTTATTTAGCGAAAACTTATACGGCGACACGCCACGTTTTGACGAAGGCGGTCATTTATTCCAAAACTATAAAGAGCTAGAAGATGACGTACAAGCACGTATTCAAGCTATTTGGGATAAAGTAGATACTAGTAGCATTGATGAACTAACCGATTATGTTGGTTATCATAATGAGTTTTTACGCTTGTTTGGTTTTGGTATACAAGGCGTTGATTATGAGCAAGAGGTTGACCCTGTTCAGCCTATTGCGAATATGATTGACTAATCAATTGTACAAAACAGTTTGAAAAGTCGCCTAGTGCGACTTTTTTATTACTGATTTTTTTATAAAAATAATGTTTCTTAGTAAACGTACAACTTTGGTCTAGCTTGAATTTTATTAAATAGCTACATCAAGCGTAAATAAGTCTTTCTCTGGTATAATTTTTATAAATACACTCGCATAGTGTTGCACAATGATGTTAAAATCATAGCAATATGTGAGGAGTTTTACTGCGTTGCTTGTTTAGTATTTATAGCAAGTTAGTTTTACACAACTTGTTATAGTTAATATGGCGACGTGGTTGATACGATTTTTCAGTTTCTTTCCGTTAATGTAGTGCAAGTGCGTATGATCAATATAAAAAAAGGTCTGGACTTACCCATAGAGGGCGCTCCTCAGCAAGTTATTCATGATGGTTCTACCGTCAAACGTGTAGCTGTGCTAGGTGAAGAATTTATCGGTATGCGTCCAACCATGCATGTTCGTGTGGATGACCAAGTGAAAAAAGGCCAGGTACTTTTTGAAGATAAAAAGAACCCAGGTGTATTATTTACTGCTCCAGCTTCTGGCACAGTAAAAGAAATTAATCGTGGTGCTAAACGTGTACTGCAATCTGTTGTTATTGAAGTTAACGGCAGTGAGCAAATCACCTTTGGTACTTTTTCTGATGCCGAGCTTTCGAGCTTAGATCGTGAAAAAGCCAAAGAAGTACTTATACAGTCTGGTCAGTGGACAGCACTTCGTGCTCGCCCATTCAGTAAAGTAGCGGCAGTGGATGCAAATCCTAGCTCTATTTTTGTGACCGCAATCGACACTAATCCACTTGCTGCAGATCCTGCGGTAATTATTGCTGAAAATGTGCAAGCATTCGAAGCAGGTTTAGCTGTTGTGTCGCGTTTAACCGACGGTAAAGTATTTGTTTGTAAACAAGCAGGTAGCCAAGTTCCTAGCTCATCTATAGCTCAAGTAGAAGTACATGAGTTTGGTGGTGTGCATCCGGCTGGCCTTGTTGGCACACATATCCATCATCTTGATGCAGTATCTATTAGCAAGCAGGTTTGGCATATTGGTTACCAAGACGTTATCGCCTTTGGTCACTTATTCCTTACCGGTGAAATTTACACTGATCGTGTAATTTCTCTTGCAGGTCCTCGCGTTAAAAACCCTCGTTTAGTGAAAACACAATTAGGTGCTTCATTGGATGATTTAGTTGCTGGCGAATTAGAAGACGGTGATAACCGTGTTATTTCTGGTTCAGTATTGTCAGGTTCTATTTCAAACGGTGTTCATGCATTCTTAGGTCGTTACCACGTTCAAGTATCTGTTTTACTTGAAGGTCGCGAAAAAGAATTGTTTGGTTGGATTGCACCAGGTAGTGATAAATTTTCCGTAACGCGTACCTTTATTTCTCACCTTGCACCGAGTCGTTTATTTAAAATGACAACGTCAACAGGTGGTTCAAAACGTGCCATGGTACCAATTGGTAGCTATGAGCGTGTAATGCCGTTAGATATTTTGCCAACTCTATTATTACGCGACCTA
Organism: Pseudoalteromonas sp. SCQQ13; assembly: GCF_015864415.1. NCBI lineage: Bacteria > Pseudomonadati > Pseudomonadota > Gammaproteobacteria > Alteromonadales > Pseudoalteromonadaceae > Pseudoalteromonas > Pseudoalteromonas sp. SCQQ13. The sequence goes on along the minus strand of NZ_JADYXG010000009.1, from coordinate 159,234 downwards.
TTGTCACGCGATGTAGACAGTGCAATGTCATTAGGCGCGCTTGAACTAGATGAAGAAGATTTAGCGTTATGTACCTTCGTTTGTCCGGGCAAATACGAGTATGGCGCAGCCCTACGCGATTGCTTAACTACGATCGAGAAGGAAGGCTAGAGAGATGGGTTTAAAAAAATATCTTGAAGATATCGAGCCGAATTTTGAAGCCGGTGGTAAATATGAAAAGTTTTATGCTCTGTATGAAGCAGTAGCAACTATTTTTTATACACCAGGCTACGTAAATAAAGGCGCGACACACGTTCGTGACAACATCGACCTAAAACGCATGATGATTTTAGTGTGGATGGCAACGTTCCCTGCTATGTTTTTTGGTATGTTCAATATTGGTCATCAGGCCGCTGGTGCTTTAGCACAAGGTTTTGAACTAGCTAATATATGGCAAGTTGATTTGTTTCAACTGTTAGGCGGTCAATTAACCGCTGATGCAGGCTGGGGCGCTAAAATGTTCTATGGAGCGTGTTTCTTCCTACCAATTTATGCAGTTACTTTTGCTGTAGGTGGTTTTTGGGAAGTTATATTTGCTTCAGTGCGTAAACACGAAATTAACGAAGGTTTCTTCGTAACATCAGTGTTATTTGCACTTATTTTGCCAGCAACTATTCCTTTATGGCAAGTTGCGCTTGGTATTACATTTGGTGTTGTAATTGCTAAAGAAATCTTTGGTGGTACAGGTCGTAACTTCTTAAACCCTGCGTTAGCTGGTCGTGCGTTTTTATTCTTCGCATACCCTGCACAAATTTCAGGTGACACAGTATGGACAGCAGTAGATTCGTTCTCTGGTGCGACTATGCTTGGTCAAGCGTTTGTTGGCACACTTGATTTTTCAAACATGGAGTTATGGTGGAATGCGTTTTACGGTTTCATTCAAGGTTCTGTAGGCGAAACATCGACACTTGCATTATTAGTGGGTGGCTTGTTCCTTATTTACGTGCGTATCGCTTCTTGGCGCATAGTGCTAGGTGTATTTTTCGGTATGGTAATCACTGCATTACTGCTAAATACAGTTGGCTCTGAGACTAACCCCGTATTTGCTATGCCTTGGCATTGGCACTTTGTACTAGGTGGTTTTGCGTTTGGTATGTTCTTTATGGCTACCGACCCTGTGTCTGCTGCATTTACCGATAAAGGTAAGTTAGCTTATGGCGCGCTTATTGGTTTTATGGTTGTTATGATCCGTGTTGTGAACCCTGCTTTCCCAGAAGGTATGATGCTAGCAATCTTATTTGCTAACTTATTTGCTCCACTGTTCGATCACTTTGTAGTGCAAGCTAATATCAAACGGAGGTTGGCACGTAATGTCTAGTAATAACGAATCAATCGGTAAAACGTTAGCAGTAGTTGTTGCGCTATGTTTAGTGTGTGCAATTATCGTATCGTTTGCTGCTGTACAGCTTCGTCCTTTACAGCAAGCTAATAAAGCGAAAGATATTCAAAGTAATATCTTAGTTGCAGCGGGAATCGGAAAAGTTGAAAATGTTTCTGAAACATTCAACAACAAAATCGAAGTACGCTTAGTTAATATGAAAACGGGTGAGTCTTTTGCAAGCGACTCAAGTGAAGAAGTTCAGGCTAAGGTTAATGCATTTGACTTTGAAAAAAGCAAATTTGACCCTAAGCTAAGCTTTGCGCTTGCTGAAAAAGGCATTACTGATATTGCGGGCATTCAGCGCGTAACGACAGAGGCACCTGTATACATCTCTAGAGCAGATAATGGGTCAGTTGACACTATTATTGTTCCTATTCAAGGTTACGGTTTATGGGGCTTAATGTATGGTTTCCTTTCGCTTGAAAATGATGGCGAAACAATCAAAAACATTATCTTTTATAAGCATGGTGAAACACCTGGTTTAGGTGGCGAAATCCAAAATCCACAGTGGACTGCAAAATGGGAAGGTAAAGAATTACCTATCGATGTTGTAAAAAGTGGCGCTAGCAATGAGCATCAAATTGATGGTCTATCGGGTGCAACTTTAACGTCTAACGGTGTTGATAATACAGTTGACTTTTGGACTGGTGACAATGGCTTTGGTCCATTCCTTGCGGAAGTACGTAAAGGAGCATTGAAATAATGGCTGATACTAAAGAAATGAAAGCGGTCCTATTTGGCCCGGTTTTAGCTAACAACCCAATCGCACTACAAGTACTTGGTATTTGTTCTGCGCTAGCGGTAACATCTAGCTTAAAAAACGCATTAATCATGTCAATTGCTTTGACCTTGGTAACCGCGTTTTCTAGCTTCTTTATCTCGACTATTCGTAACCAGATCCCATCGTCAGTACGTATTATTGTACAAATGACGATTATTGCATCTTTGGTAATTGTTGTTGACCAAGTACTACAAGCATTTTCTTACGCTACGGCAAAAGAGCTTTCGGTATTTATCGGTCTAATTATTACTAACTGTATTGTAATGGGTCGTGCTGAAGCATACGCAATGAAGTCACCGCCACTTATGTCGTTTCTTGACGGTATTGGTAACGGTTTAGGTTATTCAGTAGTACTACTTACCGTTGGTTTCATTCGTGAACTATTTGGTAAGGGTTCACTATTCGGTGTTGATATTATCCCATTAGTACAAAATGGTGGTTGGTATCAACCTATGGGTCTATTGATATTACCACCGAGTGCATTCTTCATCATTGGTTTATTCATATGGGTACTACGTACTTATAAGAAAGACCAAGTAGAAGCTAAAGCGTAAGGGGCACACAGTGGAACATTATATTAGTTTATTTGTAAAAGCCGTTTTTATTGAAAACTTAGCGTTATCATTCTTCTTAGGCATGTGTACTTTTTTAGCAGTATCTAAAAAAGTAACCACATCAATTGGCCTAGGTGTAGCGGTTATTGTTGTATTAGGTATTTCGGTACCAGTTAATAACTTAGTTTACCATGCAGTGTTAGCACCGGGTTCACTTACGTGGCTTGGTTACCCAGATGCAGATCTTAGCTTTTTACGTTTCTTAACTTTCATTGGTGTTATTGCAGCACTTGTGCAAATTTTGGAAATGGCATTAGATAAGTTCTTCCCAGCACTTTACAACGCGTTAGGTATCTTCTTACCACTAATCACAGTTAACTGTGCAATTTTTGGTGCGGTATCTTTCATGGTTGAGCGTAACTATAACTTCGGCGAGTCTGTGGTTTATGGTATTGGCGCTGGTGTTGGTTGGGCACTTGCAATTACATTACTTGCAGGTATCCGTGAGAAAATGAAATATTCAGACGTTCCAGATGGCTTACGTGGTTTAGGTATTACCTTTATTACTGTTGGCTTAATGGCTCTTGGCTTTATGTCATTCTCTGGTATTTCACTGTAAAGGTAGCGAGGATAAATCATGGGTTATACTGATATTTTCTTAGGAGTTGGTGTTTTCATCGCTATCGTTGTACTACTAGTTTTAGTGATCATTGGTGCTAAATCTCAGTTAGTTGCAAGTGGCGATATCATCATTGGGATTAATGGCGACCCAGACAAAGCCATTAAAACATCAGCAGGTAGCAAGCTATTAGGCGCGCTATCTGAGTCAGGTATTTTCGTATCTTCTGCATGTGGTGGCGGTGGCTCTTGTGGTCAGTGTCGTGTACACATTAAAGAAGGTGGCGGCGATATTCTGCCAACTGAACTTGATCACATTTCTAAAGGTGAAGCCCGTGAAGGCTGTCGTTTAGCGTGTCAGGTAAATGTTAAAAATGACATGGAAATTGAGCTTGAAGAGTCAATTTTCGGTGTTAAAAAATGGGATTGTGAAGTTATCTCTAACGATAACAAAGCAACGTTCATTAAAGAACTTGTACTACAAATTCCAGATGGCGAGTCAGTGCCGTTCCGTGCGGGTGGTTACATCCAAATTGAAGCGCCAGCTCATCATGTTAAATATGCTGATTTCGATGTTCCAGAAGAGTATCGTGGTGATTGGAACCATTTTGGTTTCTTCGACCTGGAGTCAAAAGTAGACGAAGAAACAATTCGTGCTTACTCAATGGCTAACTACCCAGAAGAAGAAGGCATCATTATGCTTAACGTGCGTATTGCTGCTCCACCGCCAAGAAACCTAAGCCTGCCATGTGGTAAAATGTCTTCGTACATTTGGTCACTAACTAAAGGCGATAAAGTAACTATTTCTGGTCCATTTGGTGAGTTCTTCGCTAAAAATACTGACGCAGAAATGATCTTCGTTGGTGGTGGTGCTGGTATGGCGCCAATGCGTTCTCATATCTTTGATCAACTTAAACGTTTGAACTCTAAGCGTAAGATGAGCTTTTGGTATGGTGCACGTTCTAGACGCGAAATGTTCTATGTTGAAGATTTTGACGGCCTAGCTGCTGAAAACGATAACTTCGTTTGGCACACCGCGCTTTCAGATCCGCAAGCAGAAGATAACTGGGAAGGCTACACAGGCTTTATCCATAACGTGTTATTTGAGAACTATCTTAAAGATCACGAAGCCCCTGAAGATTGTGAGTACTACATGTGTGGTCCTCCAATGATGAACGCGGCAGTTATTACTATGCTTAAAGATTTAGGTGTTGAAGACGAGAATATCTTACTAGATGATTTCGGTGGCTAATAGCTAAATGGGTTGAATCTATTTCAACCCTTAAAGGTCAACAAGATCTATATCAAAACAACTTAGTTTTGGTTAAAATATCAGCCTCGTAGCATATTATGCTACGAGGCTTTTTTATTCATAAAGTTTTATTCTTAAATTAATAGAAGTAGGGTTGTGATGAATCGTGTAAGTATTCCCCAAGGCATAATGGCCTTGTTTTTAATATCGCTGATTTTTTTACTTAGTGGATGTAATGAAAAACCGCAGCCAGAGAGCTTTTACCTAGAAGGTAAAACAATGGGTACTACTTACCATATTAAATTTTACGATGAGCAGCCTCAGCGCGACGTAGTAGTGCTTAAAGAGGAAGTTGATGCTGTTTTACAAGATATAAATCAGTCTATGTCAACGTACATACCTGACTCTGAAATAAACACTTTTAACCGTTTACCAGCCAATGAAGTAATGCCAATAAGTGCAGACTTTAGAGCGGTTGTTACTGAGTCAATTCGATTAGGCGAATCAACTAAAACTCTCGATGTTACTATGGGGCCGCTCATTGATTTATGGGGTTTTGGCCCTAATAAAAAACCAACTAAGCGCCCAAGCGATGTAGCCCTAGCAAAAATGCTGGCAAATATTGGCGTTGATAAACTTACCTTAACTGAGCAAGGTTTGGCTAAAACCGTTGATGGCTTAGAGCTGACGTTTTCGGCAACCGCTAAAGGTTATGGCATAGATAAAGTAGCGCAACTTTTAGAAAGCCATAATATTAGTAACTATATGGTAGAAATTGGTGGCGAGCTGCGTATAAGCGGTGTTAAACCCAATAATCAAGACTGGAAAATAGCCATTGAACAACCTGATGCACAGCCAGGTGAGCGTGAAGTGCATCGAGTTTTAGCGCCCGGTACCAATGGTATTGCTACATCGGGCGATTACCGTATTTTTTATGAAATGGAAGGTGAAACATACAGCCATTTAATCGATCCAGTAACAGGTATGCCTAGCCGTCACGATTTAGTATCGGTAACCGTATTGCACCCAAGTGCTATGACAGCAGACGGGCTTGCAACGGCATTAACCGTAATGGGTATGAAAAAAGCCCAAGCTTATGCACAAAAACATGATTTACCAGTGTATTTAATAGGAAAGTCAGATGAGGGTTTAATAACATATTCAAGCCCTGCATTTAAGCCTTATTTATAACGCTTAGGTTTATATTTTAATCACTAAGGTATATAATAACAGTTGCTCAAATATGTTTGAGCCTAATTTATTGCTGAACAATAGGGGCTAAGCAATGTCACTTTTTCTTCTTACTTTTACTTTACTTATTTTGATTGTGGCAGCGATGGCTGTGGGCATGATTGTACAAAAAAAATCTATGGCTGGTAGTTGTGGTGGCCTAGGTGCCGTAGGTATTGATAAAGCCTGCGATTGCGATGATCCATGTGATAAACGTAAACAGCGCATGGCAAAAGAGCAAGTTTGGAAAGAAAATCAAATTATGTAACGTATTTTTTATTTAAAACATACGTGTAAAAAAAGCCCCCAATATTTAATTATTGGGGGCTTTTTTATATGCGTTATTAATAGCAGAGTAATAACGCATATAAAACGAAAACTAACTTAAGGCTAATTAAATTGTTATTGAACTGGACGTTGTTTTATCAATATAAATAAGCAAAATTTGATTAGGTATAAAAATTAATGAAGTAAAAATGCTAAATATTTATTATTTTTTCTTGTGCAGCCCACTCGCTTTGTTATACTCACGTTCGAACTTTCAATAAGTTTTGAAAGTTTGATTGATGCAAATCAATTTCCACTTAGCAAGTTTGTGCTAGTCGGATCTAATTGTATTTAGCAGCTGATTTTAGGCTTACAGCAGGTGTGATTTGCTATTTTTCATTATTTGCGTATTGAGTTATTTTTGTTATTAGTCATTTAAGTAGGTTAATGTCTTTGAACGCACTATCTTGTAATCATACTAATGTTCAGCTTGCCTTTGGCGAGAGTGCATTGTGTGGGCGCTTGAATAAGGCTGGAAAAGGCGTGTGCGTGGCTATAACATTAGTCGTATTTAATACCCTAATGCTGCTAAGCGGAGCTGCAGAGGATGCATTTAGCCTTGAAGCTTTGTTAAGCGATAACACTTTTGTAGAGCCGTTATTACTAACAATTGCTGAATTTTTAGCTTATCCGATTATTTCTAGCCAGTTACTTATTGGCCTTTGTTGGTTATTGTTTCATACATTTTCAGCACGTCGTGCTGGAATAATCCTCCGTAAAGCAGCCTTTGCTTTTAGCGAGGCTAAAGTTAGCCAACCAGTGCAAGCCGCACATGGTTGTCGTGCTCCACCTAGCTTTACAGGTTGTCTGTAAGGTTACCCCTTGTTATTGGTTTAATTATTTTGTCTTGCTGTAAATAATTAGCCTGTTGTAAACAAAGTAGCTCAGTGTTTTTTAAACACATTTCAGCCAACCACCACTCACCCAAGTTAACTTTTATTACGTTATATAAATGCGTTTAGAAAGCTGGGTTTGTTGCTAGGTCTTTATTGGCATGAGCTTTAGATTTTGAATAGCCCCCTTATTTTTTATAATTTGATATTAGTTAACTTGGGTTTACCGATAAACCGTTGCTTAGCGCTATTTTAAAGCAGCACCTTAGAACTTTTAGGTTTGTAGGATAGTCCCTTGATAATTCGTAACCTCTGTAATATTGCTTTAGCTAGTACAGTACTGGCGTTGTCAGGCTGTAAAGGCGGGATACTCGATCCAAAAGGGCAGATAGGCATTGATGAGAAAAACTTAATCATCATAGCTACTGTGCTTATGTTACTGGTAGTGATCCCCGTTATTGTGATGACTTTATATTTCGCTTGGAAATATAGAGACACACAAACTCATGAAATTTACGCTCCCAAATGGGCTCATTCTAATAAGATTGAAGCTGTTGTGTGGGCTGTTCCTATTGTTATTGTTGTTATTTTAGGTGTTATTACTTGGCAGTCTACGCAAGCGTTAGACCCTTACAAGCCAATTGAAGGCAAAGGCAAGCACCTCACTGTAGAAGTGGTATCGCTAAACTGGAAGTGGTTATTTATTTACCCTGAGCAAGGCATTGCTACGGTTAACGAGTTGGTGTTTCCGGCAAATGTACCGGTTGAATATAAAATTACTTCAGAGAGCACCATGAATTCATTTTTTATTCCGCAATTGGGGAGTCAAATATACTCAATGGCTGGCATGGAAACCAAACTGCATTTAATCGCCAATGAACCGGGTACTTTTAAAGGTTTTTCGGCCAATTACAGTGGTGCAGGTTTTACCGGTATGAAGTTTAATGCCATTGCTACTCCTACCCAAGCCGGTTTTGACAAATGGGTAAGCGATATAAAAGCACAAGGTAATAACCTTACTCATGCAAATTATGTTGAGCTGGCTAAAGCGAGCGAAAACAACCAGGTGGCCTATTACGGCGACGTTGAAGCAGGCTTATTTCATACCATAGTGATGAAATATATGGGCGCACACGGCGATATGAATAAAAAGCACCCTGCAATGGGTGAGCATTCAACGCACTCATCTCACAGCCAAGGCGAGGAATAACCATGTTGTTTTTAGGTAAACTTTCAATGGATGCAATTCCGTTTCATGAACCCATTATTATGGTAACCATGGCCGTTATTGCATTAGCTGGGCTTATTATTGCCGGGCTTATTACAAAATATAAAAAATGGGGCGTGCTGTGGCGCGACTGGATCACCTCGGTTGATCATAAACGCTTAGGCGTAATGTACATTTTATTAGCGTTAATTATGTTATTTCGTGGGTTTTCTGATGCCATTATGATGCGTGCTCAGTTAGCACTTGCTACCAGTGGCGCTCCTGGATATTTGCCACCAGAACATTACGACCAAATATTTACCGCACACGGCGTTATTATGATCATCTTTATGGCCATGCCATTTATGATAGGTTTAATGAATATTATAGTGCCATTGCAAATTGGCGCACGTGATGTCGCTTTTCCATTTTTAAATAACTTAAGCTTTTGGCTTACTGCCAGTGGCGCTATTTTAATTAATTTGTCACTTATTTTTGGTGAGTTTGCAAAAACAGGTTGGGTGGCTTATCCACCGCTCTCGGAGCTAACTTTTAGTGCCGGGGTGGGGGTCGACTATTATATATGGGCGTTGCAAATATCAGGGCTTGGCACATTATTAACCGCAGTGAACTTTTTAGTTACCGTGTTTAAAATGCGTGCACCAGGTATGAGCTTAATGAAAATGCCGGTTTTTACTTGGACCTGTACATGGGCTAATATTTTAATTGCCGCATCATTCCCTATTTTAACAGCCGTATTGGCCATGCTAACGCTTGACCGTTATCTCGATTTTCACTTCTTTACCAATGATCTGGGCGGAAACGCCATGATGTACATCAACCTATTTTGGGCGTGGGGTCATCCAGAGGTTTATATTTTAGTGCTGCCAGCATTTGGTGTGTTCTCTGAAATAATTTCTACCTTTACCAGCAAACGTCTATTTGGTTATAAGTCGATGATTTACGCCAGTGGTGCTATCTCTATTTTAGGCTTTATTGTGTGGTTACATCACTTTTTTACCATGGGTTCGAGCGCCAACGTTAATGCGTTTTTTGGGGTAATGACTATGGTTATTGCCGTACCAACCGGGGTTAAGTTGTTTAACTGGTTATTTACTATTTACCGTGGCCGTTTACGTATAACCGTACCCGTATTGTGGACGCTTGGCTTTATGGTTACCTTTACCGTAGGTGGCATGACCGGGGTGCTATTAGCAATACCTGGTGCCGACTACGTACTGCATAACAGTTTGTTTTTAATCGCACATTTTCATAATACTATTATTGGTGGCGCGGTATTTGGCTACCTTGCTGGCTTTGCATTTTGGTTCCCTAAAGCAATGGGCTTTAAGCTAAATGAAGGCTGGGGTAAAGGCGCATTTTGGTGTTGGATTATTGGCTTTTTTGTCGCGTTTATGCCGCTGTACGTATTAGGCTTTTTAGGTATGACCCGTCGTTTAAATCACACCAATAACCCAGATTGGAATATTTGGTTATACATAGCTGCAGTAGGCGCAGTCATTATTATGTTTGGTATTATTTGCCAAGTAATTCAATTGTATGTGAGCTTTAGAGACCGTGAAGCACTTGACGATGCTACCGGCGATCCATGGAACGGTCACACGCTTGAATGGTCAACATCGTCACCACCACAGGCTTATAACTTTGCCCAAATACCGCATGTTGACGATATTGATGCCTGGACCGACATGAAAGAAAAAGGCGAAGCTTATCAAGGTAAAATAAGCTATAGCCCAATTCATATGCCTAAAAACACTTCGGCAGGGGTACTTATGGCTGCTAGTTTAACCGCATTTTGTTTTGCCATGATCTGGCATATTTGGTGGTTAGCTGCGGCAGGTTTAGTAGGAGGCATAGCTATATTTATCAAACGTTGTTATGCAAGCGATGTTGACTACTATGTGCAGCCCGACGAAGTAGCACGTATTGAACAAGCACATAACTTAAGTGTCACTATTTTAGCCACTGATAAGGAGCTAAACGCATGAGTACCTTGTCTGTTAGTCAAGAGTCAGTAACTTTAAACTCTGCAATTGTAAATACCAAACAGGATCATGATGCTCACGCGCATCATGATACCTCTAGTAATACTACTTTTGGTTTTTGGCTTTACTTAATGACCGATTGCCTATTGTTTGCCTCGTTTTTTGCTACCTACGCGGTGTTGTTTATGAACACCGCTGGCGGCGTATCGGGTAAAGATATTTTTGAACTCGACTTTGTAGCAGTAGAAACTGCCGCACTGCTTATTAGTAGTATTACCTTTGGTTTTGCAATGATAGCCGCGCAAGGGCAAAAAAAGGCGCTGACGTTAATATGGTTAGCGGTTACTTTTTGTTTAGGCGTGGTGTTTATTAGTATGGAGGTTTACGAATTTAATCACCTAATTGTGCATGGCAATGGTCCACAAAAAAGTGCTTTTTTAACCTCGTTTTTTGCATTAGTTGGCTTGCATGGTTTACACGTAACCGCAGGTTTAATTTGGATGAGTGTAATGATGATTGAAGTTGCTAAACGTGGCTTAGGTAAAGCAACCGTAACGCGTTTGAGCTGCTTAAGCTTGTTTTGGCACTTTTTAGATATTGTGTGGATTTGTGTATTCACCCTAGTTTATTTAATGGGAGCAATGTAATGAGCCACAGCGAAACACATGCTTTAAAGCAAATGCAAAATGAGCATCACCACGATGAATCTCACGGCAGTGTTAAAAGTTATTTAATTGGTTTTGTATTGTCGGTAATTTTAACCGCTATACCATTTTATATGGTAATGAGTGGCGACTTTTCAAAAGCAACCACGCTTTACAGCATTATTACTCTAGCCGTAGTACAAATTTGGGTGCATTTAAAATACTTTTTACACCTTAATTTTATTACCGAAGATGGCCGTGCAAGTACCTTCTCGTTTTTATTCAGTGCCCTAATTATTGTTATGGTGGTTGGGCTATCTGTTTGGATTATTTACGAATCTAACGCAATGATGATGTATTAGGAGCTAAAGATGTTTCGTCGTTATTTATCAGTAACTAAGCCAGGTATTATTATGGGTAACTTAATCAGCGTAGCGGGCGGGTTTTTACTAGCCTCCCGCGGTGATATAAACCCATGGCTAATGGTTGCTACCTTAATTGGCTTATCGCTAGTGGTTGCATCAGGTTGTGCTATTAATAATGTGATTGACCGAGATATAGATATTGCCATGGCGCGTACTCGCACCCGGGTAACAGTAACGGGCGAAATGTCTGCAATGGCTGCTTTATGTCATGGGGTGGTATTGGGGATTATAGGCTTTGGTTTATTAATAGCTTATACCACTCCTGCAGCAGTATTTTTTGCCGCCTTTGGTTACTTTATTTATGTAGGGGTTTATAGCCTTTACATGAAGCGTAACTCAGTTTATGGCACTTTTATTGGCAGTTTATCGGGGGCTGTGCCACCAGTTGTTGGTTACTGCGCAGTATCAGGGGAGTTTGATATGGGGGCATTAATTTTACTGGTAATGTTTAGCCTGTGGCAAATGCCGCACTCATACGCCATTGCTATTTTTCGCTTTAAAGATTACCAAGCAGCGGGTATTCCTGTATTACCTGTAGCGCAAGGTATTGATAAAGCAAAACGCCATATTGTGCTTTATATTGCCATATATGCCTTGGTTGTGATGCTGCTACCTATTAGTGGTTATACCGGAGCTGCTTTTATGGCGGTTGCCTGTATTACTAGTTTTTGGTGGCTGTTAATGGCGCTGCGGGGCTATCGTCGTAATATAGATATAAGCGGCTGGGCGCGTCAAGTGTTCGCGTTTTCAATTATTAATATTACTGCACTTAGTATTGCTATGGCGGTAGATTATCAAAGCATAGCGCCGCAGTTACTAGCCCTGAATTAAGTTTAAGTCGCGGTTAATTTAACCATACCTAGTTAATACACCTAGTTAATAGTACCGAGTTAATAGTACCGAGTTAATAGTACCGAGTTAATTCCAAAGTTAACAAAGGCTCTGAGATATTCGAGGAGCCTTTTTTCGTTTTAACGCCCGCTGCAATATGTATTTATACCAAAACTCTAAAACTATTAAAAACGTGCTGCTTGCTCAACTACAATGCCATGACGCTGAGCTAAACGCTGGTGATCTCTGTCGTAACCGCCGCCAATAACCGTAGCTACCGGAGTGTTGTGCTCAAGGCAGCGTTTAAGTACGAGATGGTCGCGCTGCTCTATACCTTGCCAGCTAATATCGAGTTTGCCTAAACCGTCTTGTTGCCACACATCAACTCCCGCATCGTACAGCACTAAATCGGGGTTTAGCTCTTTGAGCAAAAATTGTAGGGTGTCGTCAACTATGCCTAAATACTCAGCGTCTTGCATATTGTTAGTTAAACCAATATCTAAATCGCTAGGGGATTTACGAAACGGAAAGTTTTTTTCGCAATGAATCGAGCAGGTATACGCATAAGGCTGATGTTGCAGCATGGCCGCGGTGCCATCGCCTTGATGTACGTCTAAATCAAAAATAAGTACATTAGTAACCTCACCCGACTCAATTAATGTTTGCGTAGTAAAAGCCAAGTCGTTAACCATGCAATAGCCTGAGCCAAAATCAGTATGCGCGTGGTGTGTACCGCCTGCTAAATGGCATGCCATACCGTGTTTAAGGGCTAAGCGAGCGGTTTGTAGTGTACCTTGTGGGGCTGTAAAGGTACGCGCCATTAGCTCTTTTGACCAAGGTAGACCAATACGGCGCATGGCTTTTTCGTCTAATTGATTATGATATAGGTCGTGAATATAGTTTTCGCAGTGTACTAATTCTAGTGCCTCTGGCGTACCTAATAACGGCTGTACTAAGTTATCGCCAACTAATCCTAACTGCTTAACGTGCTGGTATAAATGTGCAAATTTACTCATTACAAAGCGATGTTTAGGATCAAAGCTAAACGAGTAATTAGGATGATAAACTAACGGCAAGTGAGGATTTAGGGTCATAAAATTCTATTTGTAGTTATAGTTATAAAACAAAAGCCCTACATAAATGCAGGGCTTAATTATTGCCTAGAGCTTAAAATTAGCTATTAACCAATCTTTTTGTACTTAATACGCTTAGGTTGAGTTGCCTCAGCACCTAACGTCTTTTTAAGCCACTCTTCGTACTCAGTGTAGTTACCATCAAAGAAGTTAATTTGGCCTTCGTCGCGGTAATCTAAAATATGTGTAGCAATACGGTCAAGGAACCAACGGTCATGCGATATACACATTACACAACCAGGAAACTCTAAAATAGCGTTTTCTAGTGCACGTAGTGTTTCAACGTCCAAGTCGTTAGTTGGCTCATCGAGTAGTAACACGTTACCGCCAGCTTTTAATAACTTAGCAAGGTGTAAACGGTTACGTTCACCACCCGATAGGTCTTTAACAAATTTTTGCTGATCGTTACCTTTAAAGTTAAAACGGCTAACGTAAGCACGGCTTGGGAACTCAAAATTACCAATTTTAAGTACGTCTTGCCCGTCTGATATTTCTTGGAAAACAGTTTTGCTTTCGTCCATACCGTCACGGAACTGATCAACCGTTGCAATGTGTACGCTTTCACCTATGGTGATGTTGCCGCTGTCTTGCTGTTGCTCGCCGCTGATCATTTTAAACAGTGTTGATTTACCCGCGCCGTTAGCACCAATAATGCCCACAATGGCACCTTTTGGCATGCTAAAGCTTAAATCGTCGATTAATACACGGTCGCCAAAGCTTTTACGTAAGTTAGTTATTTCAAGCACTTGATCCCCTAAACGTGGGCCAGGCGGAATAAACATTTCGTTGGTTTCGTTACGTTTTTGATAATCAGACTGCTGCATTTCGGTAAACTGCGCCATACGTGCTTTTGACTTAGCTTGGCGGCCTTTAGGGTTTGAACGAACCCATTCAAGCTCTTGCGCAATTGACTTTTGACGTGCTTTTTCAGATTTTTGCTCTTGTTGTAGGCGCGCATCTTTTTGCTCTAACCACGAAGAGTAGTTACCTTCCCATGGAATACCTTCACCACGGTCAAGCTCTAAAATCCAACCTGCTACATTATCTAGGAAGTAACGGTCATGCGTTACCGCCACAACTGTGCCTTCGTAATCGTGTAAGAAGCGCTCTAACCAGGCAACCGACTCAGCGTCTAAGTGGTTAGTTGGCTCATCGAGAATAAGCATGTCTGGTTTTTCAAGTAACAGTCGGCATATAGCAACACGGCGGCGTTCACCACCCGAAAGGTGCTCAATTTTAGCATCCCACTCAGGTAAACGTAGTGCATCGGCAGCGCGCTCTAAAACGTTGTCTATGTTGTGACCATCGTGCGCTTGAATAACCGCTTCAAGCTCGCCTTGCTCTTTTGCAAGTGCGTCAAAGTCAGCGTCTTCCATGGCGTATTCGTTATACACTTCGTCAAGGCGTTTAAGCGCGTATTTAACTTCGCCAACAGCTTGCTCAACGATTTCGCGTACGGTTTTGCTTTCGTCTAAAACAGGTTCTTGCGGTAAGTAACCAATTTTAGTGCCTGGTTGTGGAAAGGCATCACCTTCAAAGTCTTGGTCAACACCGGCCATAATACGTAGCAATGTTGATTTACCAGAGCCGTTTAAACCAAGCACACCAATTTTAGCGCCCGGGAAAAAGTGTAACGAGATGTCTTTTAAGATAGTGCGCTTAGGTGGCACAACCTTAGAAACTCGACTCATCGAGAATATAAATTTATCAGGTAAAACCATGGAAAAAACCTTCAAATAATAATAAAAATTACAATGCTCTATTGTAGTGGTTGACGGGTGAGGCAGTCAACGAATGGCCAATTTTAAACCGACAAACAAACTATAAAGTGCGCAAAAACGATTATAAAATAGGATGAAAAAATTTCATTTGGATATTTAGACATCTATACATCTATTGGTTGATATTTTTTCTTATCTGTTCATAATAAGTTTTCGGTTTTGATGAATAGGAGTAAAAGGATGCCAATTACAGTAAAAGACGAGCTACCAGCTATTGCTCGCCTGCGCCAAGAAAACGTATTTGTAATGCCACAAACTCGTGCAAAAACGCAAGAAATTCGCCCCATGCGTTTGGCTATTCTTAATTTAATGCCTAATAAAGTTGAAACCGAAGTACAGTTTATTCGTTTGCTTGCCAATTCGCCCTTGCAAGTAAATGTAGAACTACTGCGTCTAGACACTCATCGCAGTAGCAGTAATTCAGAGCAGCACCTAGACACCTTTTATCGTTATTTTTCAGAAGTAAAAAACAATAACTACGATGCATTAATAGTTACCGGCGCGCCGCTAGCGCATTTAGAGTACCAGGATGTAGCTTACTGGGATGAGTTTACCGCAATTTTAGATTGGGCTGAGCAGCATGTTACGTCTACACTTTTTTCGTGTTGGGCAGCGCATGCAGCGCTTTATCATCATTATAAAATAAAGCGCGATTTAAAAACCGATAAACTGTGTGGCGTATTTACGCACCAATGTTATTTTGAACATGGGGCGTTAACGCGCGGCTTTGACGACACCTTTTTAGTACCGCATTCGCGTTATGGCCATGTAGATGTAAATAAAATAAATGCTTGCAATGAACTAGTCGTGCTAGCGGGTTCTAAGAAAGTAGGTGCTTACTTAGTTAAAAATAAGTCGGGCAGCCAAGTGTTTATTACCGGCCACCCAGAGTATGACGCCGACTCGTTAAAAGCTGAATACCAACGCGATTGCGAAAAAAGCGACAATGCGCCCAAACCCGAAAATTACTTTCCAGATGATGATGCAACTAAACAACCTTCAAAAACGTGGCAAAGCCATGCTTTTTTACTTTTTTCGAACTGGTTAAATTATTACGTGTACCAAACTACACCCTATGATATTAATTTAGTTAGCCAAGACGTAAGGACTAACAACTATGCCGAATAACCCTCTTAATAATGACCAAAATAAGCACGACGAACTAAGTGCAGCGTTAAAAGAGCGAATTTTAATTTTAGACGGCGCTATGGGCACTATGATCCAAGCACACCAATTAGAAGAGCAAGACTATCGCGGTGAGCGCTTTAAAGATTGGCATGTACTTATTCGCGGTAATAACGATTTACTAAGCCTTACGCAGCCTAAAATAATTACCGATATTCATCGTAGCTTTTTAGCTGCCGGTGCCGATATTATCGAAACCAATACCTTTAACTCCACCACCATTTCGATGGAAGATTACGACATGGCTAATCTAAGCCGTGAAATAAACCTAGAGTCGGCAAAATTGGCACGGCTACTTTGCGATGAGTTTAGTGCTAAAACACCCGAAAAACCACGTTATGTAGCGGGCGTACTTGGGCCAACATCAAAAACTTGTTCATTGTCGCCCGATGTAAACGATCCGGGTTATCGTAATGTTACCTTTGATCGTTTAGTTACTGCCTATGTAGAATCGACCTTGGCACTGATGGAAGGTGGCGCCGATATTATTTTAATCGAAACCATATTCGATACCCTCAATGCTAAAGCTGCATCGTTTGCAGTAGAGGAAGCGTTTGAGCAAGCAGGGCGCACATTACCAGTTATGATCTCCGGCACTATTACCGATGCCTCTGGGCGTACGCTTTCGGGGCAAACTACCGAAGCCTTTTATAACTCTATTCGCCATATTAAACCGCTTTCTATAGGCCTTAACTGCGCCTTAGGCCCAGATTTACTGCGCCAATATGTGCAAGAGTTGTCGCGTGTATGCGAAACCTTTACCTCTGTGCATCCAAATGCAGGCTTGCCTAACGAATTTGGTGGCTACGACCTAGAAGCAAAAGAAATGGCAACCGAAATTATTGATTGGGGTAAGTCGGGCTTTATTAATATTGTAGGTGGTTGCTGCGGCACCACACCTGCGCATATTCGCGCCTTTGCAAAAGGGCTTGAAGGCGTTAAACCACGCCAGTTGCCAGAAATTGAAGTACGCATGCGTTTATCGGGCCTCGAAGCCTGTAACTTAAATTAAGGAGCCGCCAACATGACTCAAAAAATAGCAGTATTTACTAATGTCGGCGAACGTACCAATGTAACCGGCTCCGCCATGTTTAAACGTTTGATCATGGAAGAAGACTATGAAACCGCGTTAACAGTTGCTCGCGAACAAGTAGAAAACGGCGCGCAGGTAATTGATATAAACATGGACGAAGCCATGTTGGATTCAAAAGCCGCCATGGTTAAGTTTTTAAATTTAATTGCCTCAGAACCCGATATTTCTCGCGTACCTATCATGGTCGACTCCTCTAAATGGGAAGTAATAGAAGCCGGTTTAAAGTGCATTCAAGGCAAAGCCATTGTTAACTCAATTTCGTTAAAAGAAGGCGAAGAGCCGTTTATTCGTCAAGCCAAAACCATTAAACGTTTTGGTGCAGCGGCTGTAGTTATGGCCTTTGACACCGACGGCCAAGCCGCTACCGCCGATAGAAAGTTTGAAATATGTGAGCGTAGCTACAAAATATTAGTAGAAGAAGTTGGCTTTGCGCCCGAAGACATTATTTTTGACCCAAATATATTTGCTGTAGCCACAGGGATAGAAGAGCACGACAACTACGCGGTCGAATTTATTGAAGGCACACGGCGTATAAAGCAAAACTTGCCGCACTGTAAAGTGTCGGGTGGGGTGTC
Source organism: Pseudoalteromonas sp. SCQQ13 (assembly GCF_015864415.1). Lineage (NCBI taxonomy): Bacteria > Pseudomonadati > Pseudomonadota > Gammaproteobacteria > Alteromonadales > Pseudoalteromonadaceae > Pseudoalteromonas > Pseudoalteromonas sp. SCQQ13. The sequence continues at coordinate 141,339 of NZ_JADYXG010000009.1, read as the reverse complement.
GAATGTGTCGTTTTCGTTTCGCGGTAATAACCCGGTACGTGAAGCCATTCACTCAGTATTTTTATATCACGCTATTCAAGCGGGTATGGATATGGGGATTGTTAACGCGGGGCAACTAGCCGTTTACGACGACATACCAGAAGAGCTACGCAAAGCCGTTACAGACGTAATACTCAATACTGACCCCGGTGCAGGCGAGCGTTTAGTAGAGCTTGCGCCTAAATACTCAGGTATGGCACAAGCCGAGCGCGTTGAAGATTTAGAATGGCGCAGTTGGAGCGTTGAAAAACGCCTTGAACATGCCCTTGTTAAAGGTATAACTACCTTTATAGACGAAGACACCGAAGAGTGCCGCGCTGCTGCCGCTAAACCTATTCACGTAATTGAAGGCCCGTTAATGGACGGCATGAACGTAGTAGGTGACTTATTTGGTGCAGGTAAAATGTTTTTACCACAAGTAGTTAAATCGGCCCGTGTAATGAAGCGCGCCGTAGCCTACCTAGATCCCTACATTGAGCTTGAGAAAGAAGAAGGTTCAACCAACGGCAAAATTGTAATGGCCACAGTAAAAGGCGACGTACACGACATAGGTAAAAACATTGTTGGCGTAGTACTGCAATGTAATAACTACGAAGTAATCGACTTAGGCGTAATGGTGCCTGCTGATAAAATACTGCAAACCGCAATCGACGAAAAAGCTGATATTATTGGTTTATCGGGGCTAATTACCCCATCGCTTGACGAAATGGTACACGTAGCCAAAGAAATGAAACGTCGTGGTTTTGAACTGCCGCTGTTAATTGGTGGTGCTACTACATCAAAAGCGCACACCGCCGTTAAAATTGAGCCTCAGTACGATAAAGGCGTAGTGTATGTAAGTAACGCCAGCCGTGCAGTGGGTGTGGTTTCAAACTTATTATCGAAAGAGCACAAAAGTGACTTTTTAGAAAAAACACAAGCCGAGTACGTGAAAGTACGCGAGCAACAAGCGCGTAAAAAACCACGCTCAAAACCAGTGACAATTCAGCGTGCTCGCGATAACGCCGCAAAACTCGATTGGGATAACTACACACCACCAGTGCCTAAACAGCTTGGCGTGCAAGAGTTTAAAAATGTATCTATAACTACGCTGCGTAAATACATAGATTGGACGCCATACTTTATGACCTGGTCAATTGCTGGTAAATACCCGCGCATAATGACCGATGAAGTAGTTGGCGAGCAAGCGCAAAGCTTATTTAAAGACGCCAACGACATGTTAGACGACCTTGAAAAAGCAGGCAGCTTGCAACCACTGGGTGTAATTGGTTTATTTCCGGCAAACCGCGTTGGCGACGACATAGAAATATACACAGACGAAACACGCAAAGAGGTGTTAACTACCTCGTGCCATTTACGCCAGCAAACCGAAAAAACCGACTTTGCTAACTACTGCCTAGCCGACTACATAGCCCCAAAAGGTACGCCAGATTACTTTGGCGCATTTGCAGTAACGGGGGGGTTGGAAGAAGACGACCTAGCTAATGCGTTTGACGCCCAGCAAGACGACTACAACAAAATAATGATTAAAGCCGTTGCCGACAGGCTCGCCGAAGCGTTTGCCGAGTACCTACACGAGCAAGTACGTAAAGAATACTGGGGTTTTGCACCAGATGAAAACCTAGAAAACGATGAGCTAATACGTGAAAACTACCAAGGTATTCGCCCTGCGCCAGGCTACCCAGCGTGCCCAGAGCACACCGAGAAAAAGAAAATTTGGCAGTTGCTCGACACCGAAAAACGTATTGGCATGCAGCTAACCAGCTCGTACGCCATGTGGCCAGGGGCTGCTGTTTCGGGCTGGTATTTCTCACACCCAGAGGCAAAATACTACGCAGTAGCCGCAGTACAAAAAGATCAGGTTGAAGATTACGCTAAACGAACCAATATGACGTTAGAGGAAGCTGAAAGGTGGCTATCGCCTAACTTAGGGTATGATCCGGAATAGAGCGGAGCGGTCAGTTATCAGTAAAACAAAAACGAGCCAAATTTGGCTCGTTTTTAACAACTATTGTGGCAAATTAATTCAGAGTCTAGAATTAATTGGCCACAACACATTAATTTTATTATTCAATTTTTTAGATTAGTTTTTGGGTTGGCCACCAAGACAAATCAGTTCATTGGCTTCTTCTTTGCTCAAGTCACTTAGGAGTAAATCTAAGGTGATCTCAGTGCGTCGTTGGGCTGAACCAAACTTGTCAAAACCACCACACTTCACGGTGTCAATTTTTACCAGTGCGATAGTTTGGCTGTTGTCTTTTATCTCAATGTTCAAATAGCGCATATAACTAGCCATGTCCCACCACCAGTTTGCAGAGTAAGTCAGCTTAGGGTTATTTGTTACGTTAGAGTTAGACTGTGAAATATCGACAATTTGATATTTAAAGCCGTATTTATCTAACTTGCCAGCAATGATATGTTTAATTGAATCTTTAGTTTTACCATCATCGATTATTTGTATATTTTTGTTTGTTAAACTTTTTGAATCTAGTTTTTGAAGCTCAACAATTGCATTGTTAGCACAACCAGAGAGTAACAATATTGTAGATATAGCGGTGAAGCATCTTAACATTAAATTAATTTCCAATAATTATATAGATCTTATAAATAATACCATGGTAAAAATTAAACAGACACCCACCTTAATATTTGTAACAAATTGAACAGACACCCACCTTAATATTTGTAATATCAGTGTAATTAACTATGCTCTGTTTAGTGCAATAATTAAGCAGGGTGTCACATGGCTATCGCAAGAAAACGTCAGGTTAGTTTGGTCGATACAAAATACTATCACTGTATTTCGCGCTGTGTACGCCGTGCATTTTTATGCGGCGTAGACAACTTTACTAATCAATCGTATGAACATCGCAGAGAGTGGGTTGAAAGCAAATTACTTGCCTTCGCTAACGTATTTTGTATCGATGTGTGCGCGTATGCAGTAATGAGCAATCACACTCATTTAGTACTCTATGTTGATGATAAAAAAGCCAAGCGACTAACCGATAAAGCCATTATTCAGCGGTGGCACAGGCTTTGTAAAGGCACTGTACACACTAACAAATACCTGCAAGGCGAAGAGCTAAGCAAAATTGAATGGCTCTTTCTAAATGAAACAATCATTGAATACCGAGAACGCTTAGCTAATATCAGTTGGTTTATGCGGCTATTAAATGAAGACATTGCGCGCAGAGCTAATAAAGAAGATAACTGTACCGGACGGTTTTGGGAGGGACGCTTTAAATCACAAGCCCTCTTAGATGAAGCGGCATTAATCGCCTGTATGGCATATGTTGATTTAAACCCAATAAGAGCAAAGGCATCAACAACACCAGAAACATCAGAGCATACCAGCGTAAAAATACGCATTGAAAGTGCCACTGCAGGTAAGCAACCGAAGCAACTCCTGCGCTTTTCAGGTAAATCAAAAAAGCACATGGCAAAAGGATTACCCTTTGCGCTTAAATCTTACCTTGAACTAGTAGAATTAACCGGGCGTTGTATACGCGAAGGTAAAGCAGGCTATATCGAAAGCAGCACTTTACCCCTGTTACAAAGAGTAAACATTACCCCCGAAAACTGGCTAAAACTCACCACACAATTTAGTCGCGTATTTCATGGCGCAGTAGGTCGCCCAGCGTCGCACGAAGGATACTGCGAACACCTAAACAGAAAGCGGCGCGCCAACATTAGTAACTGCGAAAAGCTACTGGCTTAAAATTTCACTTCAAAAACTCTCCGTAATTCCCTCTCACTGTGAAAGCAGAGTATTTCGCATGCCTAAAAATGAATAAAAACAGCGTTATTTGAATATTATTTAAATAAGCAGAGAGATTGTTAAAGCTAATAGGGTTTTAAGCTCAGCAATGTTTATTTAGATAAACATCAAAGGGATTAATTATTAGGGTGGGTGTCATTCTATGTTCTCTTGAGCAAAAATATCACGAGTTCACTTTACCTGTTATTGCTGCCTTTGAGGGTGACGATAAAGCAGCTATTACCTCGCTTGTTTATTACCCATTAAAACGACGATATCCTATACCTGACATTAAAGATGAGGCTGAGCTTATTAACCGCTTTGATGAAGTGTTTGACGATGAACTCACCGCAGTTATTGCCAGTTCAAACATTGATACCGATTGGGATAGTGTAGGTTGGCGCGGTATTATGCTCAATAACGGCGTTATGTGGGTAGATACCGACGGTAAAATTATTGCTGTAAATACCCAAAACGCTAAAGAGCAGGCACTTGCTAAAAGCTTAATAAAACAAGGTAAGCAATCTTTGCATGCAAGTATCAATACTTTTGAAAAGCCAGTACTTGATTGGAAAACAGCTAACTACCATATTCGTGTTGATGATTTAGGCGATCATAATTTTCGTTATGCAGCGTGGGGTATTGATAAAAAGCCAAGCGACAAGCCTGATATGGTTTTACTAAATGGCGATATTACATTTGAAGGCAGTGGTGGCAATCATAATTATACGTTTAAAAATGGTCGTTATAGTTATGTGTTACAGGCATATTAAATGCCTCAAAGAAATGGACAATGCCAATCCATAACTGGAATCTGACATTGTCGCAATTGGCCATCCACTTCGAAGGTAGGTTAGATGGTGTGCTAGATATTTAGCAATTTAAGCTGACACAGAATTCTGAACGCCCTCAACAATGGCGGTTATTTTTAAGTAGCTAATAGCTAAAATGAATGGTCTTTTTCAAATTCATCAACTTCGCGTTCGGCTTCTTCTTTCGACTTACCGTATTGCTGTTGAATTTTGCCAACTAACTCTTTGCGGCTACCTTCAATTTTATCTAAATCATCGTCGGTTATTTCGCCCCATTTACGTTGCGCTTTACCTTTAAGTTCTTTCCAATTACCTTTGATACGATCGCTGTTCATAAGTAGCTCCTTACTTTAGATTAGTGAAATTAACAGTCAACTATAAAGTAGCAAGTCGTATACCAAAAAAAGTATAAATATTTTTTGTAATTAATATCAGTAGCTTAAGATCAATCATAAATAGAGTAAGGCTAAAAGGTGGGTGTAATTATGTGGCCCTTCTTTAAATGCATACAAAATATACATAGCAGTTTGTAATAATTGCTTATCCAATATAGGTTTTAAGTTATTATGTTGCGATAAAACAGACGGTATGAGTGAGTTATGGATACTAAAGTGTGTGAATATGGCGTAGGAGATTGCTCTTACAAAATGGCGGGGGAGTTAGTAGGTATTACCCAGCTGGTTGATGCATTTTATGATTATATGCAACAGTTAAAAGAGGCTAAGCACATAAGAGATATGCACAGTAAAGACTTGTCGCAGTCGCGTAAAAAGTTAGCTTACTTTTTGTCAGGTTGGATGGGCGGCCCTAAGCTGTACGCGGATCATTTTGGCAGCATTAACATTCCACAGGCGCATAAACACTTGGCGGTAGGCGTTGCCGAAAGTGAAGCTTGGCTATTATGCATGCAAAAAGCCGTAGATGATCAGCCTTATGCAGAGTCGTTTAAAGTGTATTTAATGCAGCAATTGCGCGTACCCGCAGAGCGAATTAGAATGGTATCGGGTAGCTAGTAGAGAGTTAATAGGTAGAAAGTGGGTAGCTAATGGGCAACCTATATGAGCTTAGTTGCTTGTAAAAGAGTATTAATTATTAAACATCAACCGCAGTCACGCTGCGGTTTTTTGTTACAATGCCGGTAAAGCAATTTAGGGTAAATAGCTGTGCTGCCGGTTCAAAACATATATCAACAACTCGTAATAACATTACAAAGCAACCCAATTACGCTACTGCAAGCGCCGCCGGGTGCAGGTAAGTCTACTTGGTTGCCGCTGCAACTTATGCGCGACGGGCACTTTAAACGTATTGTAATGCTAGAGCCGCGTCGTTTAGCTGCGCGTAATATTGCTAGTTACTTGGCAAAGTGTCAAAACGAGAGTGTTGGCCAAAGTGTTGGCCTGCGTATAAGAGGTGAGAGCAAAGTAAGTGTTAATACGCGCCTTGAAATAGTTACCGAAGGTATGCTTACCCGCATGCTGCAAAACGATCCTGAGCTTAGCGATGTTGATTTACTGATATTTGATGAGTTTCATGAGCGCTCTATTGCAGCCGATACTTCATTGGCATTTGCGTTAGAGACCCAAAGTGCGCTGCGCGAAGATTTAACCATAATGTTGATGTCGGCAACCCTTGATACCCAGCGCTACACTGAGTTTTTTGCTTGCCCTGTAATTCAATCAAATGGGCGCAGCTATCCAATAGATGAAGTATATATACCCATAAAAGATGAAAGCCGCTGGCTTGATGCAATCCCCACTATTATAAAACAAGCACTGAGTGAGCAAACAGGCAGCGCGTTGGTGTTTTTACCAGGGCAGCACGAAATACTCAGGGTACAACAAGCACTCACTGACTTACCAAACAATTGTATAGTGGCAACGCTATTTGGCGAGCAAGATAAAGCCAACCAGCAAGCAGCTATTGCTCCTGCGCCTGAAGGGATGCGCAAGGTGGTACTTACTACCAATGTGGCCGAAACTAGCTTAACCATTGAAGGCATAAGGATTGTGATTGATAGCGGTAAACGCCGCGCCGCGACCTTTAATTTAAAAACCGGTGTTACTGAACTCACAACACAAAGCATATCGCGCTCATCGGCAGTGCAGCGTGCAGGGCGTGCAGGGCGAATAGAGCCAGGTGTGGTTTATAGGCTTGGCTCTAAGCAAACTTTTGAGCGCCGTAATAGTCACGACAATCCCGAAATACTCACATCAGACATAAGCCAACTAATGCTAGAAGCTAAGCAGTGGGGGACAAGCATTGAGGAGCTAACCTTGCTTGATAAGCCTACCGAGCAGCAAGGCATACAGGCAAGTAACTTACTTAGCATGCTTGAAGCCATAGACAGCAAAGGTAAGCTCACACCGCTGGGCAGTAAAATGTTAGGCTTTGGCGCTGATATTCGTTTGGCGCATATGCTATTAAAAGCGCAGGCATTAGAGCAAGCGCTCCCCGGTATTTATCGACTCGCTATTTATTTGGTGGCATTACTTGAAAGCCGAGTTAATACTGCTAATGAGCTAAGCTTAGCGCTGCATAGCCAACAACAACGGCCACATCCGGTATTCAAGCAGCAATTAAAATATTGGCAAAGTCGCTTAAAAGTAAAAGAGTCAAATGGCGATTTAAATACCGAGCACTTAAGCTTGCTGGTGGCGCTTGCTTACCCCGATCGAATCGCGAAAAAGCGTGGCAGTGGATACTTACTTGCCAATGGTGCAGGCGCTGAGCTAAACCGCGATTACTGGCATAACGACGACTACCTTGCAATTGCCACTATGGGCGGGCACAAAGGCGGGCGTATTTTTAGTGCCACATCACTTAGCCCATTTGAGCTGCAAGCTTATTTGCCGCATTTATTTAGCATGCAAACTCGCTGTGAGTTTGATGAAAAAACCGCACGCTTTACCCATCAAGACGAAGTGAAACTGGGCGCTATTACCCTTACTAGCCAGCCAAGTGCGCAAAAACTCGATAAAAGTGAGCGCGCCAAAGCATGGTTAAATTTATTTACTAAACATGGCTTTGCACTGTTTAATGAACAAAAAGACGCTGAGCAACTATTAATTAGAATGAGCTTAGCAAGTAAACTAATGAGCGAAAAGTTTCCGAAAATTAACGAGCAACAACTTATTCAAACGGCACCGCAGTGGCTAGGTGTATTTTTACAAGATATTAAAACTCTGGAGCAGCTTAAAAAGCTTAACTACTTTGAGGCATTACAAAACTGTTTTGACTGGCAACAACAAAGTGCCTTAAAAAGCTTACTGCCACTGCGTTTAACGGTAGCGAGCGGCTCTAATATTAGGATTGAATATCAGCTTGAAGGCCCTGCAAAGCTCAGTGTACGTATGCAAGAAGTATACGGTATGACCAGCACGCCGTTGTTGGCGCAGGGGAAATTGCCACTGCTGATGGAGTTATTGTCGCCGGGGAAACGCTCGTTGCAACTTACTCAAGATTTAGCGCACTTTTGGAATACCAGTTATCGCGATGTACAAAAAGAAATGAAAGGGCGTTACCCCAAGCATTTTTGGCCCGATAGCCCTGCAACCAGTATTGCAACTAACAAAGTGAAAAGTAAAATGTGAGCGTGTACTTAGTTGAAGTAATAATATTAACCTCACAGTTAAATTCGAGATTAATATTATTCAAATACGTAAATACTAACTAAGATGCTTTGCTAAATAGTCGACCAATAACCTTATTTTTGGCGATAAGTGACGATTATGAGGGTATATGGCCCAAATGCCTTCATCAGGCACCCGATAGCTATCTAATAAGGTAATTAGTTCACCACTTTGCAGGTGATTTTGCACGTAGTAATCGGGCAGTTGTACTATTCCTAATCCTTTTAATGCTGCATCCGCTAGGCTATAGCCACTGTTGTATCTTAGCTTACCGGCAACGCGAATGTTTTTTTCTTTTCCCGATTCCATAAAGTGCCAATAATCAAGCGTGCCTAGTAGGCAACTATGTTTACTCAGTTCAGAAATTGCATGTGGTATGCCGTGTTTTTCCAGATATTCTGGCGATGCGCACACATAACTGGTTCTGGTTCCGAGTTTTTTTGCCATCATTGACGAGTCGGCCAGCTTACCAATACGTATAGCTAAATCGTATCCGCCTTCAACTAAGTCAATTTGTTGATTACTCAAGTAAGCAGAAACCGCGACCTCACTATATTGCAGCATAAAGTCAGAAACCAAAGGCAGTACTTGCTGCTCTCCATAAGTTACCGAAGCCGTAAGCTTTATTTTACCTTGGGGCGTTGTTTGTAAATTAGTTATAGCCCGCTCTGCAGCATCTAAGCCATCAAGCACACTGCGGCAATGCTGATAAAACACTCGGCCTTCTTCAGTTAACGACACTTTGCGCGTAGTACGATAAAACAGCTTCACATTCAGCCGGTTTTCGAGCGCACTAATTTGCCTGCTTACTTGCGCTGTAGATATTGCCATTTTTTTTGAGGCTTGCGTAAAGCTGGCATTTTCAGCAACGTGTACAAATTCACTAATACCTTCCCATTGCATGATTGTTACCTATATGTACAAGTTAATTTCAAAAATAGCATATTATCATTTTTACAGAAACAAATATAATAGCAGCCATCAACACAAACATGCTGTGAATAAGTTAAATCGTCGATATAACGTTATCGACATTAATACAACAGCTCGCAAAATAAATAGGAAAAAATATGAGTTGGGTATTTTTATTTTTAGGTGTTATTGCAGAAGCAATGTCGCATGTGGCATTAAAACAAACAGATGGCTTTACTAGGTTACTGCCCAGCATAGTGGTGTTATTGGGCCATTTGGCTGCGTTTGTTTTTTTAGGCCAAGCAATGAAAGGCATGCCTGTAGGTATTGTGCATGCGATGTGGGCAGGGTTAGCTATTGTTACCGTTACGCTACTATCTACCCTTGTATATAAACAGCATTTAGAACTATCCACTTGGTTAGGAATGGCATTGGTGGCCATAGGCATTGCAATGATTAACCTATCGCAAGGGCATAGCCATTAATTGCTTTAAAATGAATAGCATAATTCTAAGCCAAAAATAATATGCAGCAGCGCATTATTAAGGTAACTGAACTAAACTAAAATACGTGTTTACGTTCATTTATATTAAATAATTTATTAATTAAGAGAGAACGAGATGTCAGATAAGTTTATAAAATCGAAAGCCGCCATAGCATGGGGTCCAAAACAGCCTTTATCTATCGAAGAAATTGACGTAATGCTGCCGCGCAAGGGCGAAGTATTAGTTAAAGTTATTGCCTCTGGAGTTTGTCATACCGATGCTTTTACTTTGTCTGGCGATGATCCTGAAGGGATTTTTCCGGTTATTTTAGGCCACGAAGGCGGTGGTATCGTTGAGCAAGTTGGCGAGGGCGTAACGAGTGTAAAAGTTGGGGATCACGTTATTCCTTTATATACACCAGAGTGTGGCGAGTGTAAGTTTTGTTTATCGGGTAAAACTAACTTGTGTCAAAAAATTCGTGAAACTCAAGGTAAAGGCTTAATGCCTGATGGCACCACTCGTTTTTACAAAGACGGACAGCCAATTTTTCATTATATGGGTTGTTCAACTTTCTCTGAATACACGGTATTACCAGAAATTTCGTTAGCAAAAGTTAATAAATCTGCACCATTAGAAGAGGTGTGTTTATTAGGCTGTGGTGTTACAACCGGTATGGGCGCGGTAATGAATACAGCAAAAGTTGAAGAAGGCGCAACAGTAGCCATATTTGGCCTTGGTGGCATAGGCTTGTCGGCAGTTATTGGTGCAACTATGGCTAAAGCGAGCCGAATTATTGCTATAGATATTAACGAAAGTAAGTTTGAATTAGCAAAAAAACTAGGCGCTACCGACTTTATTAACCCTAAAGACTACGACAAACCAATTCAAGATGTAATTGTAGAGTTGACCGATGGCGGTGTTGATTACTCGTTTGAGTGTATTGGTAATGTTAACCTAATGCGCTCTGCGCTAGAGTGCTGCCATAAAGGCTGGGGCGAGTCTGTGGTTATTGGTGTTGCTGGTGCGGGGCAAGAAATTTCAACCCGTCCGTTCCAATTGGTAACGGGTAGAGTATGGAGAGGTTCAGCATTTGGTGGGGTTAAAGGTCGCAGCGAATTACCTGATTATGTAGAACGTTATTTAGCGGGTGAATTTAAGTTAAGTGACTTTATTACCCATACAATGGGACTTGAAGATATTAACGAATCGTTCGATTTAATGCGCAGAGGCGAAAGTATTCGCACTGTTATTCATTTCGATAAATAACGATAAACAGCAGCACTATGGTTTAATTAAACCATAGTGCTTTTTTTGTTTAATTTATAGTTACTAATCAACAATCCATCAGTTTTAAAAAAGTAGATCCAGCCAAAAACACTTCAAAATATAAAAACATTGTTTTTAAATTTCTTTACCGCCGTGTGTTTCGGCTAAATCGTCAAGCTCTGCAACTGTGTAGTCAAAACCACTCTCGTCATAGTCATAATTAACCTTTACGCAATTGCCGCCATTAAATAATTTTGTTTTTACATCATTAATGGGCCAATTTTTAAGTAGATGTATAAATCGGTTGGCAACTTGAGAAGATTCAAAACGATAGCTAATTTCTGTTTTCATAAATAATAAGGCTCAGGCTAGTTTAACCCCCGTAGTTTGTGCATTTTTGCTAATTAGTCAAGTTTCGGTTACAAAAAATAAAGAGTAAGTATGTAATTTTTATGTTTCAATTGATGTGTTAATTGCAGTAAGCACTGTTGTGCTTTAATTAAAGGTGAGAACAAATTTACATGTACTATAGAACTTTTTTACTAGCAAGCTCTGCTTTTTTTATCAGTGCTTGCGGTGGCTCTGGCTCAGGTGAGACACCAGTTATAAGCACAAATAAAATCCCCTCCCTATCAATAACCAATATCAAAAACGATATAGTTAAAGGTCAAACTATTGATTTAAATGCAACAGTTGGCGATGCCGATGGCGTTATCAGTAGTGTTGTGTGGGAACAAACTGCGGGGCTTAAAGTACTTAATGCACCTGTAAATGCCAGTAGTATCACTATTACTTTACCAGATGCGCAAAGTCATGCAGCAATGGAGTACGCTTTTAGCGTAACGGCAACCGATAATGAAGGGGCTACCAACGTTAAAACTGTGAGTTTTGTTGCGCGTAATAGTATGGATGAAACTGCTGCCGCACGTATATTACAGCAAGGCAGTATGGGCCCCACATTAAGTGAAATACGCCAAGCTCAAGGGTTAAGCGAACAGCAGTGGCTTGAGCAACAAATGGCGTTACCAATTAACTACCATCGTAGCTATTTAGTGAAAAGCCCTGATGAAAACAAATTTCAGTATATTAATAGGATTGATGCGTGGTGGAAGGGGGTGTTGCATAGCGACGATCAACTACGCCAACGTGTTGCCTTTGCATTGAGTCAAATATTGGTTGTATCGGATGCAAGTAGTAATGTAGGTAATCAGCCCGAGGGCATGATCACTTACTACGATATTTTGCTTAAACATGCTTTTGGTAACTATAGAGAGCTACTAGAAGACGTAACGCTGTCGCCAATTATGGGTACTTTTTTAAGCCATTTAGGGAATGAAAAGGCAAATGATGAGCTTAATATTCGCCCAGATGAAAACTACGCCCGCGAAGTAATGCAGTTATTTACAATAGGCCTTGAAGAGTTAAATTTAGACGCTACTCCAAAGCTTGATGCGCAAGGTAATACAATTGCCACCTACGGTCAGGCTCAAATAGAAGGATTTGCGCGCGTTTTTACTGGGTGGACATTTGCAGCTAGTGAAACTTTTAAGAAAAAAAAACGTGATTATGTAAATCCAATGAAAGCGTTTAGCGAGTATCACTCTAGTAAACAAAAAACATTGTTAAATGGCGAAATTATCCCCGAGGGCTACGGACCAGAAGAAACACTGCAAATAGCGCTCGATAACCTATTTAATCACAATAATGTAGCGCCATTTATTAGTAAACAACTCATACAGCGTTTAATTACCTCAAACCCAACACCGCAATATGTTACCCGTGTTGCTCGTGTTTTTAATGATAACGGCGCTGGAGTACGAGGAGATTTAGCCGCGGTAATAAAGGCTATTTATTTAGATGATGAGGCACGCCATTTTGGCAGTGTTTTAAATTATCAAGGGAAACTAAAAGAGCCACTGATAACCACAATACAGTTTTGGCGAAATCTAGATGCTAAAACCGGTAACGGTTATTACAACACGTGGGGTTTATACAATACCTATGGACAGGGGCCAATGAAGTCGCCCTCAGTATTTAACTTTTACAGGCCCGATTACCAACCTGTTTATTTACGTAGTGATGGCTTAGTTGCTCCAGAGTTACAAATAGCAAATGACTCTACAATAATTGGCATAATGAATAAGCACTTTGCAGATTTAGTGTGGAATGCGGCTGAAGGAAAAACATCTTTAAGTCCAAAATTACTATACGTCTATATTAAAAACGATATGAACCATCTAAAAAATTATGGCATAGAGTCGTTACTTGAACAGTACAATGTGTTGTATTTTGCCGGTTCAATGAGCCACGAAACACGCCAGGCGTTACTCGATTTAAGTGCCTATTTTATTGATAATCAAGATCGTCAGCGGGTATCGTATTTACTTTATATGATTGCTATTTCACCTGAATTTAATTTGCAGTATTAGGAGAGGCATAATGAGCATAAATAGAAGGCAATTTTTGTCATTATGTTTAAAAGGCGGGGTGTCGGCAGCGGCGCTAACCAGCTTACAACTTCAAGCATTAACGGGTTCAACAAATGCTATTGAATTGGGTGATTATAAAGCCCTAGTATGTATATTTTTATATGGCGGTAACGATTCACTAAATATGCTAATGCCGTTAGAGGGCGAGCAACGAAATTTATATGAAAAAAGCAGGCAAAACTTGGCGGTTGCTTCGCCTATTGCGCTTAATACTAATTCGTCGTTTGCTGGTGGTGTAGGGCTGCACCCAGCGCTTGCACCCATGCAAAGTGTGTTTGATTCGGCTAACTTGGCATTTGTTGGCGGAGTAGGTACTTTGCTTGCACCAACCACACTTGACGATTATAAAAATAAAGCAGTACCGCTGCCTCAACACTTGTTTTCACATAACAATCAACAAGCAGCGTGGATGTATGGTCGTGAAAAGGAATCGCTAAATAATGGTTGGGGAGCGCGTTTGCTAGAACGCTTAAATCAGCAAGATCAGTTTGCTGCAAACATATCGCTCGATGGCACCAATCTTTGGCAAACAGGCGCGCAAACTAAGGCGTTTTCGCTTAATAAAAGCGGTATAAGTAAAGTAAACGCTTTTGGCGGTTATCAGCCAAGAACTGAGCATGTAACCAATATTATGAACCGTATAATGGGTAATACGAATCATCCATTAACGGGTGCTTACGCTAATAGTTTTAATTCAGCGATTAGAAATACCCAAACAATGAATAGTGCGCTTGAAGCCGCCCCTGAACTTATTACCTCATTTAGCGATACAGGGTTGTCGAAGCAACTAGCTGCGGTAACTAAGGCGATTAGTGTGCAAGCAAAGTTAAGTACGCAGCGCCAAGTGTTTTTTGTTTCTATGGGAGGGTTTGATACACACGATAATCAATTGAATACTCACCCTGCATTGCTTAGCACACTAGCACAAGGACTTAACGAGTTTAATAGTGCGATGAATGAGCTGAATATGGCTGACAAAGTAACGTCGTTTACTATGTCGGACTTTGGCCGTACGCTAACATCTAATGGCGATGGCACGGATCATGGTTGGGCAGGAAACCAAATCGTTATGGGAGGCGCAGTTAAAGGCGCCAATATATATGGGGAGTTATTAACTCAACATTTAGGCGGACCACAAGATACCGGCCGAGGGCGATTAATACCAAGTGTTGCAAATGAGCAATATTTTGCCACACTAGCTAAGTGGTTTGGTGTTCCTGCATCAGAATTAGGTGATATATTTCCAAACTTAAGATACTTTAATCAGTCGACATTAGATTTTATGGTTTAATTCGTTATTAATGTAACCCAAATTCCATCGCAAACAGTATAAAACTGTTTGCGAATAAAAAATTCATGTAATGGAGTAAATTAATGAAAGTTTTAGTAAGTTTGGTGAGTTTAATCGCCTTTTTAATGGTTGTATTGCCCGGGCCATTATATAAATTTGGCGTTGTTGAATTAGGCACTGCGTTTGCTGGATTTAGGTTTGGTGTTTACGTGGGGGGAGCTGCGCTTGTATTACTTTTAGTGCAGGTCATATTTATGCGTAAAACAGCCACTGTAAGTAGTACTATAGTGGCCGTTGTATTTGCGGGTATTGCTATTTTTATGCCACTTAATATGATGGATAAAGCGAAAAGTGTGCCGCCAATCCATGATATTTCGACAGATGTAGTTAATCCACCAAAGTTTGTAGCTATTGCACCACTGCGTGCCGATGCGCCAAACCCAGTGGCTTATGCCGGAGCAGAAACGGCTGCGCAACAGCTTAAAGCTTACCCAGAACTGACTACCCTTAATTATGCTTACCCAAAAAGTGAGCTAGTAGTGGCTACAGTGCAAGCGATTAAAAATTTGGGTTGGGAGTTAGTTAATAGCGATGCCAGCCAAGGGATTGTTGAAGCAACCGAGACCACCACCTGGTTTGGTTTTAAAGACGACATAGTGGTGCGTATTAAAGATGAAGGCTCTCAGCGTTTTGTTGATATTCGTAGTAAGTCGCGTATTGGTCGCAGTGATTTAGGTAAAAATGCAGAGCGTATTCATACATTTGTAGATGAATTAAACGCGGTACTGGCAAAATAATTAGGGCAAACCTAAATGCTAAGTTACTAACAATTAAGTTATCAGCAATCAAATGGAACCCAAGCGTACGGCTTGGGTTTTTTATCATCAGTTAGTGTTCACAGCTAAGCAAGTATACTTATTTGGTATTTATATTTTTAACATACTATGGAGTTATTATGAAAACAGTAGGATATGCAGCAAAAAGCCAAGGTTCAGAACTCACCGAGTTTTCTTTTGAGCGCCGCGATTTACGAAATAACGATGTAGAAATTGAAATATTATACTGTGGAGTTTGTCATTCAGACTTGCACGCGGTACGTAATGATTGGGGCGGTAGTCGCTACCCGTTAGTACCCGGACACGAAATTGTTGGTAAGGTTATGTCGGTAGGTAGCGACGTTACAAAATATAAGCAAGGCGATACGGTTGCTGTTGGCTGTATGGTCGACTCATGTAAAAGTTGCGATCAGTGCGATAATAACGAAGAGCAGTTTTGCCGTGAAGGCATGGTAGGCACATATGCAGGAACAGATCGTGTTAACGGCGATATGACCCAAGGTGGGTATGCTAAACATGTTGTAGTGCGTGAAGAGTTCGTACTCTCAGTACCTAAAAACTTAGAGCTGTCGCGTGTTGCACCGCTGTTGTGTGCAGGCATTACTACCTACTCGCCATTACATAAGTGGGGCGTTAAAAAAGGCAGTCGTGTTGCTGTAGTTGGTTTAGGTGGTCTTGGCCATATGGCGGTTAAAAACGCTGTCGCTATGGGCGCAAGCGTTACGGTAGTTGGCCGTAGTGAGTCTAAAAAAGACGATGCGGTTAAACTAGGTGCCCAGCATTATTTAGTGTCGTCAAACGATGATGCAATGAAAAGTGCGCAGTCAGCCTTCGACGTTATTATTGATACTGTACCGGTAAAGCATGACCTATCTATTTACACACCACTGCTAGATATTGATGGTACGCTGGTTATTGTTGGTCAGGTTGGCCCGGTTGATGAGCTAAGCACAGTGCCATTATTAATGGGGCGTCGCCGTATTGCAGGCTCACTTATTGGTGGTATTGCACAAACGCAGCAAATGCTTGATTTTTGTGGCGAGCATAATGTCTTACCCGAATGTGAAATGATCAATATTGATGAAATAAATACAGCTTATGAGCGAATGGAAAAGTCTGACGTTCGTTATCGTTTTGTTATTGATATGGCATCGTTAAGTGTTTAATTACACTTAGTAATTAAAAATAAAAAGAGCCGCAAATTAGCGGCTCTTTTTAGTTAACTATTAAGCCTCTTTTGCTACAAACGATTTATTGCTCATTTGTAAGTAGCTAAGTAACCACATAATAAACCCACCAACAAAAAGAGCAGCGGCAACATAGCCTGTTTGATTTGGCGCGGCACCTTGCGCAATTGCAATGCCTCCAACCCAAGGGCCAATTGCATTAGCAACATTAAAAGCACACTGTACTAACGCGCCTATCATGGCATGCCCATTAGGAGACACATCCATTAGTAAGGTTTGTACTAGCGTTGCTAAACCTAAACTGCAGCCAATAAAAAATATAACCCCATAAAGCAGCCAAATGTTATAGCTTGCGGTTACATAAGCAAAGGCAAATACAATAGTGCAAACCAGTACTAAGCCAGTTGTTTTAATTGCAGATTTATCTGCCGCTTTACCTAATACATAATTACCTAATGTTGAGCCAATACCAAACATCACCATAGCAATCGAAATGGTGTAGGGCGCTGTTTCGGTTACTTCTAAAATAGTATCGGCAACATAGGTATAAATACAAAATACCCCACCAAAACCAATAATTACAATCCCCAAAATAGACCAAACCAGCTTGTTTTTTAATACTCCAAACTCATTAAGTAAATTAGATGGTTTAGTGTTTTCAATATTTGGCACAACTTTATATACAAAAATAAAAGCAATAAAAGCTAAAACACCTGCACCGGCTAAGCAGTAACGCCAGCTTAAGTTTTGCCCTACTAAAGTTACCACAGGTACGCCAACAATGGTGGCAATGGTCAAACCCATAAAAACTTTCGACATAAAGCTTGCACGCTTACCTGCAGGGGCAATTTCAGAGGCTAATAAAATAGCTGCACCAAAATAAGCACCATGGGGCAAGCCACTTAAAAAGCGAAACAATACCAATTGCTCAAGTGACGTTGCAAAAGCGCTTAAGCTATTAGAAATACACATTAAGCTTAAAAATATAAGCAACGCTTTGCGTTTTCTCATGTTTGCAGTAGTTAACATTAAAATGGGCGCACCAACAACAACACCTAAAGCATAAGCGCTTATAGCGTAGCCACTTTGCGAAGGCGTTGAGCCAAAAGTTTCACTGATCAGTGGCAGCATAGGCATCATCGAAAATTCAGATAACCCTAAAATAAAAGTACCGAGCGCAAGCACGATTAATATAGCTGTTCGGTTAAGTTGATTAGATGGCGGCGCTACATTAGCGGTCATAAAAATCCTTTGAGATTAATGTTTAATTCATAAAAACTAGGGCAACAAGCAAACTGTAAAGTGTTGTTGCTGCGAAAAAAGCAAAAGAAGTGTTGTTGTAAATGCTGGGAATAAATAGGCGGCCATTTTAAGCCAAATAACATAGGGCGTCATCTATTAGCTGGCCGTTAAAGGTAAATTAATTACTTTAATAAAATCTTAATGTCGTGTGGTTAATTTAGAGAGGCAAATAACCTAATATAAAAAGATAAGCTTGGCTAAAAATACTGATTATAGTTAATAAAGTGCGACATTATGTCGCGCATGCAAGTAAGGTGAATCCAGTATAATTACGTCATTAATAATAGCAGTCCAAAGAATAAAATAATGGCGCATAAAATAATATACCGTACACCTTACTTACTCTCACCTTTAGTGTTTTTAACAAGTGGGCTTTTATCACCTTTAGTATTTGCCGACGATACATCTTTAGAAGTGATTGAAGTACATGGGGATGCTCAAAATAAACATTTAGCACTTGGCTCTACAGAGTCGCTATTAAGTGATTTAGGTGTCGATTTTTCAGCTGCTGGTGGCGTATCTAATTTACCTATTTTAAATGGTTTAATGGGCGACAGAGTAAAAGTATTAGTTGATGGCGCAGAAATAACGGCGGCATGCGCTAATCAAATGAATCCGCCGTTGTCTTACATTTCGGCGAACCAAGTTACGTCTTATCATGTGGTTGCCGGTGTATCACCGGTAAGTGCAGGTGGCGATAATATAGCAGGTGTAATAAGTGTTAACTCTATTGCACCGCAATACACTCAAAATAGCGATTTAGCATGGCATTCTGGTTATGTATCGGCAAAGTACAGCACTGCTGACAATGGTCGTAATTTTGGAGTAGGTGCACGTTTAGCAAGTAATACACTTAGCGTTAATTATCAGGGCTCGTTTAGTGATGCAAACAGCTATGAAGACGGGAACGGCGATGTAGTGCTTGATACGTTGTATCGCGCCCAAAATCACAGTTTAACCGCAGCTATACGCGACGATAAACAGCAGGTTGTAGTTAAGCTTAGTCATCAAAAAATTCCGTATCAAGGCTTTGCTAATCAGTATATGGATATGACAGATAACACCAGTTACGGGGTTACAGCGCAATACAAACGAGCATTTGCGAGCAGCGAGTTTGCAGGACAAGTAAATTGGCATAGCGTAAAACACGATATGGGATTTTTTAGCGCAGAAAAAATCGGCATGATGCCAATGAAAACCGACGCAGAAGATATAAGCAGCCAGTTAAAATGGCGTATAAATTTAGATAACGATAGCAGCATATTGCTAGCTCAAGAATATTACCATTATAGTATTGATGATTGGTGGCCAAGTATTACAGGCTCGGCCATGATGGGGCCAAACGACTATAAAAATATTAATAATGGAAAGCGTGAACGCATTGCACTTGTTGCAGAATATGAAAGCCAAAATAGTAAAAAACTATGGTTAAACACGGGTGTGCGTATTGAAAATATAAATACCCAAGTAAGTGAAGTACAGGCATATAACACAGGTATGCACATGGGCGGTATGCATATAGGGCCAAGTGACGCTATAGCAGCAAATACGTTTAATGCAGGGAGTAGAAATAAAACCGATACTGTAGTTGATGCAAACGTATTAATTAATTACCAAATAACTAACGTTGATGAACTGCAACTTGGTATTGCTCGTAAAAATCGCGCGCCAAACTTATACGAGCGATACAGTTGGGGGGTTAGCAATATGGCAACCACCATGATTGGCTGGTACGGCGATGGTAATGGTTATATTGGCACCCCAGATCTTGGCGTTGAAACCGCACATACAATGAGTGCTACTTATACTAAATTGGCAAAAGACGACAGCTGGCGTGTAAGTACTAATATTTGGTATACCGATGTGAATGATTATATTGATGCTGACATAGTAAGAAACTTTAATAGTTCAGGTATTGACGGTAATAGTCGCAATATTTTGCAGTTTACTAATGTAGACGCCATTTTATATGGCGCTAAAGTAGATTTAAGTGCCAGTATTTATCAATCTGAACAGTTAGGTCAGTGGCAGTTAAAAGCAAATATAACTAACACCCGTGGCAAACGCGACGGTAACTCTAGCACTCAGCCGCTTTATCAAATTAAACCATTGCAAACCCAGCTTGGTATTAGCCAGCAAGTTGGTAATGTTGAAAACTCACTTTTATGGCAATGGGTCGATACTAAAACGAGAGTAGATAACAACCGCTTTGAAAACCAAACCGATAGCTATCATTTAGTTAATTTAAGTTCTAAAACAGTGTGGGATGCATTTACGCTAAGTGTTGAGGTAACAAATTTATTTGATCAGTATTACCAACTACCATTAGGTGGGGTTAGCATTGCGGGGTTTAAACAAGATAACGCAACCGGCTTTACACAATTAGCAGGACAAGGAAGATCATTAAATTTAGCATTAAGCTACGCGTTTTAAGGTTGAAACGGTAAATAGAAGGGCTATATAAATTTACTATGGCTTTTAAATTAATAGTTACCACTGTGGTAGTAGGTTATTGAGCGATACGCTACTTTTACCACAATAGATCCGTAAAAACTTAAAGCAATAAGCGCCTAAAAGCGCTTATTGTTGCTCAGCTTCAGGTTCAGCGGTTTGCTCAGTTGTTTGTTCTACTTTTTCGTCAGTAAGTTTTTCAAGTTTTTCGCGCTCAGCTTTTGATACATAACCTGGTTTTTTGCTTTTATGTAATTTGGCATTGGTGCGCTTATCTTTCTTTTGAAATTTAGTAACGATTTTTTTGCGACGGTTCATATTTAATACTCATAATTTTAAGGCGCGCATTATATAGCACCAAGTATAAAAGCAACTATATAAATATTTAACTAATTGCACTGGTTGTTATGTGACTTTACCGCAAAGCGCTGTTTGTGTGAGATGCACAAGGTTATAATTATGTTTCTTAGTGATTAATTAAATGGGAATTGTTTTGAAAAAGTTAGCGTTAGCCAGTGTTGCATTATTTGCGTTTAGTGCCCAAGCACAGTTAAATAAAAATATTGATAGTGTTGCCAATTATGCCGTAAATACCTACCAAAGCGCCCAGGTACATACACTAACCAATTTAGTATCATTTCCTACTGTGAATAAAAGCGATATTAGCGCACCACAAAATCCCGACTTTATTGGTTTTAAAGCCTTACTCAAAATGAAAGCGGCCGAGCTGGGTTTAGATTATCAGGATTTAGGCTACACAGTATTAATTGGACTTGGGGAACAAAGCGATAAAGTAACCGTAGTAACACACGGCGACGTGCAACCAGCTAATGCGAGTAAGTGGCAGCAAAGCCCATTTATTATTGATACAACATCAGAGCCTGGGCGCTTAATTGGCCGCGGTACCGAAGACGATAAAGGCGCAATAGCGACAGCGCTTTACGCCATGAAAGCCATTAAAGATAAAGGCATAACGCTTAATAACCGTATTGAGTTAATGATTTACCTTGCTGAGGAGTCTGATTGGGGCCCGCTTACTGAGTTTATGAAAACCTATGAGCAGCCAAAGTACGCAGTAACAATTGATGCGTCATACCCGGTAGTGGTGGCTGAAAAAGGGTGGAGTTTAATTGCGCCAACGTTCAATGCTACCTCGGCAAAAACAGGCGTTTATGTTAGTGATGTTGCAGGTGGTGCATTTGTAAGCCAAATACCAGAAGACGCCAGCCTAGTACTGCATAATGCCGATGCTAAGTTACTTACTCAATTAAAAGCCAAAGCCAGTACGCTTAAGCAAGTAGAGTTTAACTTTGCTCAGCAAAGCGATACTGCTGTCGCAATTAGTGTAAAAGGCGTATCGGCGCATTCATCAGAGCCAGAGTCGGGTGTTAACGCAATTGCTTATTTAGCCGAAATATTTAAAGGTCTAGTGCTTGAAAATAATAGCGATGGGCAGTTAATTAACTTTGTAAATCAGCTAATTGGTTTAGATATTCATGGCAAACAGTTTGGCGATATTGCCTATAAACATGATTTTATGGGGCCAATGACAGTGGCACCTACTGTGATTGAACGAGAGGGAAATGCCCTAACGCTTAGTGTAAATGCGCGCCGTCCTATGGGCAAAGAAGAGTTGGTGTTAAAGCAGCAAATAGACAGTGCCCTAGCAAAATGGCAAGCCACTAACAATGTAACACTAAATGATGTTAAAACTATTATTGGTACGCCTATGCTACTTGATGGCGCGCCGCATGCGCAAAAATTACTTGATATTTTTAAGCACTTTACGGGTGATCAACAAGCCGGCTTTGTCTCTATTGGCGGCGGTACTAACGCTAAGTTATTTGATAATGCGGTATCGTTTGGCCCATCAATGCCAGGTAAGCGTTACACCGGACACTCTGAGCATGAGTTTATTACCCTTGAGCAGCTAAAGCTTAACTTGCGCATGTACACCGCGATGATGATAGAGCTAGGTAATATGTAACTAAACGCATGTAATATAGCGCCGCAAATAAATGCGGCGTTTTAATAATGTATTTACAATAGTTAGTTCAGCTCAGCCTTGAGTGATATTTCAGCATTCATTAGTTTAGAAATAGGGCAGCCTTTTTTGGTTTGATCGCATAAAGCTTGAAACTGCTCGTTTGCAATATCAGCAATTTTAGCATTAACTTCAAGCGCAATGTGGGTAACAGCAAAACCATCGTCTACTTCATCTAAGCTAACTACCGCTTTGGTATCAATGTTGTCGGCGGTAAACCCTGCTTCACCTAATGCTAGCGATAATGCCATACTAAAGCATGCACTGTGCGCCGCAGCTACTAATTCTTCAGGGTTTGAGCCGGGTTTATCTTCAAAGCGGGTATTAAATCCGTAGGGTTGATTATTAAGCGCGCCACTTTGCGTAGAAATACTCCCTTTACCTGTTTTAATATCACCAGACCATTTTGAGTTTGCAGATTTTTTAATTGTCATCATCTTCTCCTTATTGCATTGGCGGTAAGCTTTTCATACTAGGTGAGTGTTATTTGCAAAAATAATCACAAAATAGCTAAAAAGCGTTGTATTTATAAGGTTAGTGCAAGATGAGCGCCAGCTATTATTGCTTATTGCACTTACAGCGCTTTGAGCAGTAAATAACATTGTCCCAGTCGCGTTGCCATTTTTTACGCCACGTAAAATGTTTATTGCAAATGGGGCATGTTTTTTGAGGTAAGCTTTGCTTTTTATGAGCCATCGTTAGTGGTTTTATTTTTTACTTGGCTTGTTTTTGCTGTAATTGCTACGTGCCTTCTAAGAATACTTCCTATGGCGCGTTTAACATCTGCTCGCTCGCGGTATTGCCATAAACGTTCGCGCGCTGCTTTTGAGGCTGCTGTTAAATCAAGCATGGGCTCGGGGTAATCTTCCCCTAGCTTAAAATCGTTAAATAGCGCTTCCATAGGAGTTTGTTGCCAAGGCTGGTGTAAATATTCAATAGGGAGTTTTTCAAGTTCGGGGCACCACTTTTTAATAAACGCGCCTGTTGGGTCTTGATCTTCCGACTGCTTTATTGGGTTGTAATGCCTAATGGTATTAATGCCAGTTACTGAGGCTTGCATTTGAATTTGCAGGTAGTGAATTCCTGGTTCAAAATCTAAAAAGTAATTAGCAAGAGGAAAGCTTGCTTGCTGCCAGCTTATATTTAAATGATGTGTTACAAAGCTTACAAGCATGGCGCGCATTCTAAAGTTTATATAACCTGTGGCTTTTAAACAGCGCATGCAAGCGTCAATAATTGGAATACCTGTTTGACCTTGCGCCCAGCGTTCAATATCGCTTTTTACATGTTCGTCATCACGATACGGAAATACGTGATAACCCGGATTAAGTGCTAAAAACTCCATAGAGCATTCGCTTTCAAACTTTTGCATAAAGTGGCAGTGCCAATGCAAGCGCGATACAAACGCAGCAAGTGGGCGCTTCCAGCCTTTTTTATCAGGATGTTTTGAATGATATTTGTCAAAGGCCATTTGGTACACTTGCCTAAGGCTAATGTTCCCCCAGGCTAAATACGGCGAGAGCCGAGAGCAATGTACTTGGCTCAAACTTGGGCTTGATATTCCTTTTTGATAACCTTTACCGCGCTCGGCAAAAAAGCTCTGTAATACAGTGCGTGCTTGCAGCGGGCCGCCTTGTTGAAAACTGTCGTGATTTTGGGTGTAAGCGCTTGGCAGCTCAGGTGCTTGGTAATTATTGAGGGTAATTGTTTTTATACTTTTCCAATTAGGAACCGCGATAGGTGCTTGCATTGTTTGCTGCCAGCGCTCGTTCCAATTATTACGATTTTTTTTGCCGCGAATTACTGCGCCTGTTTGCGACTCCTGCCAATTAATGCGGTTATGTTGGCACCACACTTTAATGGCTTTATCGCGCTCAAAGGTATTGTTTAAACCTATTTCTTGATGGCTAAAAATATTAACTATTTCAAACTGCGTCTTTAACGATTCAAGTAAGTCACCCATGTTTAAATTAAATATATAAACGCAGGCATTAAAGCGTGTTAGTTGATTATTTAACTCAACTATTGATTGATATACAAAGCGCCAATGCCGCTCATTGTAGTGTGCATCTTCAAGCATTAATGGCTCAAAGTTATAAAGTAGTAGGGTAGGTAAGCCGTTACTAAATGCATTTTTTAATGGTTGATGATCGCTAAGACGTAAATCGCGTTTAAACCACACTATGTTTATTTTCATATAATTTGTTTATTGCTTTAAATGGAGATAAAAATTAGTTTGTTATTTAGCTAAGTCAGCCAAGCCTATACGTAACTACTTTGAATTAAGATTTAGTTTTAATGTATTAAAGGGAAAAGTATGTTTTTAGATCTAACCGAAAACACCAGTCAAAATGTTTACTCCTACTTAGTAGGCGCAATAAGCCCTAGACCAATTGCATGGATAAGCACATTAAATAGTGAAGGTATTGCGAATATTGCGCCTTATTCATTTTTTACTGTGGCTAGCTGCAAACCACCTGTTTTAAGCGTTACGCAAGTAAACCCAAGTGATAAAACGGATAAAGATACGCTCAGTAATTTAATGGCAACTAAAGAATGTGTGGTTAATATAGTTAGCCAAGAGCTAGTTGAAAAAATGAATCAAAGTTGTGCAAATTATCCTAGTGATATAAGTGAATTTGATGCAGCTAACATCGCCCAAGCTCCAAGTCTGTTAGTTAACGCGCCAAGTGTTGCCGGTTCAAAAGTACGGTTTGAATGTAAGTTACGCGAGGTTATTAGCATTTCCAATGAGCCTGGCGGCGGAAAAATGATGTTATTGGATGTAGTGGGTATTTGTATAAACGATAGCGTGATGAGTAATGGCTATATTGATCCCAAATTATTAAATGCAGTGGGCAAAATGGGCGGCGATTACTTTAGTACAACCAAAGATAAATTTGTGCTCAAAAGGCCACAATTGTAATTTTAATGTAGATTCTTCCTTAGTTTGTGCACATTGTTTGCACTTTTACTTGTTAACTTTGTTTTATTAAACGTTAATGTAAAGGTTCAAACATTGAAAACGCACTCTAAAACAAAAACCTCGAATGTAGCTAAGTTATTCGCATTAAGTGCACTTTGCATCGCTTTAAGCGCATGTAATAGCGATTCAACAAGTGCAACTATTGAAGGCGAAATAGTCAGTAATGCAGCTCCAACAGTTAATGCGGGTATTGATCAAATAGTTAATGCGGGTGATACCGTTTATTTAAACGCTACGGTTGAAGATGATGGTGAAGTATCGGTTAGCTGGTCGCAAACATCGGGCACAACCGTTAGTTTATCTTTAAGTACTGCAACGTCAACAGAGTTTGTAGC
The DNA here is from genome assembly GCF_015864415.1 of Pseudoalteromonas sp. SCQQ13. Lineage (NCBI taxonomy): Bacteria > Pseudomonadati > Pseudomonadota > Gammaproteobacteria > Alteromonadales > Pseudoalteromonadaceae > Pseudoalteromonas > Pseudoalteromonas sp. SCQQ13. The sequence continues at coordinate 115,518 of NZ_JADYXG010000009.1, read as the reverse complement.
ACCTGAGGTATTAACCGACGAAGCACTGATATTTGAACTCAGTGCAGATGATGGCACTAATGATGTTGTTATAGATAGTGTAACAATTACTGTGCGTGCATCATCAGATTATACTAGCAATACCAGTGCAAAGCTTGCTAGTTGGCTAATTAACAAGGATACAACTTCTACTTATATACAAAATAATGGTGCAGTGGTTGAAGATGTGCAATCAGTTGAAGTTGTTAGCGTTGCACAAGATGATGCTGACGTTGAATACATGTACGTGCAAACCACAGATATTCCAAAATATGACGTAACGCTTACACAAGAGCAAGTAGACGCGCTAAATAACCGCCCACGTGCAGCCACCGATTTTTATAACGGTGTAACCTCAGCAGCAGTAGGGCAAACAATCTCTTTTGGTGAAGACATAGGTTATAACAGCAGCACTGAAAATTGTAATGATACAGGCGGTGCAGGCTATTGGCCTCCAGGACCTGGTTGTCCGACTGAACAAGCTGTAGAAGCGTACTTTCCAATAACACCCACCGATTTACCTGACACCGAAACCTGTGAAACTGGCCTAGGTACAGTTGGTTTAATGGTTAATGGCACCAGCATATTTAATTGGGGCGATGGTATGAGCTACGGTAATAATGTTTGGTATACGTTAGCGCCAATTGCCGAACAATACGATGTGGATGTATGTGGCGGACACGCTGCTAACGGAGAATATCATCATCATTTTTACACGAGCTGCTTAGCTGATTTACTTGAAGATGATGGCGATGCGCATTCACCAATTTATGGTTTTGCAGCTGATGGCTACCCACTTTATGGCCCTTATGAAAGTAACGGGCAACTTGCATTAAGCGGTTGGGAAATGCGCGATTATGGTGCATCAACAAGCGAGGGCGGTTGTGGTACGCAAGGTGAGCGAAGCTGTACTTTAGTCAATCAATACGATATTAGCCAAGGTACACAAATAAGCGATACAGGCCCAGCTATTGGCGCAGAAGTAACAACACTTTCAGGTAATACATTAAATGCCGACGACGGTTATTATTTTGAAGATTATTACTACGCCCAAAAAACAGTAGCAGGTGCACAACTTGATGAGCATAACGGCCACGATACCAACGATGGTAAAGGTTATCACTACCACATAACACTTTCGTTAGACAGCGATGGTAAATTACAGCCTTCGTTCCCTTATCAAATTGGGCCACGTTTTAAAGGTCAATTAGCTGATAATTCAATTGGTCGCTGTGATACGGGCGAAACAATGGGTCCACCACCAAGAAGGTAAGGAGTAACTATGCGTTATTTTAAATACGCATTGATCCTAACTACTGCTGTGCTATTGAGCTTTAAGCTCTTTGCGCAGCAGGAAATGATGGATCATAGCCATATGCCTATTGCAGTACCAAACGCTGCACCCACACCGGCACTGAGCCTTAAGTTATTAAAAGATAGTATGTCGGGTTATAACTTAATTCTAGATACACAGCGTTATGATTTATCAGTGCCTCCTGAGGGCGCAATGAACATGCAACAAATGATGAGCGCGACAACAAACGAAAATACCGGTTTTTTACAAGGCCACGCTCATTTATATATTAATGGCGTTAAAATACAGCGAATTTACGGACATGCATTGCATTTACCTGCTAACTTATTTAAAAGTGGTATAAATACCGTATCGGTTACTTTAAATAATCATGGTCACATGTATTGGACCGCTCAGGGCAAAAAAATAGTTGCTACGTTGTATGTTAATGATCAAACCAAAGAGTTTATAACATACCGATTTGAAAGCTTTCCTAGCAAGGTTAAAAATACGCATTAATGAAAATTCATAATAAACTTTTTTTAATACTATTTAGTTTTACCTTTAGTGTTATTGCAGGGATGGTAATACTTATACAGTGGAGTATAGGGCAAGGCGTTATTGATTTTGTTAATGCAAAAGAGATAAAAGCATTAGAACCACTTACGCTACAACTTGCAAAGCAGTATCAAAAAACGCCCTCGTGGGAGTTAGTTATTGGCGGCGACAAAAACTTTAGAATGCTTATAGAATCGCAACTAGAAAACAGCCAGTTTTTATCTAAGTTACCAAAAAGCCCTGATCCAAGAGGGCGAATGATGCGCCGGCCACCACCATCCGAGCATATTGTTTTAGGCGCGCGCCGACCACCTCCTGAAAATATTGCTCATTATGCTTTGCTTGACGAAAATAAACAGCGAATAGTGGGCAGGTATTTAAGTAATTTAAACTATATGACTACAGCCATTACAGTGAATAATAAAGCGGTTGGTTATTTAGCTGTATCCAAAAGAGATAGCTTAGTTGATGGCTACGAACTTGATTTTTTACAGCAGCAAACAAACTACTTATGGTTTATTGCTTTAGCGGCGGTACTGCTTACATTACTGGTTACCTTTTTATTATCTCGGCATTTAGTTAGCCCAGTAAAACAAATAGCTAACGGTATGCACCGCTTAACGCAAGGCAATTACGAGACTAAGCTGACCCTAGATCGAAAAGACGAACTAGGGCAGTTAAGCGAGGATTTTAATACGCTTGCATTTACGCTCGCCAAAGACGAGCAAGTACGTAAACGCTGGCTTGCCAATATTTCTCATGAGCTTAGAACGCCAATGAGCATTTTGCTTGGTGAGCTTGAAGCTATGCTACTTGGCATACGCGAGCCAAATGCAAAAAATATAAACTCGGCCAACGACGAAGCCCTGCATTTAAAGCGCTTAATAGACGATTTGCATATGCTCAATAGCGCAGAGTTAGGGGGCATGCATTACACTATGCAAGCTACTGATATGGCATTGTTATTAAATACTATTGAGCAAAAATATCTGGTTATACTTGAGCAACATAATATAAAGCTTTACCTATTAAATGCTGCAAAAAATATAACCGTTCAAGCAGATAAAACACGCCTTTTACAGTTATTCGATAATATTTTAATGAACGCAGTGCATTACGCACAATGCTCTACTATTTCATTAACGGCGAGTAATATAAGTATTAAAGGGCAAATGTATTTACAGCTTATTATTGAAGATAATGGCGTGGGGGTTGAGCCATCGCATTTATCGCACTTATTTGAGTATTTATACCGAGTAGATAGTTCGCGAAATCGCCAAGAGGGCGGTTCGGGTTTGGGGTTATCTATTTGTCAGCACATAGTTAAAGGTCATAAAGGCGAGATTAAAGCTGAAAAATCTAGTTTAGGCGGTCTTGCTATCATTATTAAATTACCCTTATTTAAAGCTTAGAGGACACTATGCAAGAGCAAATATTGATTGTAGAAGATGAGGTTAAGCTGGCTAACTTAATAAGCGATTTTTTAACAAGCCATCATTACATAACGCATCAAATACATCATGGTAATGAAGTACTACCTTGGCTTGAAATTAACAAGCCTAGTGTGATTTTGCTCGACATAATGCTACCTGGTCAAAGCGGAATTGAATTGTGTAAAGCAATTAGGCAGTTCTCTAATGTGCCTATCATTATGGTGTCGGCAAAGGTAGAGGAGATTGACCGATTACTTGGGCTTGAATTAGGAGCCGATGACTATATTTGTAAGCCTTTTAGTTATGCAGAGCTGGTGGCGCGTGTTAAAGCTATTTTAAGGCGCTTGAATAACGTTAAGCCAAAAACCAATGTTATGCAACTTGATGAAAGCACCTACAGTGTAAAATACAAAGCAGCAAGTATTGAGCTTACCAATGTTGAGTTTCAGTTATTTAAGCCCTTGTTTAACAACCCTAACCGTATTTATTCGCGCGATAGCTTAATGGATACTATGTACGCCGATCAACGTATTGTGAGCCAGCGTACTATTGATAGTCATATAAAAAAATTGCGTAAAAAGCTGGACGAATTAACCAAAACCGACAGCGTTATTCAATCGGTTTATGGTGTTGGTTATCGCTTTGTAAATCCACAGCAGTGTAATTAACAACAAAATATTTGATTAATTAGCAAATACGATGCGTTAACGTAAGTAATTAATAGCCACTTTAGCTATTTACTCGCATTAGCATTTCGCTATCATTTTAAATTTATGCATTAGCGATATACATTATTTTTACTTCCTCATTATTTGCACATTGTTTGCATTTTTACAGCGTAATCTTTTGTTATTAATTAAACAAAAGGTTACGAGCATGAAACACTTATCATCACTTACAATTATTACACTATTGTCGGTTGCTTTTTCAGTAAATGTTGCAGCAAGAGGCAGCGATTGCAAACCACCTAAACCTGATTTTTCAAGCATGGATACCAATAGCGATGGCGTAATTAGCTATGCAGAGTTTAGCGCTAAAAAACCACCACACGGCGAAGACGCACAAACAATTTTTGACGAAATAGATTCAGATGGTAATGGCGAAATTAGTGAGCAAGAAGTAAATGATCATAAACCACCTCGTCGTAAGCGTTGAAAGGATACTGTAATGATTAATAATATTAGCAGTAATTCTGCAAGCCTGGTGCAGCAACAAAGTAGCCAAACCGCAAAGTTAACAACAGCACAAAGTGACTTTGTAAAACAAACACTCGCTGAATTCGATGCCGAAAATTTAACGGCAGAAAACGCGCTAAGTATTCAAGCTGCACTTAAAGAGCAAGGTATAGCGCCAACAAAAGAGTTGGCTGAGCTAATGGGCGAGTTGGAGTTTGAGGCTAAAAGCATAGGTGATGCTGCTCGACCTGAAGGTCAGCGCCCACCACTACCGCCTAAAAATTCAATTGAGCAAGTAAATACTAAAGATGTAGTTAGTTATTTAGATGAGTTGTTAGCGCAGTATTCAAGCCAGTTAAATGACGAAGATAAAAGTGCTATTTTATCGGCGGTTCAAGAAAAGTTTGCTTTATCACAAGGTGATTCGATACTGAGTGTTAAAGCGTAATTATAAATAAGGCAACACCTAAACTAAAAAACCAGCTATTACTGCTGATTTTTTAGTTTACCAATAACAGCAAGGTTAAAAGTCACTACTACTGTGGCGCTCTGCTAGTTGCTCTTCTTCAGGTCCCCATGTGCGGTTAACGCGACGACCACGTTTTACGCCAGGGCGCTTTGAAACCTGTTTAGCCCAACGTACAACATGAGTGTATGAGGCAACATCTAAAAATTCAGCTGCATCATAAATGTCGCCAAGCACTAAAGAGCCATACCAAGGCCAAATTGCGATATCGGCAATTGAGTACTCATCTCCTGCCATGTATTCGTTTGCACTTAAATGGCGGTTTAGCACGTCAAGCTGGCGCTTGGTTTCCATGGTGAAACGATCAATAGGATATTGCATTTTAGTGGGTGCATAACTATAAAAGTGGCCAAAGCCACCACCTAAGTACGGCGCTGAGCCCATTTGCCAAAATAGCCAGTTACGACATTCAGTTTTAGCTTTTAAATCTTTAGGTATAAGCACATCAAACTTTTCTGCTAGGTATTGCAGTATAGAGCCCGATTCAAAAATACGTGTTGGCGGCGTGGTTGAATGATCCATTAACGCTGGAATTTTTGAATTTGGATTAATATCTACAAAGTCAGAACCAAACTGATCACCATCACCTATGCTGATTAAATATGCGTCGTATTCTGCATCGGTTAAGCCCAGCTCTAACAGCTCTTCAAACATAATAGCGGCTTTTTGACCATTTGGTGTAGCAAGCGAATAAAGCTGAAATGCGTGCTCGCCAATAGGTAAGGTTTTGTCATGAGTTGCGCCGGCAATGGGGCGATTAATGCTGGCAAATTTACCGCCACTCTCACTGTCCCATGTCCAAACTTTGGGTGGGGTGTATTGATTTTGATCACTCATAAAAATAACCTCTGTTTAAATGAAATACATATAAAAAATATATGTATTAATAAATGTGGCCATTAAAATAAATTAAAGGCGAGTTTTTTGACTTTTAAGTTTGTCGGATTTTGCTAATTTATAGCCTAAAAACAATCCGCTCAATGCTCCAAATAAGTGGCTTTCAAACGAAATATGCAAGCGCTGTGGTAGTACACCCCAAACAAATCCGCTGTAAAGTAGGGCAACGACAACAGCAATAACAATGGATTTAAATGAACGTCTAATTACGCCATAGCAAAGTATAAAACCCCATAACCCATATATAACGCCACTTAAACCAACATGAATATTACTACGACCAAGTGCCCATACTAAAAAACCACCTACTAATGCGGTAAAAATAAATACGTTATAAAAACGCTTAACGCTGTATTGGCAAATCAACCAACTTAAAACCATAAAAGGCAGCATGTTACTGGCAAAGTGCCACCAACTGCCATGTAAAAATGGCGCGCTCAGTATGCCAATTAAGCCATTAATGCTGCGCGGATAAATGCCAAAACCATTAAGATTAATGCCAGGTAAGCTATTAATTAGCTGTAAAACAAAGCAAATTGTAACAATACTAAAAATAGCGAAGCGTTTGCTTGTTAGTAATGACCGTGTGGTTGCCATATAATAGTCCTAGTTGAGCTTAATAGTTGCCAGTATAGGAATTGTATTTGCTAATGCAAAGCAATTAAAAAAGCACAGCATTAAATGCTGTGCTTTTTACTTATAAATCGTTATTAACCTAGTTTGGTTAGTAGCTTTTTAGCAGCAAGTTCTGAGCTTGCTGGGTTTTGACCGGTAATTACTAGGCCATCTTCGAGTACAAGTACACCCCAGTCATCCGTTTTTTGATAGTCGCCGCCTTTTTTAATCAGTTCGTCTTCTACTAAAAACGGCACTATGTCGGTAAGTTGTACTGCCGCTTCTTCACTGTTAGTAAAACCAGTTACTTTTTTACCAGCAACAAGTGCATTACCATCGGCATCTTTAGTATTCAAAAATACGGCACTGGCATGACAAACAGCCGCTACTGGCTTTTGCTCTTTAATAAAGCTTTCAATAAGTGCAATAGAGTCGGTGTTTTCTACTAAGTCCCATAGTGGGCCGTGGCCGCCTGGGTAAAATACCGCGTCAAAATCTGTCGAATTTACTTCACTAAGCACTTTGGTATTGGCCATTAATGCTTGTGCGGCGCTGTCTGCGTCGTAGCGTTTAGTTGCATCAGTTTGAAAATCAGCAAGAGTACTTGTAGGGTCTATCGGGGGCTGGCCGCCATTTGGCGATGCAAGAGTGACTTCAACGCCTGCATCTCTAAATGCGTAATAAGGGGCTGCGAATTCTTCTACCCAAAAACCTGTTTTTTCACCTGTGTTGCCCAATTCTGCATGTGAGGTTAAAACCATAAGTATTTTTTTAGCCATTAGAATATTCCTTTTGATGATTTAAATTAGTTAATTTTGCTACCAACTACTATATGCACTAATAATGCTTTAAACAACGATGATAAATTTAACTTTATTGATTCAATAATTGATACAATAATGCAGTGGATTTAGGAGATGTTATGAAAGTGTCGTTTGAGCAGTTAAAAAGTATGGTGGTGTTTGCACAAATTGTAGAGCAGGGTAGTTTAACCGCTGCGGCTAAGCATTTAGGTTTAACGCGTGCGGTGGCAAGTTACCATTTAAAAAAATTAGAAACCCAACTTGAAATTACCCTACTAAATCGCTCAACACGCACTATGGCATTAACAGAGGCGGGAGTGGCGTATTACGAGCGCTGCAGAATAATTACTGAGCAAGCCAATGCGGCAAATCAACAAATAGAAAATATAAAAAGTGAGCCTCAGGGGCTACTCAAAATTAGTTGTCCGGTAAATGTAGGGATGCAATTAATAGTGCCTGCTATTAATAGCTTTAAACGCCAATACCCCAAAATTAACATAGACCTACAACTTAGCGATGATGTAGTTGATATTATAAAGCATGGTTTTGATTTTGCCATTCGTGGGGTGGCGCTAAGCGACTCTAATTTACAAGCAACTAAACTCACAACAATGAGTACCTGTATTTGTGGCTCGCCAGATTACTTTGCTCATTTTGGCAAACCTAAAAATCCTGTTGAGTTAGCTCAGCATCAATGGGTGGTGTATCAATTGGGCAGTAAAACGTTAACTCTTTCAAAAGAAGGTAAAAAACACGACATTACAATGCAAGGCGGTTTAAGTACCAATAACGCTGCTGCCCGTACTGCTTTTGTTGAAGCCGGGCATGGCATAGGCCGTATACCGCTGTACGATGCGTGGCCTAAAGTGCAAGCAGGGTTGCTAGAAATTATATTAGACGATTACAAAAGCAAAGATATTGAGCTTTATGGGGTGTTTCCGCCAGGCGCAGCAGGCTCTAAAAAATTGCGGCTATTTATAGATTATTTAAAAGCCTACTTTGTAAAACAACATACTGCTTTAGGCATGCTAAAAAACATTTAACATGAACGCTGGTTAAAAGATTTATTATCCAGCGTTTGGGTTAATTTAAACATCTAATTTATAAAGTGCGGTTAAATAATGCCACAGCTTGTTGATACATACTTATTGCAAGCGCTGCGTCGTATCGCTCACCTTCGTCGCGCATAAAGGCATGTTGTGCGTTTACTTCTTGCCATTGGTAATTTATACCCGTATTAACGCATTGCTGATAAATTTTAGTGCGGCCTTCTTGCGGCACATGTGGATCTTGTTTACCCCATACAAAGTGAATTTCGCCTTGTATATCTGCCATACGTTCAAATGAGTTATTACCTGGTTTTGCCGGTAATGTATTACTGTGAATATCGGTTGCGTATAAACAAAATGCAGCTTTAATTTCAGGGTTTAATGCGGCTCTATATGCTAAATGCCCACCAATACATACACCCATTACACCAAGCGTACCTGTGCAATAGTTTTGTTGTTTTACAAAGTCGATCATGGCTTGGGTGTCGCTATCGTGATGCTCTAAAGGTTTAGCCCATTTGTCGGCATTACCTTTGTCTTTACCTGCGTCGTCGTAAGCGAGCACAGTGCCAATAGGATTTAACTCATGAAATACTTCAGGTACTAATACTACAAAGCCATGGCTTGCTAAAATAGCGGCGCTGCGGGCAATAGGGGCGGTTTGCTGAAAAATTTCAGAGTAAAAAATAAGTGCAGGAAACAGCCCTTGCGCCTGAGGGCGGTATATAGTGGTTCGCATCAACCCTGTAGGGGTAGGCAAGTCGGCATTATGTTGTTCGATGATCATAATTGCGCTCAGTTATATAAATTTATATGGTAACTGAGCGCGATAAAATATACGACTAGTTAAAGACTAGCAGGCATTTTATTGCAACTTGCGTAGTAGCTTACGGTTGCTGGCCAGTCGGAAAATATAGCCATTACGCCAACATCTTGCGCAAGTACATCAACTACTTTCATCATGTCGCCATCGTTATTTATTACATCAGCAATTGATTGATAATAATAGCCACCACCTTGGTTAAGTGGACCTGAGCGCTCAAGGCTCCATGCAATAAGCTCTAAGCCTGCAGCTTTAGCGGCAATTGCGTATTGTGATGGCACAATATTGCTTTCTTTATCTATTTTTAACATCATCCAAATAGGTGGGGCTAAAATTTTCACCCCATTAGTAACCAGTTCATCCATGCTAGGTTGCCATGTTTGTGGATTACTTGGATCGAACCCTGCATCGCTATCTCGCCCGTCAAGATAGACACTTTGATCAGCAAAATCAGGATTGTTGTTTATCCAATATTTTACGTCATCAAGATTAAATGATTGCGGGTATACTCGCGATGCCGGTATACCCATTTGCATGTATTCATCTAACATTTTTTGCGCGTATTGCTCCTGCGTCATGCCTTTAAAAGGCATGCTAACTTCTGGTGATTTAAGCTCAGGAGTCATTTTTACCCCGAGTGCTTTAAATAACGCAATACTTTGTTTATGCGTCATTAATGTGCCATTAGTTGCGTATAAGTCGGTGCGCCAATTGGGAGTGCCCTGCATATACTGCTTAGCAGTAGTTGCTTGCATGTTTGCACCATCCATTTTGCCTTTAAGCGTTAAAAACTCGCTCAAGCTAATGTCGCTAGTACAGCACTTTGCAGAGGCGGTTACTGCATTTTTAGCGTCGGCGGGGATAAATGGTTCGCTGCATTTAGCCGCTAATTCAGGAATGGCTAAAATATTGGTTGTGGTGTGTAAGTCGCATTGTGAATGGCGACATACAAGCTCATTATCGTTTGTAAATGTAACATCGCACTCTATAACACCTGCGCCCATTCTTGCAGCAGCAGTGTAAGCTTCTTTGGTATGCTCAGGGTACTGCATAGACGCACCGCGATGCCCAATTGAAAAGTCGGTGCGATAAAAAGGGCCTTCACTACACGATTCTAATTGTGCCTTTAAATCACCAGCGTCCATATCGTTAATTAAATAATAAGGACGCGTACCCAGTTGAGCATTTTGTTTGTTAATTAGTGTATTGCTACAGCCAGTAATTATAAAAATAAAACAGGCGACTAAAATTATTTTATCGAGCATTTAAAACAGCTTTAAATTATTAAGATAATGTAAGTGTAGCGCTATTTTATGGCACTTTTATTAAAGTATTGATTCACCAATAATGCAGCTAAAATAATTCCAGCACCAATAGCTAGCCTGAATAAATCGGCATCTCTGTTCCAAATAAGCACATTAACAATAATACCAGCAGGGATCAGTAAGTTATTCATTACCGCCAGCGCCCCCACATTTACTAAGGTAGCCCCTTTGTTCCAAACAAAATAACCAAACCCAGACGCTACGATTCCTAAATAAATAAGCACGCTCCATTGAGTTGTGGTTGTCGGTAGTTTATCGGTATTGCCAAACAGCAGGTAGCACACTAAAGCAACGCACAAAGCGCCGATAAAAAACCAACCGAACACCGATTTGTGCTCAAGGGTACTGTTACTCATTAAGCGTTTATAGGCCACTTGGCCAATGGCAAAGCACAGGTTAGCTGCTTGGACTAATAATAAGCCAAGCAAAAAGTCGCTACTTATGCCTTCATACCTAATGGCTACCGCGCCACCAATGGCAATAATAGCAACAATAAAAAAGCGAGGGTTAAAGTGTTTTTCTAAAGCATCGTTTAGTAGGGTGATATAAAGCGGGGTCATTACTGTAAATAGTAGTACTTCAGGCACGCTTAAATATAAAAAGGAGTGATAGTAAAAGCTGTACATAGCGCCAAGTTGTACTGCGCCAATAAGCATTAATTTTAACGCCAATGGTTTAGGAGTCTGTTTAACCTTTAAAAACGGTAAAAAGATTAATGCAGCCAGTGCAATGCGGATTAGCACACTAAACCATGCATCAACTTGGCCTGCTAAATACACACCAATTAAGCTAAACGAGAACGCCCATAATAGGGTGACGGCAAACAAGTAAGCCATGGTTTTTATAACTCCAAATAAAACAACGAGTTTAACCTAGATAATAAAAAAGGGTAATAGTCCACTTGATAAAACAAGTGGACTAAAAAGTAACTATTGTGAACTTACAAATTGCTTTGCTTGTAGTTTTAAATGCTCTAGCGCTTTTTTATTGTAGTAGCGGTTATGGCTAATAACGCCTTGTAATGATTGCGTGTTACTAATATCAACTAACGGATTGCGCGCTAAAATAATAATATCTGCCACTTTACCTACCTCTAAACTGGTAAATTGCTGCGTTTTACCTAAAAATTTAGGCCCAGCTATTGTGGCACTTTGTAGTGTTTGTAACGGGGTAAGCCCGTAATCACTAAAAATAGCGAGTTCTTGATGCAACGACAATCCCGGATAAATATAAGAATTTAAAAAACCGGCGTCGGTACCTGCAATAATTGATACGCCAGCTTGCTGCACCCAAGGGAGTAATTTTGCCGTTTTTATAAAGCGCTCTTTGCGTTGTGTTATTTGCTCAGGGGTATCTTTATTTGCGCGATCAACTCGCCATTGGTAGGTGGCTTTTAATCCTTTGCCTAAATAATTTAGGTACTCGTCTTGCTGATGGTCGTTTTCATCAATGTAGGCCGTAATTTGGCCGCCAATTAAGGTAGGCACAACAGCGGTATTATTTTTTGCGAGTACGCGATATTTTTTCATTGCTGTGGCTTTGTCAACATGCTCAGTAATAATTGGCAGCGCACTGGAGTAGCTCAGTATACCTGATTTTACCTTAGCAGAAATTTCTTGTTCGTTATCGGCGGCGGCTTTTAACATGTAGGTCATATGCTCAATCGCATCAAGCCCTGCGTTTGACACATCGGTTACCGAAAGCGAAAAAGGAATATGCCCCGAAATTTGATAACCGCGCTTTTTAACTTCTTTTACTGCTTGTAAGTATAACTGTGGCGTTAAAGCGCTGTCGGTAATTTTAATAAAATCGACATTCATGGCCTCAAGTTTATCAATGGCGGCGTGCATTTCTGCGCTGGTTTCTACTTCTAAGTCGCCAGGCCAAATTGAGTCTTTACCTTCTAGCTTTGGCCCTGAGGTATAAATAGTAGGGCCTATTAATGTGCCTTGATTAATTTGCTCGCGCCATTGCAATACCGATTCACTTAAATCAGCGGCTGCATCGCGCACTGTGGTTATGCCATAGGCTAAATATAACGGCAGTAACTGTTTGTTTTCTGTTATTAGTTGCTCACCGCCGCCAAAGTGTACATGCATATCCCAAAGCCCAGGCATTATATATTGACCACTGGCATCAATTTGACTCGTAGCGCTGTAACGTAAATTTAGCTCATTGCCGCCGCGGGCTACAATAGTAGAGTTTTTGATAACAATGGATTGATTAGCCGTAATTTGCCCTGTCATCATGTTAATTATATTGGCGTGGTTAATAATAATGTCGGCTTGTTGTTTTTGAGTCACTTGGTTACAAGCAGCTAAAATAAGCGTGATGGGGAGTATTAATATGAGTTTCATAGCGGCACCTGAATTTTTTATTCAGATTAACATAGTTGTTTAAAGTGGTATTTTCTTTGAGTTAAAAGGTTATAAAAGTGGGTTAAGTTAATGGCAATAAAAAAGCCCGCAAGCGGGCTTTTTAAAAGGTGTAAATTAGTTAACTAATTAGTCTACTAAACCACGGCGCTTAAGAAGTGCGTCGGTAGTTGGTTTTTGACCTCTAAATTCAATGTAGCTTTGCATTAAGTCGCGGCTATTGCCTTTAGATAGGATTTCTTTACGGAACTTATCGCCATTTTTGCGCGTTAAGCCACCGTTGTTTTCCATATGGGCAAAGGCGTCGGCTGCAAATACTTCAGTCCAAAGGTACGCGTAGTAACCTGCAGAGTAACCACCGGCAAAAGTGTGGCTAAAGTAGTTTGATTTATAACGCGGTGGTACAGGGTAGTAAGCAATACCATGTTTTTCTAGCGCGCTTTGCTCAAACTCTTCTACATCAGCTATTTTTTTATCAGAACCAAAAGAATGCCATTCCATATCAAGCAATGCCGCAGCTAAGTACTCAGTAGTACCAAAGCCTTGGTTGAATTTTTGTGATTCTAACATTTTGTTAAGCAAGTCTTGTGGAATTGGCTCACCAGTTTTGTAGTGCTTAGCGTAGTTAGCTAATACAGTCGGTTCAATCATCCAGTCTTCATTTGCTTGAGAAGGAAACTCAACAAAGTCACGCGCTGTTGCTGTGCCCGCTAGGCTTGGGTACTTAACATCTGAGAATAAACCATGCGCCGCATGACCAAACTCATGGAACAAAGTAGATACTTCGTCAAAGGTTAATAATGTAGGCTGACCTGCTGCTGGTTTTGGAATGTTTTGCGCGTTGTAGATAACAGGTTTAGTGTTTTTTAAACCACTTTGTCCTACGTATGCACTCATCCAAGCACCGCCACGCTTACCTTCACGTGCGTATGGGTCCATGTAAAATAAACCAATTGCACTGCCATCAGCATTAAATACTTCAAAGGTAGTTACATCTTCGTGGTAAACCGGCAGATCTTTACGTTCTTTAAAGGTAATACCGTATAGTTTTTCCATAGCGAAGAATAAACCATTATGAATTACCGATTGTAATTCAAAGTAAGGTTTAACTAGGGCTGGGTCTAGGTTGTACTTTTCAGCACGTACTTTTTCAGCGTAAAAAGCCCAATCCCACGGTTTAAGTTCAAAACTTTCGCCAGAATCGTTAATTACTTTTTGAATTGCTGCAGCTTCAATTTTTGCTTTTTCAACTGCTTTAGGTGCAAGGTCATCTAAAATGCCGTAAACATTTTCAGTGGTTTGCGCCATACGCGAAGTCATTACATAAGAAGCCCAATCTTTATAGCCTAAAAGCTCTGCTTTTTGAGCGCGTAGGTTGGTTTCTTTAATAATAATAGGGCCGTTAGTTTTAGCCGCACGCTTAGTTGAAGCTGTAAACACTTGCTCGCGTAAGTCGCGGTTTTCTAGGCTACTTAAAATTGGCTGCTGCGTGGTGTTTACTAAAGTGATCATGTAACCGGTTTTGCCTGCTTTTTTAGCTGCATCGGCTAGACTTGCAATTTCGCCTTCAGAAAGACCGGCTAATTTACTTTTATCGGTAACAACAATTACGTCTTCTTTAAACGATTTTAAAACGTTTTGTGAAAATGCCGTTGAAAGCTTAGCAAGCTCAGAGTTAATTTCACGCATTTTTGCTTTTTCAGCGTCGTTTAATTTGGCACCCGCTTTAACAAACTGTTTGTAGTAAAAATCAACAAGACGCTGATCTTCTGCATTTAGTTTGCTTTTATTGTCGTAAATAGTTTGTACGCGTTTAAATAATGCGCCATTTAAGTAAATGTCGTCTGAGTGCGCTGAAAGTACAGGCGCCATTTTCTCATCGATACGTTGATATTCACTGTCAGAAATTAATCCTGATAAGTTATAAAACGCAGTAGATACGCGATTTAATAACTCACCCGAAAGCTCCATTTCAACTAACGTATTTTTAAATGTAGCTGGGGCAGGGTTGTTAGCAATTGCTAATACTTGTGCTTTATGCTGAGCAATACCGGCATCGAAAGCAGCTTCGTAATCTTTAGTAGAGAACTTATTAAATTCTGGTGCCATATATTGTAATGGGCTTGATTTGAACAATACATTGTCTGCGTTAATGTTTTGCACTTGTGTAGCGCTCTCTTTTGCCATGTTGTTTGAATCGTTTGATGTACAGGCAGATAATACTAAAACACTAGCAATAGTAGTGGCGATCAATGTTTTACGCATAGTAACTCCATAAAAATATTAGCCGAAATAGGCTGTGCGAGTCGAAAAACACAGTTAACTTATCAAATTTAGAGTTATATACAATCATGTTTATCGGTATTAAGCGGGATTTAAACGCAAATTAGCGAATAATAGAGGAAAAGGTGGGTAAAAGTAGCTCTAAATATAAACGTTTGAGCTACTTAGTTAAGTAAATAAGCAAAAAAAGTATCCAAATTTTAATTGTAACCTAGTACAAATTTTTTATCAGAGCTAAAGTTTACCGGTTGCTGTTGGCCAAATTCTTGATTAATAGTTGCCAGTGCTTGTTCTTGTTGAGCGAGTAAAGATAAAATTTTATTACGGTATTCGAGGCTAGTTTCAAATAAATTAAGGTCAACCTGCGGCTGCAAGGTTGCTAGTTTTTGAGCTAAAGTTAGTTGCGTCATAATGTTATCTCCAGTGCAAGTACACTATTTATATAGCACTAAGTACCATAAAAGGTTAGTTGATTGTATAAATTGATTTTATTCCCCTAATATTATGACGTGCTAAACTTAGCGAACCCTGAACCAGTTTTACTTTTATTTTAGACACACGTTTATAGAGCGGTATCTTCTTACTTATTTGGATAATAAATGACACTAGAACAATTAAATCAAATGCTTGCTTTTGTACTTTTTAGTTACAACGATGTGCAAATTACAGTGGTAAAAGTAATTCAGATCCCATTGATATTATTTACTATGTGGTTTGTGGTTACTCGTATTGGTAAGTTAATAAAAAAATCATTACTTAAACGTAAAATGAACCCTGATGCGGTGCTATTGTTTACGCGAATTTATTTTATTTTAAGTATCGCAATTTTAATTTTCACTTCTTTAGAGGTGTTAAATATACCGCTTACCGCTTTTGCTTTTGTATCGGGTGCTATTGCGATAGGTGTTGGTTTTGGTGCGCAAAATATCATTAATAACTTTATTAGTGGCTGGATATTAATGTGGGAGCGACCAATTCGTATTGGTGACTTTTTAGAGGTGGGCAATGCCAAGGGCGTAGTTGAAACGATAAACACTCGCTCAACCCGTATTCGCCGTAACGATGGCGTACATATGCTAGTACCAAACAGTCAATTATTAGAAAATACAGTAACTAACTGGACGCTAATTGATCGTAATGCACGTACCTCGGTTAATGTGGGTGTAATGTATGGCTCAGATGTTGAATTGGTTGAAAAACTGATGCAACAAGTGCTTGCAGATCATCCGGCAATATTACCCACCTTACCAAAAGCGGTGTTGTTAGATGACTTTGCTGAAAGCGCGATGATGTTTAGTGCTTATTTTTGGGTGTATGCAGAGTCTGAAACGATGTTGCGCCAAGTTCGCAGCGATATTCGTTTTAGTCTTTATAAGCAGTTTAAGTTAAATAATATTAAAATTGCCTTACCACAACGTATTATTCATATTGATGATAAAAAATTCAATACGCCACTGTAATTAGCACCCATTAAATATAAAGAAAAGTGGCTTAGCATTTTGGTGCTAAGCCAACTGAATTAGCGGCTTTGATTTAATTTTTTTAATTTAAGCGCTAAACCAACTATAAGCGCGCCAAATACTATAGCGTATACAGCAACTAACCAAAGCAAGGTTAAAATGCCTGCACCTGGGTTAAATACTAAGTACAGTCCAAATATTATAGAAATAAAACCACTAATAATTAAAATCCATTCGTTACTAATTTCATTACGTAACTTTTGGGCTAAAAATATTTCTACTACACCAATTGCAATCGCCCACGCAGCAACATAATAAAGTAACAATAACGCGGTAAGGTTTGGTGCAAGTAAAGTGACAAAAGCGGCAATAATACTCAGTAAGCCACCAATTAATAATAACATCCAAAAGGGATTTGATTTTTTTGATGTTATGGCAACCCAAACTCTTAATATGCCATCAAATAAAAAATAGCCAGCAAAAACTAATAACATAACTTGCAACGACGCCTCAGGTGCAAACCAGGTTATTAAACCAAACAGCATGGCTATAACACCACGAAGTAAAAGTAACGACCAGTTTTTGGTGAGTGTATTCGTAAGATTCATTTTAATCCTTAAGTAAATAGTATGAGCGCCCAAATAAGGTAGCTATTGTTATTAGCAGGGTCAAACAAGTTTAACACCAAGTCTATATAGCATAATTTTAATTTGAAACAGGTCAAATGTCCGCTATTTTTTGTTTTTTAAAGGCTTTATTTTTAATTATTTTAAGAGATGTATTTTTTTGCACAAATTGTTTTTTTTATGTTTCTTTTATGCAGTAAAAGAGCGTCAGGGTGTTATAATATTAACCACTCATTCAGCCTCTTTAATTCGTTTTGCACTCTCGAGAAAGAGGTCCGCGTAGCGTATCGCGAAAAATTGCCTGAGTCCGCTATTGTAAGTGGCGCAACACATCAACCGTTGAACAAGAGTGCACTAAAAAGGTTAATCCCCGACATGAAAGCAATGAAAAGATCTACGTTAGCAACCCTAGTAAATGCAGCGTTACTCTCTGCCGTAGCAGGCACTTCATTTTCTACTATTGCTGCTGAGCAAGCGCCAGCGGTAAAGAAAAATCAATTAGAAGTTATTCAAGTTACTGCTCGTAAACGTGTAGAAAATGCACAAGAAGTACCAGTAGCTGTTTCTGCACTGCAAGGCGATAGCTTGGATGCTTACAGCTCTGCTGGTATGGATATTCGTTTTATGAATGCGAAAATCCCAAGTTTATCAATTGAGTCTTCATTTGGTCGTTCATTCCCACGCTTTTATGTACGTGGTTTAGGTAATACAGATTTCGATTTAAACGCATCACAACCGGTATCATTGGTTGTAGATGAAGTAGTACAAGAAAACGCTATTTTAAAAGGCTTTCCAGTATTTGACGTTTCACGTGTAGAAGTACTACGTGGACCACAAGGTACTTTGTTTGGTCGTAACACGCCTGCGGGCCTTGTTAAATTTGATTCAGTAAAACCAAGCCAAGAATTTGAAGGTTACGGCTCGGTATCTTACGGTAGCCGTGGCGCTGTAGATTTTGAAGGTGCGGTAGGCGGTGGTTTAACTGACCGTTTATCAACGCGTGTATCAGTACTGTGGCAAGATAAAGACGATTACATTGATAGTCGTGCTCCAGGGTTTGAACAAAAAGACGCGCTAGGCGGCTACACAGATAAAGCAGCCCGTATTCAGTTTTTATACGAAGGCGATGACTTCACTGGTTTATTTAACTACCACGTGCGTGATATGGACGGTAAACCAATTGCCTTCTTTGGTAATTCTATCAAGCCAGGTACTAACGATTTAGTTGATGGCTTTGAAAATGACGTGGTTTACCACGATGCGGCATCACGTGCGACGCAGCAAGTTGAGTCAGAAGGTGCGAGCTTAAAGCTTGAGTGGGATTTTAATAATCACACATTAACCTCTATTTCGGCGTGGGAAAGTGCAGAAATATATTCTCGTGCAGACATTGACGGCGCTTATGAGACAGGTTTTAGCTCAGCAGAAAGTGCTGATGGTATTCCAGATCATGATCAGTATACCCAAGAGTTACGCTTATCAAGCAACTTTGCTGGCGATATAAACTACCAAGTAGGTGTGTTTTACTTTGATGAAGCGCTGACAATTGAAAATTTCAGCTATGATACGTTTTCATCACCTGCAGGTAATGAAACCGGTTATGTAATACAGCAACAAGATACAAAAGCATGGGCGGTATTTGGCTCAGTTGATTACACGATTAGCGATGATTTAAAAGTAACTGCAGGTCTGCGTTATTCAGACGATGAAAAAGAATTTTCTGCAAACCGTACTCAAAGCCCAATTGGTGCTGGTCCGCTATCTAGTGGACTCATCAATGTAAGTGATGACCATATTAGCTGGGATATTTCAACAAGCTATAAAGTAAATGATGACGTAAACTGGTACACACGTATTGCTAATAGCTTCCGTGCACCTAGCTTACAAGGGCGTATTTTATATGGTAATGATGTAACTACCGCAGAAACAGAAACGGTAACCTCATACGAAACAGGTATTAAGTCAGACGTACTAGACGGTCAAGGCCGTGTTAACGCCACTGTTTTTTACTACACAATGAATGACCAACAGTTAACAGCTGTAGGTGGTGGTGCTAACTTTAACCGTTTGTTAAATGTTGATAAAACCACAGGTTATGGTTTTGAGCTAGATTCTGAGTGGGTGTTAAGTGATGAGCTAAATGCTACATTCAACTTAAGTTATAACAAAACTGAGCTTAAAGATGACACGCTTAGCATAGCAGCTCCAAGCCGCCCAACGTTGACAATTACTAACCCAGTAGTAAATGGTAAAGTATTACTCGATGGTAACAGCTTACCGCATGCTCCAGAGTGGATTTCTAACTTCACATTACGTTATACCAAAGAGCTAGCTGATGGTGAATTCTTTGCTTATGGCGATGTTTCTTATCGTAGCAAAATTAACTTTTTCTTATATGAATCAGTTGAGTTTGAAGGTAAGCCGCTTGTTGAAACTGGCTTACGTGCCGGTTACGCATGGGCAGATGGCGACTATGAATACCAAGTGTCAGCATTTGTGCGTAACTTATTTGACGAGCAACAATCTATTGGTGGCGTAGACTTCAACAATAATACTGTAATGGTTAATGAAGAGCGTTACGTTGGTGTAGAGTTTAAAGTTAACTTCTTTTAAGCTTAAACACTAATAGTAAAAATACTACAGAGCCCGCTTTTATAGCGGGCTTTTTCGTTTATATTCATTAATATTACTGCTAAAGTAGCGTTAATTGATTTGCAAAATAAAGAGATGAAAAATGGCTGGATTTTGGAACTACCGAGTGATTTTTTGTGAAGCCACAAAAGATGAAGCAGCGCAGTATCAAATACATGAAGTAGAATATAACCTTAATGGTAAAGTAACTAATTGGTCTGAAACCGGAGCAGCTCCTTTTGGTACATCGCTTGATGAATTAAAAGCTGATTCTGAGCGATTAAAAACAGCGTTTGAAAAACCTGTTTTAAAAGTGGCGCGTAAAGCGCGTGGTTATGAGTTGGTTGATGTTGAAACAGGTGAAGAGGCCACTGGTGAGCCACCGGCGGGTTTAACGGAGTAATTTATAAACATATTAAAGGCGCTTAGGCGTCTTTTTTAGCGCTGTGATAAGGAATAAAAATGACTTTAAAAGCAGTATTATTTGATATGGATGGCACGTTAGTCGACTCTGAAAGCATGCACTTTGCATGTTGGAGCCAGGTACTTGCGCCATTTAATGTAAACTACGAAGAGGGTGAGTTTTGTCAGCGTTTTTCGGGGCGGCCAACGCTCGAAGCTGCAAGTGAAATAAAGCAACAGCATAACTTATCGGTTAGCAGTGACTATTTAGCCGATGAAAAATACCGTTTATTTGCACAATATGTAAAAACCAATTTACCAGCACTAATGCCTTTTGCAGAACAAGCATTAATAGCGGTTAAAAGCAGCGGCTTAAAAATGGCGTTAGTAACAGGCAGCGCTCGCCACGAAGCAGAACCAATATTAAAAGGGCTTGGCTTTTATGATCTATTTGACGCAGTAGTCACTAAAGATGATGTTATTAATCCAAAGCCAGCCGGAGATCCTTACTTATTAGCACTCAAGCAGATAAATGTAGCTGCTAAAGATGCCATTGCAGTAGAAGATACCTTTACCGGAGTAACTGCAGCAAACAACGCCGCTGTAAGTGTTGTGGCGATTGCTAATAGCCATACGCAAAACCATGACTTTAGCCAAGCCAGTTACCGTATGGATGATCTGCAAGAGTTTTGGCAATGGCTGCAATCTCAACTATAGTTTAAGCCACATTACCTTGCTTGGACGCGCTGATGTTTTATATAAAATTAATTACTTTAATCACAGCAGTACTTTTTAGCTCTATTGTGAATGCAACATTGCCCAAGGTGCTGCTTGCTAAAGTGTATGATGAAACTAAGCACAGCGATGTAAGTAACTATTTAGTTAGTGAAAAGTTTGATGGTGTAAGGGCTATTTGGACAGGCAAACAGTTTGTTACCCGACAAGGTAATGTAATAAACGCGCCTGAATGGTTTACAGCACCCTTACCTAAAGTATGGCTTGATGGTGAACTGTGGACTAAACATCAGCACTTTGCGGTGCTCAGTGGCATTGTGCGCACTAAAACTCCCAATAATCATGATTGGCAAAGTATTACGTATCAAGTATTTGATATGCCTGATGCAAACGTGCCTTTTAGCCAGCGCTACAGCAATTACAGCCACCTTGTTGCTGGTTTAAATTCACCTCATATAAAGGCTATAAAGCAGCATCAGTTTACTAATAACCAATTATTAACTAACTATTTTAAAAATATAACAGCGCAAGGTGGCGAAGGCGTTATGCTGCATTTAGCAAGCGCAAAACATGCCGATGGGCGCAGCGATGCGCTATTAAAATTAAAGCCCTACTTAGATGCTGAAGCAATAGTGATTGCATACCTACCGGGTAAAGGTAAATACCAAGGCATGTTAGGAGCGTTAAGAGTAAAAACAGCGCAAGGGCAACTGTTTTCAATTGGCACCGGATTTAGCGATGCCGAGCGCGAAAGCCCGCCAGCATTGGGTAGCACCATTACTTATCGATTCCATGGTTTAACAAAAAATGGCTTACCTCGCTTTGCTAGTTTTTTACGCGTGAGAGAGTCACCCTAACAATTATTCAGCCCTATATGAGTATATATTTATTGCTAGGTATGCTAAATTGCGCGGCCTTTTTAGTGATGTATGGTGATATATGTTTGTTGGTTTTGATTATGGTAGTTCTAATTGTGCTATGGGTGTAATGAACGAGGGTAACGTTCAATTAGTGCCGTTAGAGCAAGGAAAACATTACCTACCTTCAACACTTTATACCCACCATAGTGCGTTGGTAGTTGACTATGTTGCCAAGCATTTACAAGGTAGCAGCGATGAGCTTGCATTTAAAACCCAGCGCCAAGCATTGCTAAATTCATTACCACGGATTAAATCTGACTTAGATTTACACCCCACAGACGAAACCTTATTTGTTGGTCGCGAAGCAATTAGCGAGTATGTGCAATTTCCTGAAGAGGGTTATTTTGTTAAATCACCAAAATCATTTTTTGGCGCTACAGGTTTAAAACAAGGACAAATTAACTTTTTTGAAGACATTGCCACCGCAATGATTTTAAAAATAAAACAACGTGCTGAGCAATCACTAAGCAAAACGTTAACCCAAACCGTTATTGGTCGTCCGGTTAACTTTCAGGCGGTAGGCGGTGAGGAGTCAAATCAGCAAGCAATTGGTATTTTAGAGCGCGCTGCAAAACGTGCCGGCTTTAAAGAAGTCGCATTTTTATACGAGCCACTGGCGGCCGGTATTGATTACGAGAGCAACTTAACACAAAACCAAAAAGTACTGGTTATTGATATTGGTGGCGGTACCAGCGATTGCTCGTTTGTGCAAATGGGGCCAAGCTTTCGGGATAAAAGTGACCGTGACGCTGACTTTTTAGCTCACAGCGGTAAGCGTATTGGTGGAAACGATTTAGACATAGCTTTAAGTTACTATGGCTTGATGCCGCTTTTAGGCTTAGGCAGTACGTTTAAATCAGGGCTACCTTTGCCTAATCAAGCTTTTTGGCAAGCATGTAAAATTAACGATGTAAACTTACAAAGCCAATTTTATAGTGCTAACCATCATAGAGAACTTAGCGCACAATTGCGCGATGTGAGCGCGCCAGAGCTATTTAAACGATTAATACATTTGCAGCAAAATAGGCAAGGGCATCAATTAGTACAACAAGCTGAGGCTGCTAAAATAGCATTAACTTCAGCCACTAATTATAACTGCGATCTTAGCTTTTTAGATGCGTCATTAAGTAAAGATGTTTCAGTCAGTGATTTAGCATTAGCGGTAGATGATAGCATTAGCCAAATAGTCACTTTAGCGAAGCAAGCTATAAATGATGCAGATACTACGCCCGATGTTATTTATTTAACCGGTGGTAGTGCACAGTCGCCTCTTATTAAAGCGGCGCTTAGCCAACATTTAGGTGATATTAAAATGGTTAATGGCGATCACTTTGGTAGTGTAACCGCCGGCTTAACTAAATGGGCTAGCATGCTTTACAGCTAAGCCATTAAATATTAAATATCTATTTGTCGGGTTGCTAAATACTTTTCGTAATCTGGCAAGGTGCGCTCAAGCTCAACATTCATTAATGGCGAGCTTAGGAGCATGTCAGCACTTACTTCATTACAGGCTACTGGTATGTTCCACACTGCCGCTAAGCGTAGTAGTGCTTTTACATCTGGGTCGTGGGGTTGCGATGCCAGCGGGTCCCAAAAAAACACCAGCATATGTATTTCATGCTCAGCAATTTTAGCCCCTAATTGCTGATCGCCACCCATTGGGCCGCTAAGCAATTGAATCACATCTAGCCCTGTGGTTTTATTGATTAAATGCCCTGTGGTGCCTGTGGCATATAATGTATGCTCGCTCAGTGCGTTTAGGTGTTTTATACACCATAATTTTAAAGCCGCTTTTTTACCATCGTGCGCTACTAGTGCAATATTTTTTTTAGCCGGTAGCGATTGTATTTTTTGGTCCATAAAAAATTCTTTTTATTGTTAAAGTAATAAGTTAATAGCAAGGGCAATGAAAACAATGCCGGTGATCCTATCTATCCAAGTTTGGCTATTAGGGTTATCTCTAAAAAAGCGCGCAATTTTATCGCCAAAATAAATATAAGCGCAATCAATCGGAAAAGCAAAAAGCGGATACAGCAAACCAAAAAAGGCGAGCTGAAAAGTAGCCGAAGAAAGTGCTGGATCAACAAATTGTGGAATAAACGCGATAAAAAATAATGCCACTTTAGGGTTAAGTACTTCGGTCATCATAGCTTGAAACATTACATTTTTACTTTTCTTCGTAGTTATATGTGGTTTGTCTGATTGCTCAATAGGCTCTTTTATAAAAGTGCTTTTAAGCATCATTATCCCTAAGTAGCACAAATAAGCAGCGCCTGCATATTGCACTGCACTATAAGCTACCTCAGAGGCTTTAAGTATGGCGGTTAAGCCAACAACAGCAAAAAATGTATGTACTACTCCACCGAGGGCAAAACCAAACGCACTTTGCATTCCTGCCGTACGGCCATTAGCAAAGGTTTGTGCCATTAAAAAGGCATTAGAAGGCCCTGGGGCCACCGCAATTAAAAAGCTAGCCAGTAAAAAAGAAACTAAAAAATCAGGGTTTATCATGATCAGCCTTGAGTTGGGTGTAAAGCATGTCCTTTTTTACTTATTAAAATAAGCCAAAGAGGAAGTAACAATAGTAAATGAAAGGCTATTAGCCATGGTGTAGTTAACCCTAAAAACTGTGTTGCAAACACTAATATACTCGCACCACTCATTTGCATTGCGCCAAGTAGCGCTGAAGCGGTTCCGGCTTGTTTTGCAAAGCGAGAAAGTGCCATACCAGCTGCTGAGCCTAAACTTAAAGCAAAACCAAGTGCAGCAATAAGCATAGGTAACATAAGTGCCAGCGCGGTTTGTATGGTGCTAAGCGCAAGCATTAATAACCCCGAAAAAATCAATAAACCAACCCCAAGACGCAAAGCACGCTGGCTATTATTTTTAATATACATAGGCGCTATAAAACTCGCCACAATGCTACATACCGCATTGAGTGTAAACCAAAAAGTAAAGTCAGCAACTGTACCGCCTAAGTGAGTAATTAACCAACCCGGCGCAAGTGTTACGTACACCAGTATTGCCGACATTGCGACCATACAAAGTAAGCTATTAAATAAAAATATAGGAGTGCTAATAATGGGCATAAAACGGCGTAAATCTAAAATATGGCCTTGATAGTAGCTGTCTGCTGGGCGTGTTTCTTTAAAAAATAATAAGGTTATAACTAAGCCAAAAATGGCAAAAAAAGTTAAAAATAAAAAATTCATCCGCCAGCCAAACTGCACGGTTAACCATGCCCCTAAAATGGGCGCTAATGCTGGAATAAAACAAATAATACCATTTAAATAAGTGATCATTTGCCCACTTCGCTGTGCACCGTATTTATCACGTACTATGGCAAAAGCAACCACAAAAGTGGCACATGCTCCTAACCCTTGTAAAGCACGCGCGAGCAGCAATATATTAAATGAAGGAGCATAATAGGCTAACAAGGCAGAGCCCGCATACAGGCTAATACCAATGACAGCGACCGGTTTACGACCAAACTTATCGGCAAGGGGGCCTGCAATTAATTGCCCTAAGCCTACAGTGAGCATAAAAATAGCAACACTTTGTTGTACTTGCTGCTCTGAAACAGCAAATTGCTCAGCAATAGTTGGAAATGCAGGTAGGTAAATATCAATAGCCATAGGGCAAAAAATAACGAGTAACGCTAATATAAGTAATAAAGTTAAGTTTGGTTTAGCGGGCTGTGTTTGCATTAGTTCTCCTTTTGTCGCGTATTTTAGGGGGGGACTAATAAAAAAGAAAGGGCTTATGACCCTTAGTATCGTCGACATTGATATTTTTTAATTTAAATAACATGAACTCTGGGTAATAAATCTATCTCAAGCAGATATTTTCAGCGCTAACTGCGCTGAATTTACTTGCAATAGGTCAGCAGTTGACGCGTAAATTCGCCTTATTGTCACTGAAAATCACTGGTTAGAAAAAATAAATTTAAATATAACTATGATTCAATACGTTAGTAAATCTCTTCACCAAAGTTAAGGTTAAATAGCTAAAAGGGACTTTTAAAGACACTACCTCAAACTGGTCTGATGTGTTACTTTTACAAAAGAATGAACGATGGAAAATAATAATGAGCAATAAATCTTCAGTTTTAACAGCATGGCGCATTGTTAAAAAGCTACCCTTTGGGCACTGGCTATTTACTAAAATAGTCTGTTTTAAAGCGCCATACTTTGGCTCGATGAAGCCTTACATACTTAATTTAAAAGCAGGACATTGTAGTGCGCGGGTTAAAAACCGGCGTAGGGTTCATAATCACATAGGTACAATACATGCAATAGCGCAGTGTAATTTGGCCGAGTTATGTGCTGGAGTGATGGTGGATGCCACGGTACCGGTTAAAACTCACCGTTGGATCCCAAAAGGTATGACGGTACGGTATTTAGCTAAAGTAGATACCGATGTAACCGCTATTGCAGAGATTGATTTACCGCACCAGTGGCTAGATAAAGAAGACTTAGTGGTGCCAGTAAAATTATATAATACCCGCAATGAACTAGTATTCACTGCAGATATTACTATGTACATTACAGCTAAAAAGTAACTAGCTTTTATTAGAGGCTTGTTTATTTACGAATGACAAGCCGATATCGTCCTCGTTAATTAATGGTTTTACATCACTCACCGGCTTTGACTCATCATTAATGAGTGTTAAGTTTTCTTTTTCAAAGCGCTGTTTTAAATTACCTTCAATAATTGCACCAGATTCTATACTAAGCGTATCGTGAAAAATATCACCATGCACATGAGCGTTATTTTTAATGTTAACTTCACTGGCATTTAATGAACCAATTATTTTGCCCTTAACAATCACGCTTGTCGCTTCAACAATACCCTCAACTACGCCTGTAGTGCCAATTACTAAATGAGTAGCTTTAATGTCGCCATCAATGCGGCCATCAAGTTGCACTTCACCTTGGCTTATTATTGACCCGGTAAGGCGCATATCTTCTGAAATAATAGAAGGAGCGTGATTAACGCGTTTTAATGAAGCGTTATTTGTTACTTGCTTTTTTTTACCAAACACGAGAGAGCGCCTTTGTTATTTTAAGAGGATTGACATGCTTGCCATCAATAAGCACTTCATAATGTAAGTGAGTGCTGGTACTTCTGCCGGTGCTGCCCATTAAGCCTATTACATCGTGCTTAGTGACTGCTTGGCCTTTTTTTACTTTAACTTTATTTAAATGACCAAAGCGAGTGACTAAGCCATTTTTATGTTCAAGTTCTATAAAGTTACCATAACCGCCATTGCGCCCAGCGCGCAGTACAGTACCGTCGGCAGGAGCAAATATTTCAGTTTTATGCCAGCCGGCTAAATCAACGCCCTTATGAAAGGCGCGGCGACTGTTCATTGGATCTTTTCGCAATCCAAAGTTGCTAGAAATATAATACTTTGCAGCTGGCAGCGGTAAGGTATTAGGCAGTTCATTTAAAAAGTTTTCTAAATTATTTAGTAGTAATAATTTATCGGCAATAGCTAAAAATGTGCCAGGAATTTTTGCTTCATCGAATACATCTAACGGACCACCTTGAGCGGTTGTTTGCTCGCTTAATGCTAAATGTTGCGCTAATGCAGACTCTAGCCCTGCACCTTTAAGCATGGCTAAAATGGCGTTATGACGTTGGGTAATTTGACTTTCAAGCGATAAAAAATTTTGCTCGTAGTATTGATTTAGCTGTGCATAGCGAGCAGCGAATGTACTAGGGAGCGTATTTTGCACCTGTTTACTTTGAGCGCTGTCATCGACTAAAGGTTCATGAAACTCGCTTTGCTCTTCTTCAATAGGAGATTCAAGTTCGTCACCCAGCTTTATAACATCTTTACTAAGAGAAGCAGGAAGAGATTCGATCATGCTTTGGAGTAAAGCTTGTTTTTGTTCAAGCTCAGCTAATTGTGCTATTTGTTCGTCATGGCGTGTTTTTTGCTCGCTGACTTGCTGTTGCCATTGTTTTTGCTCATCGAGTTGAGTTTGCTCAATATCTGATATTTTTGTAGTTTGTGAGTAAACCCGAAAGCTCGAAATACTTACCCAACTAAGAGTAACTAATACAAGTAATACGATAAAAACTTGCAGCCAAGGCGCCAAAACCACATGCTTAACTTCACCATTTTGGCGAATAAGTAGTTGACGAGAGGGAAAAAACTGTTCAAAAAAAGACTTTATAAATATAGGCATGACACATAAATACTGGCTATTAACCAAGCTAAGATAGCAATTTGAGTTTAAAAAGCTAGAAAAAAATTGTAACTATGACTGAATTAATAAAAAAGGACGGCAATAAATGCCATCCTTTTTAGCAAAACAATTTATTCTTTAAATTATTTTGCAGCGAGTACAGTACTCTCCACACAGCCAAAACCAATGCGTGCGTAACCTTCTTTTTCACACCAGCCACGCATAATAACGTTATCGCCGTCTTCTAAAAAGCTACGTTGTTGGCCATTGCTCAGCGTGATTTTTTCTTTACCACCACGAGAAAGCTCAAGTAACGAACCCGCTTCTTCATGGGTTGGGCCAGATTGCGTACCCGAGCCCAGCATATCACCTGGCATAAAGTTACAACCATTCACAGTATGGTGCGTTACCATTTGCGCAACTGTCCAGTATGAGTGCTTAAAGCTTGAGGTTGATACACGCGTTGGTGTATGACCTTCATCACGCATTTGCTGAGTTTGAATTTTTACATCCATTTGAATATCAAACGCGCCTTGTTCACGGTTCGCTTTAGATTCTAAATAATCCAATGGTTGTGGATCGTTTTCATCTCGTGTCCAGCTTGTTCTAAATGGTGCTAGCGCTTCAGTTGTCACTATCCAAGGAGATACCGTTGATGCAAAGTTTTTAGCTAAAAACGGCCCTAACGGCTGATATTCCCACGCTTGTAAATCACGTGCTGACCAATCGTTAAATACACAAAAGCCAAATACATGGTTTTCAGCATTTTCAATCGCTATAGCATCACCTAACGCGTTACCTTTACCTAAGTAAATACCTACTTCTAGTTCATAATCAAGGCGTTTACACGGGCCAAACGATGGTACTTCAGCATCTGGCGCTTTGGTTTGGCCTTTAGGGCGATGAAATTGTTGACCCGATACACCAATAGATGATGAGCGACCATGATAACCAATAGGTACCCATTTATAGTTAGGTAGTAGTGGGTTGTCTGGGCGAAACAAGCTACCCACAGCAGTTGCATGGTAAATAGAGGTGTAAAAGTCGGTGTAATCACCAATGCGACACGGCAATGCAAACTCAATATCAGCTTGTGCAATAAGCGCTTCGCTTAATTTAGCCTGATGCTCAGAGCCTTCACGCAGCGCTTTAGATAATGCTAAACGCAGTGCTGACCAATATTGCTGCCCAAGGCTCATAAATTCATTTAATGTTGTGTTACTTGCAGCAGCAATGGCTGTTTGCGCATCACCACTAAAAATAGCGAGTTCATTTAGTTTTGCTAAATCGATAACCTGATCGCCAATAGCGACAGCGCCACGAAAAGCTTCGTTGCTATTTTTACGACGAACTTCAGCAAAAGGTAGATTTTGAATAGGGAAGTCGCAATCTGCAACGTTTGCAGAGGCTACCCAGCTTGTTAAATTTATATCATGGGTTTCGTTAATTAAACTCATTACATTTCCTTTGGTTTAGTTGGTCGTGCTAATCAGTATAAATATCAATTTATTAAATATGCATATAAAGATTAAAAACATCTATTATTAACAGCTTATATGGTGATGAATAGCACGATTTAAACAGACAGAGTAGAATTGTTACTCAATATCAGCGTAAAACGACAAAAGCAGCGAGTTACGCTGCTTTTAAAATATAAATGCTAACTACTTATAAAACGCCACGGCGCTCTTGGTCGCGTTCAATTGATTCAAATAGTGCTTGGAAGTTACCTTCACCAAAGCCACCATCGTCAACTCGCTGAATCATTTCAATAAAAATAGGACCAAATAGGTTTTTAGAGAAAATTTGTAGTAAGTAACAGTTTTCACTTTGGCTATCTACTAGAATTTGATGCTCACGAATTTTTTCTTTGTCTTCAGCAACCCAAGGTACACGGTCAAAAATAGTATCGTAGTACTCAGGAATAATATCTAAAGTTGCAATAGTCGATTTATCAAGCTTATCAAGTGAGCTTACTAAGTCGTCAGTTAAAAATGCTAAATGCTGTACGCCAGGGCCATTGTATTCACCAAGGTATTCATCGATTTGGTTATTATCGTTGCCTTTACCTTCGTTAATAGGAATAGAGAAAGTGCCACAAGGCGATTTAAGCGCATACGAAATTAACGCTGTTTTTTGGCCTTTAATGTCGAAGTAGCGAACTTCTGTAAAACCAAATACATCTTTATAAAAGTTAGCCCATTTTTCCATGGTGCCTTTATAAACATTATTAGTTAAATGGTCGATGCGAATAAAGCCTTTATCGTCAACCACGTTTTGCTCGGCTAGATCTTCAAAGTCTTGTGCGTAAATAGAGCCTTTTTCGCCAAATTGCTCAATAAAGTAAATTAAGCTGTCGCCAATGCCATAAATTGCAGGGTAAGGTAAATCTTTATTTGCCGAGTCGGTTGCTGGTTTTGCACCGCGCTCTACCGCTGCTTCAAATGCTTTTTGTGCATTCTCTACTCGCCAACCCATAGAGCAAATAGCCGGGCCATGATCTTTAGCAAACTGTGCCGAAAAACCATCACGCTCGTTATTTAATAAAAAATGAATATCGTTTTGATTGTAATAAACAATGTCTTTACCTTTGAATTTTTTTAGCTTTGAAAAGCCAAAGTCGGTAAATACTTTATCCATGTAATCTGCATCAGGTGTTGCATATTCGGTAAATTCGATACCAACTAAACCTAAAGGGTTATTTACTTCACTCATTATCATTACTCCCGCAATTAAGCACTGCGATTATTTGTTGTCGTATTGCTGTAGATGATTAACTAAATTTGTACTTTGGGGAAGAGGGCGTTGTTATTTAGTAAACAGCGCGTGTGTAAATTTTATAGGACGGTTAGCAGTAAGTTACTTTTTTGCTGAGTGCTTTAAATACGCGTATGTATTAAAACGTTTGAATAAGTGCGGCATTTTAAGTTTTAGCTATTGATTTTGTTGTGGTTTATTTTTTATAAAGAGATTTAAGCTAACTTAAATCTCTTTTTTTACTGTAGTAAAAACAAGGTTTTTTGTATTTAATTGTTTACGGTTTGCTATTGTTAAAGAACTTGCTACGTTGCTCTAACCATAAATTAGGTTTTATTGCGGGTGCAAGTTGGTAATGGCGTTCAACACTTTGATTGAGCTCTCGGGTTGTTTGCTTAAAAGTCAGCTTTTGTTGCGCGTTACCCATACTTTTTATTTCACTGCGAGTCATTGCGCGACCAGCATAAAGCAGTGCGTTTAAATAACCCGGTTCGGTTTCGTAGTTATTATCAGTTAATAATAATACGGCTTGATCGAGTGCCCAGCGTTTACCTATTTCACCGTCTCTTTTAACACCCGCAAATTCACCATCAATATACACTTCAAATACGCCATTGCTTGGTGCGGTATAAAATACAAAAGCTATACGGTGCCAGGTATCAGGCTCAGATGTGCCAAAATAACCACTATCGCTGGTTGATGCACCTAACCCACCAATAGGATTAATAAATATGTCGGCGTCGTTATTCAAATCATTTGTTGCATCGGTTTGAACTAGTGCTCTGTATATTTCTTTTGCTGCAAAAGGCCAATAAATGTCCATCACTAAAGTGTAGTCAGACACCATTCCTTGGTTTGCAAAATCCCCATTTGGCGCGGTATTTAACTCAATCTTTAGCCCTTCGTTAGGAGAGTGATCGGTAAATGCCATTACAGTTGATGCGCCATCAGCTAAATCACTAATATTAAATGCGCTAGTACTAGCAAAGGTGGTCTTTTTAGGACCCCAGCCTTTATTGTCAGGATCGAAGTAACTAAGAATTGATGGGCCTAAGTCGGCTTTAAGCGGATCGCTAACATCATCAAAGTTCCAAATAGTGATATTAGCAATGTCTTGGCAGGCATTGAGTGGCGTATTTGTATCAATATGCAAGCATTGAGTGGTTCTATAACGTGCGTATTGATCCAGAAGCCACCAAGCTTCGGCTATCGGTGCTACATCATTAAAAGTAACCCCATTAAAAAATAAATCAGGATTAAGAGCTGCCCCTTTAAAAAGTGCGACACTGTAGTTATTTGATGCTTGAATATTTTCAGGCGCTAGTAAAAACCAATCAGCTTGATTGGCTAACATAGCATTTAAATCATTGCCGCTAACCGTGACTTTATATAAAGAGTTAAAGCCTGGGGTGTTAGATGGCTGCCTTTCTACGTAGTAAGCTTTATGAAAGTCCTCTTGTGTTAGGGCGCCAGGGGTCCAACGTTTTTGCACTAACTCAGGGTTGAGTAAAGCTGCTGAAATAGTGCTGCTTGAGTGCTGAGCGGCTGCAGCGGTGACTGCTGCTAATTGCATTGCATTTAAGTAGTTTTCTGATATTGCAATTTCAGTTTGTGCATCGGGAGCATAACGGCCCATAATTGTGTCGATGGCTTGTTGTGTGGTTGTGTCTCGCTCAGTAATGGTGTCGGTTTTTACTGTTTTGTAGTCAACATTTTTGAGCGTTTTATTACTAGTGTCGAACGTTAAGTTTAAGTCGGTTATGCCCTTAGCGTAAAAGTTAGGCTGAATAACAATAGCGCCATTATCAAGGGTATTAAAGCTCTCACCGCCATGGGTATGACCGCCTAAAACCAAATCAATACCACTCACACTTTGTGCGATTTTAGTATCAAGGCCTTCACCTAAATGACTTAACATCACCATATAATCTACTTTATCGCTGTACTGACTAACAATACTTTGTGCTATTTGTTGCCATTGCCAGCTCATTTTAAATTGTTTGATAAAATCAGGAATAGGGTCATCTTGTAGTGGTCTATCTAGCTCGTTCCACGGGACCGATGTCATACCAAATACGCCGAGTGTAATGCAGCCTACTTGTACTTTAGCAAAACCTACTGCTGCAAAATCTTGTGTTTGTTCGCCTTCGTAGCGTGTATTACTGGCAAGTACAATGGCATTATCATCCTTTGAGAAGCCTAATAATTTTTCAGGCCCCCAAGCATAGTCATGGTTACCTATTACACGAAGATCGAACTTCATTGCTTTTACGGCTTCATCGGTCGCTAAACCTTGTGATATTTGCTCAGCTACAGTGCCTTTTTCGTAATCATCTCCACCATCGGTAAATAAAGTATGAGGTGATTTGCTTAAAGCCTTTTTATGATATGCCTTAATTCGGCTAAAAAATTGCTCTTGATAACCAAATCGAGCATGTAAGTCGGCAATATGTACAAAGCGAATAGATTGCTCAGTGCTGTTTACATCACAGGTAGGGCCTATACTGGCAGTGCGTTCTTTACGCTGCATTTTTATGGCATATGTGCCTAACTGATTAACTTGAGCTGTAACAAAACCATTTAAAACACGAGAGTTCTCTATAGTTTCCCAAGTTGTAGCGTTTAAACGGGCAATATAAAGTTGGCCGCCTAATGCGTAATCGTCAGGGATTTTTAAGGAAATTGTAAAAGGATTACTTAGTGAAAGCCCTGCGGGAGTTAAGCTATGTAGATTAGAAATAATATTTTGCGTTTGTGGCGTTTCGTCTTGCTCAATACTAATATAAGTGAGCTCAGTATCAGAGTTAACACTATTGGCAGGAATTTCAATTTTAAAGTTATCGTTAATAGTGGCAGATAAGCCTGCACCAGTAATAAGTAATACGTTAGCTTGGGGAGTGGAAGGGTTATTAGGATTAGGAGTGACTTGATCGCCAGCGCCACCACAAGCAGATAAAAAACCAATGAAAAAAACAACTAAAATTACTTTATACAAAGTGAACAATTGCATCTACCCGCTATCCCTAAAAATCTAATCAGTAATCAATTGGCTAAATAATATCAGTTAACAACTAAGCAATAAAAGATTACCAAGAGGAAACTTCCCCATACTGCTATGGGGAAGTAATTAAAAGTTGGGTAATAGGTATTTAATTAACAAATATTTTAATTAAATACCTTAACTACTAGGCTTCCTCGCTTAGTCCCTGTCTTTCCCACACTTTAGATTTAAAGGTCATTAGTACTAAAATAACACCAACACCAATACTAAATAATGCTATTTGTAGGTATAAGTTAGGTATTTCATCAACATTATTTGGATCGAAGTTACCAGCAAGTAATCCGGCAATGATATTACCGATAGAATAAGTTAATACAAATACGCCCATCATTTGGCCTGTGTAGCGACGAGGCGATAACTTACTTACAGCACTTAATGCCACAGGGCTCAAACAAAGCTCACCCACAGTGTGTAAAAAGTAGGTAGTAACAAGCCAGTAAGGTGCTACTTTTAGGCCTTCAGCCGCATAATGCGCTGCCATAAACATAACTAAGAAACCTGTTGCCATTATAATTAAACCAACAGCACATTTTGCACTATAAGATGGTGAAACAAGACGCTTTGACATATTAATCCAAAGCGCTGCAAAAAATGGTGATAGCGCAATAATAAACAGCGAGTTTAATGACTGAAACCAAGTTGTAGGGATTTCAAAAGTACCAATAAGACGGTCAGTATAATCACGTGCAAATAAGTTTAATGATGAACCTGCTTGCTCAAAGCCAGACCAAAAACAGGCAGAAGCTATACATACTAAAAACAGTGCCCACATTCTTTGTTTCTCAGCATCGGTTAACTTACCTTTAAAGTAGATAAGACCAAAATAAACAAAGAAAATAATAGTGAATGCAATCGCAGTATAACCTGCAACTACCGTTGGGTTAATAATAATAGCGCCAGTCATAGCGGCGGTAGTGATTGCAGCCGCTATAATGATAAATATAGCAATACTGCCCCATGCGCGAGCAGTACCCTTAGGACCTAATGGATTAGCTGGTAGGGCACTATGCTCAGGTAAGTTTTTAAGTGAGCGCTTGTATTGCACTAAACCAATAGCCATACCAACAGCTGCAGCACCAAACGCCCAGTGCCAACCTAGATTTTCCATAAAGTAACCACAAACGTAATAACCAATTAATGAACCTAAGTTAATACCCATGTAGTAAATAGCATACCCGCCATCACGACGTTCATCAGCATCACTGTATAGTTGTCCAACCATAGCGCTGATATTTGGTTTTAGTAAGCCGGTACCCGTTGCTACAAAAATTAAACCAATAAAAAATGAGTAATCATGTGGAATAGCCAAAATAATGTGGCCACACATAATAATAATACCGCCATACCAAACAGCTTTTTGACCGCCGAATAATCTATCAGCTAGCCAACCACCAGGTAAGCCTAAAAAGTATACTGCGCCTGTGTACAAACCATAAATTGCAGCAGCTGAGGCAACGGTAAAGGCTAAGCCTTCTTCTTGTAAGCTTGCTGTCATGAATAATACGAGCATAGCTCGCATACCGTAATAACTCATTCGTTCCCACATTTCGGTGAAGAACAAGGTTGAAAGTCCTTTAGGGTGGCCAAACCAACCACTATCTGGAGCTGAACTCATATTTACTTCCTAACTTTAAGTATTGTTGTAATGGCCTTATATATTTTTGCTTTAGCTATTTAGCGCCATGTATTACACGCTAAATGCTCGACCATCAGTATTGTTTAATGCAGCTAAGGTAATGGTTTGCCGTTAAGGTAGTAAAGCCGTAGGTAAGAGTCACACCCTTATCCTAGCTACAATTGCGCATTAGTATACATAGACCTTAGTGCGAGGGGAAGTGTTAAGCTTTATGGTTTAAACACAATAAACCTTGTTAAAAGTCAGCATAAGGTATTATAGGTTTGCCTGGGAATGCTAATGTGCCGTAAACAGGATTGAAATAGTAACGTACATAAAGTTGTCCAAAGTTAGGCTCATAAAAGTCAGAGCGGTCAATTGCTAAGTAGCCTCCAAAAAACCAATGCGGGGTTACTCGGTACTCAAAACTGCCTTCTAAGTTATACGAAACACCGGCGCTAGTATCACCCTTAAAAGCAGGAACGACGCCTGTTTCAAGCTGGCTTACGAATGCTTGGGCTTGTAAGTCGGGATCGTTTGGAAAAAAGTCAATCGCGTTCGATTTAGTTTGTGAGTAAGAAATACCGGTTTTAATTCGATAAACAAAATCATCTCCCCAACGTGCGTCATAACTTAATGGTAATGAAATACCTATATAGTTTTGCGGGCTGTAATATCCGCCATGACCATAGGTTTCTTCGCTTAAATTAAACTTATAAGACCAATGCAATAAACTGACACCAGCGGTAAATTCACGCTCTTGGTTACTAATAACGCGATAGTAACTGCCACCCATTAGCCGATAACGTTGATTGTCTTTTACGTTTTGACCTTTATATAATTGAAAGTCGGCACTTGACCAAAAACCCCAATTACCACCCAAGTCGTGCGATAAGTTGGCGGTTAAGCCAGTTGAGCGCACGCCACCCCAAACTTTACCTGAGTATATATCGGTTAAACCAGCATAGGAGAGTACCGAGCTGGTAACAGGGCGTTTTTCAAGTTCTAGGCTGTATCCAAAGTCGCCAAAATCGTCTGCGTAGTTTATGCCCCACACTATGTCTTCAATTAAAAAACCAAGTGGGGTAGTACCAATATCAACACGCCAGTTTTCATTTTGCCAACCTATACCAATATCAACGCCACTTTCCTCAGGGCTTACTTCATCTAATGAACAGGTAAAAATACACAATGCACCTTGTCCATAGCGGCTACCTGCAAATTGCTCATCAAATCGTGTTGTTTGTGCGCTTATAGTTGTAGGGTCGACTTTAATAAATCCATGGCCTTGCCAAAGCGGAAAATAAGCTTCCATAGGCATTAAGCCAGCTCCCAGCGTTGCTTCGCTTTGGGTACTTGTTTGGCCACTAAAATTAACCCCAATGGCAATATAAGCTTGGTTTTTATTTTGTTGATTTATTAACTCACGTTTTGCGCCATTAATATACCAAGGGTCAGTGTCGTTAATACGCGCTAGGCTACTGTATAGCTGTTCATCATTGAGAGCTTGGTTAGGCGACAGTGTTTGCTGATACCAGGTATTTGCTTGCTCGACATTGTTAAACTTATCGGCAACTTGAGCTCCTAGGTACCGAAGTTCTTGATCGTTTGGCGATTTATCAACTAATTGCTTCGCAAGATACAGCGCATCACCCGCGTAATTAAACTCATTAAGGGATGCCATTATTTGTCGTTGTAAGTACCCCTTTTGAGATGAACTTTGATTTATAGCCTGTTGCGTAACCTGCTTTGCCTGATAGTCATCACCAAGCTCTCTATAAGTGGTGGCAATAGCCATTAAAGCTTGGGGCTCAAGAGTTTGTTTATTTTGTATTTTTTGCTGATATAAAATAATTGCCGCTTCACGTTGCTCAAGTGCTAAGTTTGCATTTATAAGAGCGGTAGTTATTGCCGGCGTATTTTTATATTTTTGGTCAAGCTGGTTTAGCTTAGCGATTAAATCGCTACCGCTGTAATATTGATTTATATAATTATTATGTAATTGCACATATTGAGTGATTTCGTTTTCAGTTGCGCTCTCTGGCAATGTGTAACTTGTAAACCAGTTATGCGTTT
Organism: Pseudoalteromonas sp. SCQQ13; assembly: GCF_015864415.1. Classification (NCBI taxonomy): domain Bacteria; kingdom Pseudomonadati; phylum Pseudomonadota; class Gammaproteobacteria; order Alteromonadales; family Pseudoalteromonadaceae; genus Pseudoalteromonas; species Pseudoalteromonas sp. SCQQ13. The sequence continues at coordinate 77,864 of NZ_JADYXG010000009.1, read as the reverse complement.
TCTCTTCAATGCCTTGCTCTAAAAGCCATTCACCATAAAGCATATGCCAATATGGGGCGAGAGTTGGCGCGCTTGTTAAAGCTTTATTAAGTGAGTTAAGTGCGTATTGTTGCTCTGCAATTTTATACCAACTACTTGCTAGTTTTGCTTGCATTAAAGGTGTTAAATCTTGCGCTTCTAAACTACTTAAATGGTAAACCGCGACTGCTTTATTGTTAGTATTTAAGAGTTGCTCGCTTTGATTAAGCGACTCATTAATATGTAACTGTTGTTCGAGCACTAAAATATCGGCATCTCTATCTTTAACCGGAATATACTTTAACGTCGCTTGTGCACCTTTATAGTCATCTATAGAGCGCAGAAAAAGTGCATGGCTATAACGCAGTGAAGAGTTAAGTGGAAATTGCCATAACACATTGTTAAATAAAGATCGGGCTTGCTGAGTTAAACCTTGTTGCTGATAAATTAAAGCAAGATCATAGTATAACCAGGGTTGTTGAGGAGTTAACTCAATGGCATATTCTAAGGTTTTTCTAGCGGTGTTTAATTCGCCAGCATCATAAAATCGAGTCGCTTTTTCTCTTAGTTGCTTGCTAACAGCGGCCGCGTAAGCTGACTTTACTTGCTGTTTTTGCAAAGAACTAAGGTTATTATAAAAAGCATTTAACGCTTTTTCACTTTGCTCAAGTTCGGCTATTTTAAGTAAGCTTAATAATGCACTTGAGTTAAGCGGTTCATTTTTTAAAACACTTTGATAAAAAGTAGCAGCTTGAGAGTACTGCCCTTGAGCAAATAAAAGCTCGCCCTTATAAAATAAAATGGTGTTAGGGTTTTCTTGTAATGCAGCTGCTAAATTTAGTTTGAGTGCTGCCGTTCTGAACTCTGCGTTATTTATGGCTTCTTTAGTCTGGCGAATATACAGCCAAAAATTGGCAGTTTTGGCTAAGCCTTTGAGTATTTCACGCTCATTAAACTCTGAGGTGTATTTTAATGCGCGAGTAAAGTAGTTATCTGCTTTTTGATGCTCACCTGAGCGTAAGTAGAGCACACCTAAACTACGCATAACTTGAGAATCAGCTGGGCGGCCTTTTAACGCTCGTAATAAAAGAGGTTCAGCGGCATTTAACTTATTGTTTTCAAGTAGTTCATCACCTTTTTGCCAAAGTTGATAAGCAGGATCACCTAGCAAGGCTTGACGAGCGCTAAACTTCTTTTTGAAATCTTGATATTGTAATTCCCCTTTACTGCTAAAGGGATACACAAGAAAGTAACGCTGATACTGTTGCTCAGTACTACTCTCAATAGGCATAAATGCCAATGTTCTTAGCCAAGCATCCTCAATTTGGTTGCTAAAACGTCCAGTTACGCCATATTTACTAAAAACATCAGTCGCATGTTTATCGAGCGCAGAGCGTTTAAACAGGTGCGTCGCATAAGCTATTTCGATTAGGGCTACATCAGGGTATTGCTCTATTAAGCGCAAATAGCCTTTATTAACCTGCTGCCATTGGGCACTGTCTTGTGCATACCAGTTTAAATGTTCAAGCTCATAACTAAGCTCGGGGTAGGCTGTATCAAAAAGGGTGTTATAAATTTGCCGGGCTTGAACATATTGGCCAGCTCTTGCTAGTAATTTTGCTTGTTGTACTAATGGTTTGTCGGTTGTTTCAATACGGGCAATAACTCGAAGTTGCTCAATACATGGGTGTTGTTTTGCTGCGCCATTATCAAGCTGGTTTAGTAATAAGGTTGCTTCATTAGTTGCGCCGGTAGCAAAGTAATTACGTGCTAAAGCACATTGGGTTTCAATGCGCAGTGGGGCTATAGCAACGAGCTTACGTAAGCTATCTTCAACGAGCTTTTTATTTTCTTGCCCTTTGCCAATATTTATCTGCTTTAATAGCCATGCGACAGACTGAGTGTCTATATCGTCGACTGTTTTAGCACTTAACGTTGAGCACGCTACTAAGGCATAAACTAAGCTAAACCTTAACGACATTCATCGCTCCAGTTAGGTTGCAGCGTCCCGTCTGCTAAAATTGCAAAGCGTTTATCTAAGGTACTGCTACCAAATAAATTTAATACACTATCGTAATAACGCGATTTGCTAAATGATTTATCAACCATTAACTTTTGTTGAATCGACATTGTTACAGCGTCATTGTCATTATTTGCTGTTGCTAGTAAAGGCAGTAATGCGGCATTAAAGCCAACAGGTCCTCTTTTATCTGAGTTCCCCGTTTGTGCATAGGTATTTAAAGGCACATAACCACGCTTATTTATCGTTTTAATGAAAGGAGCAAACTGCGTAACTAATTGCTTTTTGTAAGGTGCATCCTCTGCCATCATACTTGCCCACAAATAGACTCTAATTGCATTATAGCCTCCCAAGTCGGTTACTTTTTTATCAAAGTAAAAGCCCTTGTTAGTATCAAACATAATCCAATCAGGGCTAACACCTTGATTACTTGTTTCAAGAATTAGGTTGGCAGAACCGTCATGCAGCTCTTGCCATGGTGAATGAGGATAAAGTTTGCTAAATTGCTGATAAATAAACAGCGGCGAATAGCTTGGATTTAATTTATAGCGCTTGTTATCAAACTCAAAGCCGCTAGGTGCGGGTAATAAAGATAAACCAAGTCCTTTAATATATGCTGTTTCTTCGCGCATTATACGCTGTGCGAGCACAGCAGCTAAAATACGGTAACGGCGGTCATCCCAAAGTATAGCTGCTTGCGATAAGCTATAAGCAATCCATAAATCAGAGTCAGATGCTGGGTTTGAGTCAAGAATATTACCTACGTTGTTTTTATTAACTCCCCATAGCCATGCAGGTAGGCGAGTACTTAAATCGCCTTCGGCTAAATGCTCTTCAGTCCAGTTTAATACTTTATCAAAAGCGGTTTTATCATTGGCAATTAGCGCAAAAAATAGCGCATAGGATTGCCCTTCAGAAGTGGTAATATTTTGCTCGCTGCCTAAGTCGATTATTCGGCCATCATCACTCATAAAGTGTGTTTTAAACGTTTGCCATTGCTGCCAAGGCGCACATTGTTGTGCGTGGCTTAAAGGAGTAAATAAAATCAGCATAATAAATGCTTTAGTTATAAATAATTTCATTATTTATCTCCTTCAGCTAAACGTTTGTAGGTAAGGGCCTGTAGTAAGCGCCAAATTATAAATGAAATAAGTAACAGGGTTAAAATAGATAAAAAAGCTAGCCAAAATGGATGATCAGATAAATGAAACCAAATTAAAGTATACACAGGTACATACCCCACAAAATACGTATCATCTGCCTTAACAGAGCTTACGCCTTGGCTAGTAATAACGGCAGCGCTGCCTTTAATTTGCGATAACCATTGCGACTCGTTAAATGCAGTATCTAGTAGTGTGTACGCTTTATTAGTACTGGCGGTTAACGACACGATTGAGCGCTCAGAGTCAAATGGCGATTGAAACCCTGCAATAACGGCTAAGTCTCCGCTACTAACTAAGCTTACCTGTACATCTTCTGTTGTATCAGCATCATAGGCGCCATTATAAAAAGCTTGCTTTATAATTCTGTGGTTATTTTTTAAAAGCTTACTGGTGGGCGCGTTCTCATCAATGTCACTCACCGCTGTATTTGCGGCGGTAATAATCATAATATCTTTGTCATCATAATTACTATTATCGTCACTGACTGATTGTATTTCTAAACGGTGTCCAGGGTAGCCTGTGATAGCACCAAAGCGACCGGTTAAATTGAGTAGTAAAGTGATTGCTTTAGGTGTTGGATTATCATCTAAAATAACCAAGGTTTGATGTAAGTCGGCATATTTAGTAAATGGGAAACCGCTATTAGCAAATACATTTAAATCGGGTAGGGCAATGTAATGATGAAACCCACTAACATCAATATTTGAATTACCATCTATTACGCCATACTCCCCTCCTGCAGGTACAACAGAGCATTCTCCCTTTTTAAGTACACCAAAGCGAAAGTCAAAGTTAAGCTCATTTCTAATTGCTAAGTTAATCCCATTTAAGGAAAAATCTTCTGCGTTTTTTGTGGTATCTGTATTACCAATTAAAGGCATAATTGTTTTGGTTTTACTTAGTAATGAATCATTTTTACTGAGTAAAAAACCACTAATAAACTCTTGATTAATTAGCATGTTTAGGCGTGAGTCAAGCATGCTGCTCTCAGGCGTATTTCTATATTGCAGCGTAATTGGGATGCCTTTTTCGCGCCAAGTAAATAAATCGGGTGCAAGGCGTACGTTTAATTTTACCGGGCCATTATTTAAGCCCTGAGCTTGTAATTGTTTTGGGTAGTCAATTAACTCATCAAAATGTACGGGGCGATCGCCTCTTAACCAGCGAGGAGCATCATATGCTTCTCTTAGCGGGAGCTGATTAATAGCCTCTATACTAGCGGTGCGACCAGTCATCAGTTTATGACCAAATGCTAAACCCGTTACTGCAGTTTTTAAATCAGCAGTGTCTTTGCCCACTATAAGTAACATTTTTTTATAGCGATGGAGTGGGTTAGAAATAATTTCAATTGTTGGTTTATCAACATCAGGGTAATCACGTAAAAAATCAGGCTTAGAGTCGTTAGTGATAAACACCACGCTATGTTCATTAGGTGCTTTATTTTTTAATAACGGAAATTGTGCTCCGCGCCAATCGGCTTGTGCACCAAACCAGCTAGA
>NZ_JADYXG010000009.1:0-73154 GCF_015864415.1 Pseudoalteromonas sp. SCQQ13 | reverse complement strand
TAAAGTGGCGGCAGCTTCAATGGCTTCTTTGTTTGGCGTTGTAGCAAATATAAATGGCAGGTTTAACTTACTAAAATCTTTACTATCAAAAAAGGGTTCAGGTAAATACTCTAAACGACTATCAATAGCCAGCTCAGTCTGATCAAGAGTAATATTGCTTGATTTACTTATTTCAACCCAAATAGAGCGATTATGGTAATCATGACAGGTCAAGTCGTAATAGCCCACTAACTCAAAACGAATTTGATTAAAGTCTTGTATGTATTTTGAATTGAGTTGAATGTTATGCGTAATTAAGTTTTCAACGGTACTAAGCTGTTTATTAACAGGTAATACTGTGACTAAGTTTTCATTAAAATATACTTTTAAGTGTGAAACATTAGCAAGCAATGATGGCGAGTTAGTATAAGAAAAATTAAGCATTAAGTTTTTGCTTAGTTTATCTATACTGTTGGTAAAATCGACGCGAGAATTATTGTTTACTCCATCTAGTTTATAGTTAGTAAAACCTAAAGCATTAAAATCAAGTTTTAAGCCCGATACGGCTGCACTTTCGGGGTAACCATTTGCAAAAAGTGATTTATTTGGCATAGGTTCGATAGCAATAACGTGCCACGCCGTACTAGTAAACAGAAGTAGGGTGAGTGTATTAAGCAACTTTTTAATCATAATTATTCTGCACTATCGGTTTTTTGGGAATGAATGAATTTACGTAAATAACTAAATTAGTCATAAACTTAATAATAGGTTGAAGTTGTCTTGGTGCGTGAAACAATATATTAGTAAACCCTCGTAAACTTGTTTTTTTAACTTCTTTAAAGCTATAAGATGGGCGATCATGTTTAAAATTGTTTTGCCAATCTAACCAAGCATCAGCTCTTGAAAAAGTACACTGAATAAACGCCAGTTGCTTTTCTATACTGAGATCTTTGAGTGTAAGACCAAATTGCTTCTCCCGAGTATTAGTTACATAGGTAGTAAACGAAAACTGCTTATTACCTCTGCTCATTAATAGCTCTATTTTATCGTTAACCCTGCATAAATGCGCATGCTCGGTTTCAATACCTACTCCGTTATCAGAGTAGTCGGTAATTTTAACTTTTAAAGTATGTCCATTCGCTAAACGAATACCCGCCGGAAAGTTTGCTTTTACGCGGTGTGAGTTTCTTACTTGACGAGCTTCAGCTGCTACCGCGACGGCAGCACCTAAAATAATAATATTATAGGTGGCCCATGCCATACTAATAATTAGCACTCCAATTTGATTTGGCTCACCAAAAAAGGCTCTTAAAGTACCCACAATAATGCCTAATAAGTTAATCGCGAGTAATACCATATAGGGTTTAGAAATCCCCCAATCATAATGCTCTTTATTATTAAGTCCCCCTTTTTCAGTTACATTAAACTTGCCTTTATTTGGGTTAAATAAAGCAACTGTGGTGGGTTTTAATATATACCAAGCCAGTACTGTTTCGTAAACTTCACCCCAAAATGAGTACCTGTATTTACCTTGAATACGTGAGTTAGTCGCTTTTACTTGAATGAGTGTGGGTACAACATAAATAAATATGGCTAAAAATGGTGCATAGATAATATAAGCGTTGAAATAGATGAGTGCTAAAGGAGCGGTTAAAAATACAATGCGAGGAACCCCAGATAAAAAGTGTAGCATGGCATTTATATAGCACAGTCGTTGTGGCAGGTTTAACCCTTTGCCTAATAGTGGATTATCAAGACGAAATATTTGCGCCATACCACGCGCCCAACGAATTCGTTGGCCAATATGAGCCGATAAACTGTCGGTGGCTAATCCCGCGGCTTGTGGAATATTAATATAAGCTGTTTTATAACCTGCGCGCTGCATTCTTAGTGCTGTGTGCGCGTCTTCAGTTACGGTTTCAAACGCAAAGCCGCCTATATCATCAAGTGCTTGGCGTTTTAATACCGCACACGAGCCACAAAAGAAGGTAGCGTCCCACATATCATTTCCATCTTGAATTAGGCCATAAAACAGCATGTTTTCGTTAGGGACTTGACTGTGGTTATTTAAATTTCTTTCAAAGGGATCGGCTGAAAAAAAGTGATGCGGGGTTTGCACTAAGCATACCTTACTATCTTTTAAAAACTGCCCCATGGTCATTTGTAAAAATGATCGAGCAGGAACGTGGTCGCAATCAAAAATAGCAATGTATTCGCCATCTGTATAGCGCATCGCACTATTCATATTACCCGCTTTGGCATGATTATTATCAGGGCGAGTTAAATAGCCTACGCCAACTTGTTCAGCAAATTGAGCAAACTCAGGGCGTTTGCCATCATCTAATATGTATACATTAAGCTTATCTGCGGGCCAATCAATGCTCATCGCCGCGAGTGTAGTGGGTTTCACTACACTCAGAGGTTCATTATAGGTTGGAATATAAACGTCTACGGTTGGCCACAGGTCGGTATTTTTAGGCATGGCAATAGGTTTACGCTCAAGCGGGTTAATAGTTTGGAAAAAACCAAGAATTAGTACTAGCCAAGCATAGGTTTCAGCAAGCAATAAGCCCAAACCTAGGAATAAAGCGAGAGGATCATCCCAATTTAGTGTTTCAGTGTACCGCCACCATAAATAGCGCGAGGAGGTAGTGACTGATAGGGTGATCATGATAATAGTCGCCATTTGCCCTTTTACTCGTCTTAGTGAATAGGCTACCAATAAAATAAAACTAATAAATACAGCTTGAGCCTCTAAGCTAAACGGAATAGTGATAAAAATAGCCATTAAAAATAATATAAATGTAATAGCAATATATTTTATAAGCTTATTTTGCCAGATACTCGCATATACCATTGTTTTAAAGGCGCTTTTTTTTGTTTTTTTAGTGCTTTTAGATAATAAACTTTTTAGTAACTTTCCTAGCTTTAAGTCAATCCAGCGTAGTTGTCTAAATGTATAGTTTACTGATGAGTAAAAATAATGAGTAATAGGCTCTTTTACAGCGCTATTTTTAGGCTCATATTTAAAAAACAATAAAAATAAACTTTGTAATACAAAGCGCAGGCTATTTGAGTAAATAAAGCTGCGATAAGGTAATTTTAAGTGTGGGTAATATGTACGCAAAAAGTTATGAGTAGTTAATTTATGAGGGTTAAACTTTATAAATAACGAGCTAATAAGCGTTATAAAAGGAAATGAAAACGCTTCTACTACATTCATTTTGTGTTGATTAAAATAACAATGAAATTTAAACATCACGAAGCGAGCTAGCTTTTCTGTAAATAAAAGGCGCAAAAGTAAATATAAAGTACGATCTAATGGGCGTCTATTTAAGGTACTCATAACTATAACGCTGCCTTGCTGACCAACCAGCCAGCAAGTGTTTCAAAGTCGTCATTCGCCACACTATAGGGGGCGCAATTAAATGCAACATTGCGATAAGCTGTCGCCTCTTTAACAACTTCATCATGATTAATAAAAAATGGCGCTATTCGCGGCAGTGTTGTTTGCCACAGTGCAAACAAATCAAACTCAAGTAATGAAGCTGAATTGTATTTGTTGACTAAAAAGTAGTGTTTCCAGTTATTCTTAGACTTTTTAAGTGCTAGTAAGCGCTTGTGAATTAAGCTGTGGCAAGTTGCATCACAGTTTACTAACTCAACAAAAATATCGTCGTGATTTAAACTGTAATGCGTAATATCTATATGTGAAGGGCAGTCGTATAGCATCCATGTGCCAGGAGCAAGGTCTAATTGCTGGCAGCTATTTACTGTATCTATAACATCATCTGTTGTGGCTGAATTATCGCCAAAGGGCAGAAATATAATGCCATTACTATCTTGTTGAAACATTGATAGCGCATCATTAAATGTTTCAGCGTTACTCCAACCAAGAGTTTGTGTCCAAGGTAAACCAAAATGTAAGCTTAAATCACTTTTTGCGTCTAAGTCGATAGCAATAACATCAACATCTGATTTTTTAAGTGCGCATGCGAGGTTGGCTACAATAGATGTGCCTCCTGTACCGCCTTTTATCCCTTTTATAAAAACTCTTTGCACTTTATTAAGCTACCTATTTATTTTGTGGTATTAACTGCACTGTCTATTTCCTTTAATAAAGGATACTTATTTATTGTTTTTATATTTTGTTGTTGATTAACTATTTCGACATAATCGTCACTTTGGCCGCCAAAGCGATGCGATAAGTTTTTAATGTCATTAGATGTTAACGTTTTTGACTCTTTAAAAGCTAAACTTCTCATTGATAGTTATACTGCTTTGTTAATAGACTTTATTTTTTAAAGTGGACTTTATTTAGCTATTATATATAGAATAGCGCTTAAAACTAGTGAAAAAGTATTTTAAAATAAGGGTTTTTAATTGCATCAGCTTAATATATCGGGATTAGAGCCTTTTGCCAAAGAGCTACAAACGGCCTCAAGCTATGCTGTTTTAGCGCCTCAAGACAATATAGCTATCGAATTTGCGTTACAAAGTGTTAACGAAAGTTGCGCAGGCAATATATTTATTGCATCTGCGCAGATTGAATCTTTTTTTGAGCTTTCCTCTTCATCTAACTTAATTACAGCATACGAAAATAACCAGGTGCATTCATTTTCATTTAGCGCACAAAATAAAGATTTTGGTATTAAAGAGTTAGTAAAAAAAATGCTCAGTGAACTAAGTATTTACTCAGAAATAACCGAATCCTTAGTGTTTATTCATTTAAGTACGATGCAATTAGAGTCTATAAAAGAGCCAGAAGTTGAACAGCTGATGGAGTACTTTACGAAGTTTACTAAGCGCACTAATGCAACTTTGTTACTATTAGTTTCTGGGCCTGAAGTTGTTAAGTATCGCTTTTTAATCAGGCGTTTAAATAAATTATTCGATGGCAGTGTTTTTATTGATAATGATGCTGCAATACGTACCATCGACTATGATTACTGGCGCCATAGCACAGGTATATTAGCTAACGAGCAATATCAGTTGGTTTTTAAACACAATAAATTAATAGCAAAGCAAGCTATAGGTAACGAAGTAGAAAAGCCCGGTAGTAAGAACTTTTTTGATGAAGACGATGTGTGGCTTGTACAAAATGCAGTTCCTGAGGGGACTAAGTTGCCAGCACATTATCGCATTGTGGATGATAATAAAGACCTATATAAAAAAGGCCCCAGAATAGAAGCTGCTACGCTTGTTTTTTCGGTAACCCGATATACTGATCTAAAACAACTAGCAACACATTGTTTTGAATTAAGAAAACACTGTGGTCGTTGGCTAAAGTTAGTAATTCAAAATGTTGATGGTATTATTCGTCATCAAGATGAGTGTTTATTTTTAACTCTTGGAGTAAACCTTATTTTATATAGTTTTTCTGAGCCGTCACGATTATTATCGCAAATTCAGTCAATTCAAGGTTTTCAATTCTCCAGACCCTTACCGCCTTCTGTTGAGCATGTACTGCAGTACACAGAAAATACTTTTTCGAAGGGGTATTTACCTTTTATAGAATTTACTCGCCAGGTTGAAATACACAGCAACTCCGCGGTTAATTTAGGAGTGAGTGGTGTGTTAGTCAAATTAGAGCTATTACCAAGAATAGACCCTATACATCCGCTGCATTTATTTCACATAAAGCGCGAAGGGGATGTGTTAAGTGTGGCTGAAAATACAATTTATTTATATTTACACGCGTGTAGAGAAAATGATGTAGATAATGCGATTAAACATTTATTTAAGTTAGAAATCAGTGACTTTTTTGTACAGCAAAACCTGATATCGGAGCATTTTTATATTCAACAAGAATGTAAGCAACTTAGGCGTTATTATAAAGACAAAAATGTAATTGATTACTCTAAACAATTAACTGAAAACAATAGTTATGAGTTTGCCCCAAGTTTTATTAATAATTCAGCTATTGATATCGGCAGCCCCGAACTTGTTATTACAGAGCGCGCAGATGCAACGCCTATTGTAATGAAGCTAAGGATATAAATTATGAGTATGAATCAATTTATTATTACGACCTTATTGGCAATGTTGCTCGGTGGTATATTGTGCCTAGCGGGTTCGTTTATATTATCTAAATTAAAAACATACTATCTACAGCTCACTTTTAAACACCAAGTTTTAGAGCCGTACATGTTTAAAAAAAATGAAAAGGACAAACCGTGAAATTATCGGGTTTAGGTATTTGGAATCTCTATTTTTTAGTAAAGTTTGTACTTTTTTATTATGGTGCCATTAAATTTGATTTTTTAAGTAATGCTGCTTTAGCTGCTTTATTTGCACTTACCTTTAGTAATTCACAAGTAGATAAGCTAAAGCACTTTATTGGCGCGGTGTTTGCGATTGTATTGCTTTATAAAGATTCATGGTTACCTCCAATTGATAGATTAACCAAACAAGCGGGAAATATTCAAGATTTTAGTTTAGGTTATTTTGTTGAGTTGTTTGGCCGCATAGTTAATTACGATATGCTGTTGGGCTTATTTATTATTGTTATTTGTTTTTGGTATACCTCGCAGTGGATCCGCTTTACTACAGTAACAATAGCTGGATTAATTTTTATAGGTTACCAGGGGGCGTTAAAGCCAAATGATATGGCAGTGTCGGTGCAAAATGCGCCTAATCAAGAGCAAGAGTTTAGTAATACTGCTGTAGTTACCCAAAAGCTAGATTCAGCAGATCAGCAATTAAATGATTTTTATAAGCAGCAGAGCCAATTAGTTAGCTACTTTCCAGATGAGTATAGCGGCACGCAATTTGACGTTGTTGTTTTAAATATATGCTCCCTAGCTATTGCAGACTTAAACGCTATAGGCGTTAGTTTAGATGATGTTTATAGTGATTTTGATATTGTTTTTTCTGATTTTAATTCAGCTACATCCTACAGTGGTCCTGCCGCCATTAGGTTACTACGGGCAAGTTGTGGGCAAACAAGCCAACCAGCACTATTTGATGATGCGCCAGAGCAATGTCACTTATTTAATAACCTAGAAAAACTAGGGTACGACAGTCATTTAGTTATGAATCATGATGGCCATTTTGATGGGTTTAAAGATTTGGTGAAAAAACAAGGTAAGCTAAATAGCCCACTATTTGACACCACATCATTACCTGTTGCGCAGTATAGCTTTGACAGTAAACCTATTTATTCAGACGAGGCGGTGCTAAATAGTTGGCTTGAAGAGCAAGGCGATAGCTGCGCCCCTTGTGCTATGTATTACAATACGATTAGCTTGCACGATGGCAATCAACTGGCTAATAGTAGGCGCATGAATAGTGATGAAAGTTATCCTGTTAGACAACAAAATTTATTTTCAGATATTAATCAGTTTATTAAAAACTTAGAAAAACGCGGCCGCAACGTGATGCTAATGTTAGTGCCAGAGCATGGCGCTGCACTGCAAGGCGACAAAGTACAATTTGCAGGGCTGCGCGAAATACCAAGCCCTTCAATAGTAACAGTGCCAGCGGCAATTAAGTTTATAGGTCCTGACTTGCCTCGTATGTCGCAAATAACAGTGACAAATACAAGCAGCTACTTTGCTCTATCTGAGCTGATAACTAAGGTGATGAAGAGTAATTACTTTGCAGGGAAAAGTAATAATATGGCAGAATTAGTGAGCCAGTTACCTACTTCGCAAAAAGTAGCAGAAAACGCCGGAACAATAATGATGTATGTTAATAAACGTCCATATATTCAATTAGATGGCGGTGAGTGGACTTTATATCCCCGAGGGTGAGTTATTTTTTTATATTTAGCTCAAGCAAAAAAAACGCATATATGTCCAAATTTGTTTACATTAAACTATCCAGCTGATCAGAGTTAGCGTATTATTCAGCGCAAATAGTTTCCCCTTATTTGAGGCTGTATGCGTTTAGATATTCATTGTGCGGATCGAGTTGGTATTGCTCAAGAAATCCTTAATATTTTAGTTAACTATAATGTTGATTTAAAAGGGATTGAAGTCGACTCAGTTAATTGTCGTATGTATGTTAGCTTTCCTGAAATAGAATTTGAGCAGTTTCAAAAAATCATGCCATCAATTCGCTTAATTGATGGTGTGCATGATGTACGCACCACGGCATTTTTACCCTCAGAGCGTGAGCATAACGAATTAAATACGCTACTAAGAGCACTACCTGATGGCGTTATTTCTATAGATGCCAAAGGTTGGGTGCGTTTATGTAATGACGCAGCGTGCAAAGATTTACAACTAACAGAAAAAGAAGTTATTGGTGCCAATATTAATAACTTACTTAAAGGTTTTAATTTCACTCGCTGGCTTGAGGGTAAAGAAGTACTTGGCCAAACTACGCGCGTAGAAGTGGCAGGTGAAGATTTTATTGCGGATATTTTACCCATTGCTGTTCCGCAAAGTAACGAAGGCGATGTGCTAGCCGGGGCGGTAATAAATATTAAATCGCAAAGTCGCTTAGGCCAACAAGTAAGTGCTTTTAGACGCTATGGACAAGAGAGCTTTGCTACTATTCATAACTTTAGCACTGCAATGCGCCGAGTAGTGCGTGAAGCACGTAAAATGGCGCAGTTAGAAGCGCCTATTTTAATTACAGGCGAAACCGGTACTGGTAAAGAGTTGCTCGCACGTGCATGTCATTACGCTTCTAATCGCTCTGTTAAGCCTTTTATTGCTTTGTCGTGTGCTTCGCTACCCGATGATGTGGCCGAATCTGAATTATTTGGTTATGCCGGTTACGAAGAAAACGCCGCGCCAAAACGTGGCGTACTTGAACAAGCCGATGGCGGTACTGTATTTTTGGATGAAGTGGGCGAAATGTCTACTCAATTACAAACCAAGTTACTGCGCTTTTTACAAGATGGCACATTTAGAAAAGTAGGCGATGAAAACGAAGTAAAAGTTAATGTACGTATTGTTGCTGCCACTCAAAAAGACTTACCTGCTATGGTACAAGAGGGGGTTTTTAGGGAAGACTTATATTACCGTATTAACGTTTTAACGCTAGAAATAGCACCACTGAGAGATCGCAAAGCCGATGTGGGGCCGCTTGCTGAGCACTTTATTCAAAAGTACGCACAGCAAAATGGTCATGACGTGCCGTTGTTATCACAAGAGTGTTTAAGCTTTTTACAAGATTATCCGTGGCCGGGTAATGTGCGCCAATTAGAAAACGCAATTTACCGTGCTGTGTCTTTGTTAGATGACAGTGAATTACGCGTTGAGCATTTACAACTCCCTACATTTACCCATGATTTAGGGTATTTAGAATCAGATTTTGAAGGCTCACTCGATCAAGCAGTTAAACGCTTTGAGGCTACGTTATTACGTAAGCTATATCCTGCTTATCCTAGCTCACGCCAACTAGCAAAGCGCCTTGGTTTAAGCCACACCGCGGTGGCAAACAAGTTACGTGATTATGGTATTAATCGTAAAACAGTAAAAGTTTAGTAACGCAAAGTAATAACTATAAGCTTAAACGTGCGCGGGTAGCTTATAGTTATTTACTTTAATAAAGTAAACTTTGGCTAAACGCGTGTGATACACTTAATTTAATTTTAACTGGTAAGACCTCTGCTGTGAACTTATACATTCGACTTATTTTATTGTTTTTTAAAATTAAACGTAACCATGACTATCAACACTTACTTGATACGGTAGATATTGATTACAAAGCCCTACCTACAGATTGCGATATAAACTTACATTTAACTAATTCACGTTACTTGGCTATGATGGATTTATCGCGCACTTGGATGACAGAGCGGGTGGGTTTATTAAAGCACATATTAAAACGTCGTTGGTTTCCAATTGTAAACGCGACTGCTATTACTTATATTCGCGATATAAAACCTATGCAGCGTTATACAATTAGCACGCGCTTAGTGGGCTGGGATCATAAGTACTTTTATATAGAGCAAAAATTTCACTCTCAGCGTGGCTTACACGCAATTGCTTATGTGCGCGGCGTATTTAAAAGTAAAAAGGGCATAATTAGCATTGAAGAAATGCTGGAAGTAGCTGACTTTAAAGGTGTAGCCCCTATTTTACCAAGTGAAGTAATGCACTGGAAAGAAATGTTAGAGCAGAAAAAAGTAACTAATTTACCACGATAATAATAGTTAACCTGAGCTCTGGTTAGTTATGAGTAATAATCAATAGTTGAAAAAAAAAGGCCTTACGGCCTTTTTAACACACATGCTTATTACTATTAAAAGCTGTATTTAACCCCAAACATCGCCACAATTGGGTCAATTTTAACAGTTGACGTTAATGCTTGAGCGCCATCGGCATAGACAGTTGCATCAGTTTCAATATCCATAATTGAAACCATAGCGTGTAGGCCCCATTTTTCATCTATTTTATAGTTAGCACCCACTTGCGCTACAAAGCCAAACGAATCATCAAGTTTAACTTCTACATCATCTGTTCCAAGTACTGTTTTTAGTGCTTGAGAAGGTTGCTCATCAAAGAAAGTTGTATAGTTAACACCTACACCAACAAAAGGGCGAAACGCGTAGCTTGAATCTAAAAAGTGATATTGCGCTACTAACGAAGGAGGTAAATGCTTAATGTTAGCTATTTTATTGCCCGCTAAACCACCCGCGCCATTTATATCATGTGAAAACGGTGTAGCTGCAATTAACTCTAACACCCATTGCTCATTAAAAGCATAATCAACAGTAATACCTAACTGAGTATCTGAACCCGGATTAAGTCCTAGGGCAGAATTTTCGTTAATTGGTGAGCTAGTACTATCAGGGTTTACGTTTATAGCACCCACGTTTACGCTAAAGTTAGCGTGTGCAGCAGGAGAGAGTGCTAATAAAGAGGTGAGTAATGCAATGCTTAATTTAGTTTTCATGTTGTTCTCCAAGAACTACTTTGTGATTGCCGCTATTATTATTCATTAACACAAACAATAACTTGTTTTAGATCAAGGTTTCAGAAATGTTTGAAGTTAGCAAAATCATTTATTGATTTAGATTAAGTTTCTCCACAGTACATAACAAAAGCTATTGACTTATTTAGGTAATATTCAGAATAAAATCAGCCAAGTTTGTTAAACTTATCTTTATGTCTTCTTTTCAATATTAAGCAGGTTAAATGAACGCTACCCAGCAGCTGTTTCTTCATGGTTCAATTTCTAAAGCGCTGCTTAAGTTAGGTATTCCTATAATTTTAATCAATGTTTTACAGTCGGCGTATCAACTCACTGACGCTTTTTGGGTGGGGCGTTTAGGGGCTGCGCAAGTTGCTGCTGTGTCTATTAGTATGCCTGTTACTTTTTTAGTCATTGCCATAGGTGCAGGTTTGGCGATGGCGGGGGCTATTTTATCGGCGCAATATATGGGAGCAGGGCAGCAAGACAAAGTAAATCATGTTGCCGCGCAAACTATGTTAATGGTGACGCTAACAGCCATAGTGCTGGGGGGCATAGGTTATATGCTATCGCCTTATTTTTTAACCCTTTTAGGCGTAGAAGACGCTGTTTATGGCGATGCACTTAAGTTTATGCATGTATCGTTTATTGGGGTTATTTTTGTATTTATTTATGCCATGTTCCAATCGTTAATGCGTGGTATTGGCCAAACAAAAGTACCGCTAATTATTGTGAGCGTGACCGTGTTGCTTAATTTTGTACTCGATCCGTTATTTATTTTTGGCTATGGCAGTTTTCAAGGCTTAGGGGTAATGGGAGCTGCACTGGCAACTTTAGTAACGCAGAGCTTAGCTGCACTTGCTGGGGTAATTATATTTTTACGCGGCCGTCATGGTATTCAATTACAGCTAAAAAGTTTTTACCCCGATTGGCAATATATAAAACAAGCCTTCTTTTTAGGCGCTCCGGGTTCAATTGAATTGTCGGCTCGTGCTTTTGGTTTAATTATCATGTCTTTTTTAGTGGCAAGTTTTGGCACGCAAACGATTGCATCTTACGGTGTTGGCTCCAATGTTTTACAAATGGTGATGATCCCAGCAATGGGTTTGTCGATGGCTGTGTCTACATTAGTGGGGCAAAATATGGGCGCAGGAAACCCCAAACGCGCTGCGCAAATAACTCAGCTTGCTAGTTTATGGGGCTTACTAGGCCTGTCGTTTGTGGGAGGGGTAGCCTATTATTTTGCCGAGCATTTAGTTGCATTTTTTATTCCCGATGATGGGGCTGTAATCGCTAAAGGCGCAAAATTTATTCGCATAATGTGTTTAACTTGGGGGGGAATTGGTGTACAACTTTGTGTCGTGGCTGCTTTTAGGGCATCAGGCAATATGCTTAATGCTATGTTAGTTGCCCTGTTATCACAGGGGGTTGTACAGTTTCCTGCGGCGTATATTTTATCTAAACATACGCAATTAGGAGATCACGGTATTTGGTATTCATTTGCCATTACCAACGTGGTTATTGCGCTTATTACCTATGCGTGGTTTGCTCAAGGTTCGTGGCAAAAAACTATTTTAACCAAAGAAGACAAAGACATAGCTAAAATTAGCCAAGAAGCTTTCATCGAAGAAGGCAGTCACTAAACATTGCGGTGGGGTTTGCTGCCGTATAATTAATTTTATAAGGAATAACTATGTCTGTTTTGGTTGCTATAGGGGATCGTGATAATTCTAAGCTGGTGTCGCAGTTACAAGCACGCTTACCTAATATACACATTGAGCAATATTCACAGTGTGAAGATTTCAGTAAAATTGAGTTTGTATTAGCCTGGTATGCACCAAAAGAACTATGGGCACAATTACCTAATTTAAAAGTGGTGTCGTCGTTTGGTGCTGGGGTTGATAGCATTGATTTAGACTTGCTGCCAGAGCATGTTGAAGTAGTGCGTATTGTTGACTCCCAATTAGAAGTAGATATGGCCGAGTATGTACTTACTCACGTATTGGCGCAAAAACTACAATTAAAAGAATATTATCAAAAACAAGCCGCAACGCAATGGAAACCAAATCGGGTATTAAGTCACAACAAAGTGGCTATTTTAGGCTTTGGTCAATTAGGCAGAGCTTGTGCGCAAAGACTCGTTGATAATGGCTTTAGCGTGAGCGCGTGGGCACAAAGCCATAAAGACGTGAATAACGTGACCATGTATTATGGAGAACATGGGCTAAACGAAATGCTGCCTAATACAGATTATTTAGTGTGCTTATTACCGCTGACCGAAAACACGGCCGGAATTATTAACAAAGATTTATTGGCTAAATTACCCGCCCATGCAGTATTAGTAAATGCGGCACGCGGCCAGCACGTAATAGAAGCTGATTTATTACAGGCACTTAATAGTGACAGTTTACGCGCCGCCACGCTTGATGCGTTCGATCAAGAGCCATTACCAAGTGAGCATCCATATTGGCTGCATCCTAAAATAACCATAACACCACATTGCGCTGCATTATCAGATGTTAACTGCGTTATTGAACAAATTGAAGTGAGTATTCAATGCTTAACTAATGGCACACCACTTAAAAACCGGGTTGATAGAACCAAAGGCTATTAGCCACAAAGAAAATGATTTGATAAACATCTTGTTAACAGGTGTAATTTTTATTATTGTATGAAACTTATTCTTACTAATAAAAATAATATCGAGAATACTATGAAGTCTAATCAGGGCGGCGTTAAATTAAGTTTAGTGGTTATATCTATTATAATTTTAGGAGTATCGGCATGGTTTAACCAAGCCCATGCTAGCGAGCTTGCGCTAATACTCTATTAAAACAAAACCTATGCTGAGTTTTTATCAAAACTAGCATAGGTTTTTTGCTATAAGCACTAAAATTATCTCCTTAATTAGTTATCTAATTTAAGTCCTCAGTATGCTGCTTGTTGTATCACACCACAATTTCATTCTTATATTGCTAATAGTTATCGGGTTAGTCCAGATTGACGATGATAGTTGCTCAGCGTCAGCCTTATGCTGGGTGCTAAATTAATAAGCACGACATCGGAGATAAGAATGACGACAGCACCTAAGTACGTAGAAGGGCATAACCTGTTACGCGGGAAATCGGTTTTAGTAACGGCCGCCGCAGGCGCGGGCATTGGCTTTTCAGCCGCATTACGTGCAGCCGAAGAAGGGTGCCGGGCATTAATGATATCTGACATTCATCCACGTCGTTTAGATGAAGCTGTAGCTAATATAAAAGCGCAAACAGGTTTGCAACAGGTATTTGGCCAATTGTGCGACGTAAGCCAAGAAGAACAGGTTCAGGTATTGATCAATGCAGCAGAGGATAAACTCGCAGGTGTTGATGTGCTTATTAATAATGCAGGACTAGGTGGTCAAACCGCTGTAGTAGATATGAGCGACGAGCAGTGGAGTAAGGTGATGGACATTACTCTTACCGGTACATTTCGTATGACCCGTGCAATGCTGCCATTTATGCAACAACGCAAGGCAGGTGTAATCATTAATAATGCCTCAGTATTGGGTTGGCGAGCACAAAAAGAGCAAGCACATTACGCCGCTGCTAAAGCCGGTGTTATGGCATTTACTCGCTGCTCGGCATTAGAAGCTGCTGAGCATGGAGTGCGAATTAACGCGGTATCGCCATCAATCGCTTTACATGAATTTCTTAAAAAAGCCTCAAGTGCCGACGTACTTGAGCAATTAGCCTCAAAAGAAGCCTTTGGTCGTGCTGCCGAAGTATGGGAAATCGCCAACGTGATGATGTTTTTAGCCAGCGATTACTCGTCTTACATGACGGGCGAAGTTGTGTCTGTTAGTTCACAGCGTGCTTAGGGGGGCAAAATGGCAAATAAAATAATTACTAGCAAAACGCAATTACTTGCTTCAACCGGACTTGATTTAGGCGTAAGCGACTGGATTGCAGTAGAGCAAAGCCGTATTGATATGTTTGCCGAGGCAACGGGAGATCATCAATGGATCCATGTCGATCCTATTAAGGCTGCAGAAGGCCCATTTGGCGCATGTATTGCGCATGGTTATTTAACCCTGTCATTAGTTAATTATTTTTTACCTCAGTTGGTAGATGTGCAAAATATAAGCATGGGAGTTAATTACGGCTGCGATAAAGTACGCTTTCCTAATGTGGTTAAAGCGGGCAGTAAAGTACGCGGCACAGGGCAAATAATTAGTGTGGAAGAAGTTAAAGGCAGTGTGCAAGTGATCACGCGAGTAACCATTGAAGTGGCAGAGCAACAAAGGCCAGCCTGCGTGGTAGATACCATTAGCCGTTACTCGTTTGTCTAAATGTTTTGGTTAAGCACGACTAAAGCATAACACTTAAACAGCTAGCGGTTATGTTACAAATAATAGTATTAAATTGCTTAATATAAGAGTGCAATTTAAGAATAACGGTTATTGATAAAAGGTTGGATTTAATTACACAAACGAGGGGTAACATGGTCAATACTGATACGCGTTATATTATTTGGTTGCTGGATTTTTTATCTAGCTTGGGAATGGATACCAACACCATTGCTGCCAACAATGGTATCAGTCGCAGTGAGCTTCACAAACCTAATGTGCTCATTAATGCTAAACAGCATCGAGGTTTACTAACTGATGCACAGCAGTGTTATGAGGGCAGCGATCTTGGACTCATATTAGGTTTAAAACGCTCTATTGCTACCCACGACCAACTTGCATATTTAATGATGAGCAGCGCGACGCTGCGCGATGCCAGCCATATTGGGCTTAAATATCAAAATTACTCAGGCCGCTTTTCTGGTAATTTAGTAGTGACCTCCTTTAGTGAAATTCAAGCCGAAGGCTGTTATCAAATTGACGCTAAAACTGAGCTGGGTGAATTGCGTGTATTAGCAATAGAAGATTTACTTGCCAATATAGTCACGACTTGTCGTTGGGTGCTTGGTCAAGCATTGCCTATTACTAAACTACGTTGTAATTATCCGGCGCCAGTTCATGCTGAGCGTTACCAAGCCATTTTTAATTGCCCCGTCGAATTTGATGCCCCAGTAACCCAGCTATTTTTTGATGCTGCGATTTTGGATCAACCACTCCCGCAGTCGAGCCCAGAAAGTGTCAACTTTTATAAAAAACTGTGCGAAGAAAAAAGCATTACTCGAAATCATGGCGACATAGCATGGCGCTTGTCGCAAATTATTGTTGAAGATCCTGCCAGTCCTCCATCGCTGCACGATGCAGCACTAAAGCTGCATTGTAGTTGCCGTACCTTGAGCCGTAAATTATTAGCGCAAGGTTGGCGCTATCAACAATTAATCGATCAAGTACGAGAGATACATGCGCGGCGGCATTTGAGCGATCCTACGTTATCAATCACTCGCATTGGTCAGCAACTTGGGTATGCCGATAGTTCGGGGTTTCATCGCGCTTTTAAAAAATGGACTGGGTTGTCGCCAAGTGCTTTTCGCCATGCGTTATTTGCGGTGCGCTAATCGCTAGTTAATGGCTAGATCGGATAACAACTTGGCGCAATGAGACAAGCTTTATTAACCACTCAGACCTATTATTTTAACCATGATTTAACATGTTTATTTTGCACAGCAACAGGAAGGTATAATAATAATGAAAAAATATGATGGCCTTAATCAATCAATGCTAGAGCGCTTTGCAACTCGTCCGGGTCGCAAAGAATTATTACCAGAGTTAAGCGAAAAAGCGCAAGTTGCGCTTATGTGTCGCATGCTTATTCGTGAAGGATGGGATGAGCATATTGCAGGGCATATTACTTACCGATTAGAAAACGGTAATATTTTAACTAATCCATGGGAGCTCGCTTGGGGGGAGTTAACCGCCAGCGATATCGTTACACTAGACCCAAAGGGTAATGTGCTTGATAGTGATTGGAATGTGACCCCAGCGATAGGTTTGCACTTACAGCTGCACGCAATGCGACCTGATGTACATGTTGTTATTCACAATCACCCGCATTGGAGTGGTATTTGGGCTTGTATGCAAAAAGTGCCGCCAGTATATGACCAAGCAAGTGCTTATTGTGGTGTTGAATTACCACTTTATGATGAATATGAAGGCACCTTTGAAAACGAAGCAACTAGCTTATCAGCAGTTGAAGCGCTCGGTGATGCCAAGTGGGCATTACTGGCAAACCACGGCTCGTTAGTAGTGGGTAAAAATCTGCGCCAAGCACACCTAAGAGCAATTACTTTAGAGTGGCGCAGTAAACGCGCGTATGAAGTGGAATTAGCAGGTGGCGGGCGACCATTAAGTGATAAAGAAGTTAAAAAAGTGTCTATTGCTGACGACAACGGTTTCCCTTTTGTTTGGGAAGCAATGGCGCGTAAAGAATTACGCCTAGATCCAGGTTTAGTCGACTAAATTTGTCGGATTCACTTAGCTAAGTAGAAGGAATAAAAAATGAAGCTTACAGTAACTCCGCTTGATAATGTTGGCGTAGAAGTGTCGGGTTTCGATATTAACGAGCCACTTACCGATAAAATAAAAGCTGAACTAAAAGCACTATGGTACGAACACGCTATTTTAGTGTTTCGTGATCAGGATATTAGCCCTGAAAAGCAAATTGAGTTTAGTCGCATTTTTGGCCCGTTAGAATTACATCCGTTAAAAGTTACCACCAGTGATAAATATCCAGAGTTATTTGTGCTACAAAATGGTGGCCCTATGGATAAGTTTCAAACTGCTTTTTATAAAGGCGAAGAAATTGTGGGTCGGTTAGATTGGCACATGGATTTGCATTATACAGCGCGTCCAAATCATGGTGCACTGTTGCGCGCTGTGGTGGTGGCAGCAGAAGATGGCATGACCGGTTTTGGCGATTTAGCAAAAGCGTACGATGCACTCGACGACGACACTAAAGCTTTAATTGAACAGCTAGAAGTGGTTTACAGCTTTAGTATGCAGCGCCGCCATATGCGCTACGTTAACTTAGACGGTTATGAGCCTGGCCCTAACAGCCCAACAAAACCAACCGACATTGGCTTTCCTGACTTTTCAGACGCTGCTTACCCTATGGTAGTTACACACCCGATCAGTGGCCGTAAAGTACTTGAGGTGGTAGAGCAGTTTTTAGATAGAGTTGTTACTCCACAGCAATTTGGTTTATCGAATGATGAATCTATAGAGCTACTTGAGCGACTTGTTGCGCATGTACAAAAGCCGGAATTTACTTACTTTCATAAATGGCGCGAAGGCGACATGGTACTGTGGGATAACTGGCGTGCAATGCACTGCACTACCGGCACTAAGCCTGGGATCAATCGCGTTATTAACCGCACCACCATTGAGGGCGATATAACGCTTGGCCGTGTGTTAAAAACAGAATAACTTTACATCTATTGCAGCAGCTTAAATTAACCAGCTGCTGCTTTTTTATATCTTTCATTAATACTTACCAGCCTCTACACGACATTTCAATCTGCTAATTTTTAATCTATAGCATGCACTTAATATACTTGCGTTTAATACGCAGATTTATTACCTAAGCAGAATAAGTAAGTTAAACCGTTACGCAGTTTGCTATAACGGTTGTTAAATTAAGTGCTAGGGCGTGTTTATTTTTCGAGGTTAAATTGGCAGGTGCTTAGCGGCGCTGCGCCCAGCGAGCCTGCCAAAAAAAGTGGCATCTCCAACCGACATACCACTGGCATATCCCTTGGCTGTACGTGGTAATCCCGCGGTGGCTCGACCAGCTGCATAAAGCCCACTTATTATTTCATTGTCTAAATTAACCACTTCACCCGTAGTGAGTGTTTTTAGCCCACCAAGCGTAAATATGAGCGGGCCTTTGGTGCCGGGCATAATTACAGCAGTCATTTCACTTGCAGAGTATTCTAATAAGGCAAAAGGGGGCTTGTTTAACGGTTTTAGCCACTCGGCGGTTTTATGAAATAGTGGGTCTTGTTTATTACTGGCGTGCTGATTAAAGTAGCTAACAGTTTGCTCAAGTATACCGGCCGGGAAGGGCGCTTCACTGGCAACTTCTGCTATGCTATCGCCAGTGGCAACAATGGCTGCACGTTGTAAATAATGCGACGCCTCAAAATCCTCTTCTTGTACTAACAAATAAAACTTTTGCTCAGCTTGTTGGCAAGAATAATGCGCCAATCTGGCTAAATACGCATCTTCATTTATATAACGCTGACCGTGTTTATTTAGTAAAATACCGTAGGTTAGCTTTGCTGGTGGATAGAGCGGAAACGACATAAAAGCCTGTTCCATATTAATTGTTTGCCCGCCGACTGCTTGGCCTAATTGAATACCATCCCCCATATCGAAGGTGTTGCCATAAGGTACGCAATACTCAAGTAGCTCAGGCATATATTGACGTGTCATGGTGTCGTTCATTACAAAGCCACCGGTGGCTAATACCACACCACGAGTTGCACGAATCGCAATTTCTCGGTTGTCGCGCTTAGCAATTACGCCGCAAACACGATTGTTTTTATCTACTAATAAAGCAATAGCGCGACAATCATTAATTACCTCAGCGCCCGCGCCTGCGATGCGCTGCATTATGGCATCCATAAATATTTTACCGCCTTCGTCGCCCACTTTAGAGGGCACGTGACCGCGTGGAACGGGCTTAGCAATGGTATTAAAAGGGTGAGCTTTTTCATTACCGGTAAATAATAACGACTCATCACTGAGTGGCACTACTGTACGCTCTAAAAAGGCTGCGCGTTTATAAGGTACACCAAGGGATTCAACCCAATCAAAATGTCCTGCAGCGCCTTGTGCATAACAACGCATCTTATCTTCATCGCCATACGGGCCAAGTGCTTCGCGTAAATAAGCCAGCATGTTTTCGGTGCTATCTTCTAAACCTAACTCTTTTTGTAATGCAGTGCCGCCACTGCCGCCTAAATACATTTCACAGCTTGATAATGCAGTCGAGCCACCCCCAGCACTGGCACGTTCTAAAATAGTAACCTTAGCACCTAAGGTTACAGCTTCTAGTGCGGCGGCGGCTCCTGCGCCGCCATAACCGCACACGAGTACGTCGGTGCTAATATCAAAGTGACTAATCGATTCAAAAGCGCGAACTTTGTGTGTGCTTAGTATTGGGTTCAAGTTATATCCTTATAAGTATTTAATATTTAGTGTTTAAAACTTGCCACTGCGCATCATGGCGTCCATACCACCATCTACATAAATAATGCTGCCATGCACAAAAGAGGCTTGGGCTGATTGTAAAAAACTGACCGCATCGGCAATTTCACTTGGCTGACCATTGCGACCAATAGGCGCAACAAAGTTACGTACGGCTTCGCCAAAACGCGGATCTTGCTTAGAGGCTTCGTGCAGTGGAGTTTCAATTGCACCAGGCGCAACTAAGTTAATACGTACGCCGGTACTCCCCGTTTTAACGGCTAAACGACGACAATGTACAGTGAGTGCGTATTTAGATGCCGAATAGGCTATTTGTGGTTGGCCAAGCTCATCTGCCAGTGCGCGAGCGGCTGGCTCATCATTGTTGAGCATTAACTCAATAATAGGATGTGGATCTGCCACTTGTTGACTGGCGGCCACTGAGCCAATAACGGTAATAGCTGGCTGCTCACCTTTAGCGAGTGCAGGTTGAAGTAATTCAATTAACTCGGTTGAGCCAAAATAATTAACCGAAACCACTAAACTGCTACTTGGTGCGGTAACGCCAAGGCCCGCACAACAAACTAGGCCATCTAGTTTACCATTGGCTAATTTGATAACTTGCTCTGCGGCATTAGCGCGACCTTCGGGGGATGATAAATCGGCATTAACCTCGGCTTGATGGCGGTCTATGCCGATCACAGTATGACCTGCTGCGCGTAGTTTTTCACAAACGGCGGCGCCAATCCCTGATGCTGAACCTGTAACTGCGGTAACTGACATAATAAACTCCTAGCATTATTGGTTAATAGTAATTAAAACAAAGTTTAATTTACTGAATGGGTTTTATGAGTTGTTTTGCTTGATAAGATTTTAATTTAAACAGTAAAAATACCGATATTAATGTTGTACTCGTACTAATAAGTAAAGCATAACGTAAGGATTCAACACCGGCCACCTCGCTAAATACTTCACTAAGCACGCCCACCAACATAGGCCCAACACCTATGCCTAAAAAAGTAATCAGCACGGTTTGCATTGAAATAGCCAATGCCCGCTGAGTGCCCGGTACAATTGAAGTGAGTAATGTGAGACAAGGGCTAACCCACCATACAGAAAAGAAACTCGCTAAGGTGCAAAACAGCATAGCAAATGGAATACCGGCAAAAAATAGGTCATCGCCTAAGCCTTTAGGCCATAAAAAATATATAACAATAAATACCCACCCCAGTATATGGCCTAGTATAGGTAGCCATAAAACACCTTTTCGTCTGGCGATTCTATCAGCCAAATAGCCACTAGAAAGAATTCCAATCGCTGCCGCACCGCCGCCAAAAAAGCCTGCCATCATGCCGGCTTGGCTCAGTGTTAAGTCGTGGCTGCGTACTAAAAAAGTGGCATTCCACATGCCAAACGCATTTGCGCCTAACGTTGCAATGGCGCTTGAGCAAACTAATAGTCGATAATCTTTGCGCTTTAACAATGCTTTTGTTGATGCTCTAAAACCTGTGGTTAGTGCAGGCTGCAGCGGTGAAGTTGGAGAGCTAATGGCATCATCGTATTGACCGCGTTTAGGTTCGGGCATCACAAAAAATAGCAAAAAAGAAATAAACAAAGCGGGAGTAGAGATAATAAAAAAGGTTTCTCGCCATCCATACAGCTCTACCCAATATGCACCTAAGGTAAGCGCAATAATGGCGGCAAAGGTAGCGCCAGAGGTAAAACAGCTAATCGCAAATGAGCGTCGCTCAACCGGGTAACTGTCCGAAAGTAACGATAAAGAGGCCGAAGTAACCGGTGCTTCAGCTACTGCCACCAACATACGCATTATTAGTAAACTAATAAAGCCTGCAGTTATGCCGCTAAGTGCTGTAATAATGCCCCACACTAATGCGCTGGCGGCTAACAAACGTGTGCGGCTCACTTTGTCAGCAAGTCTGCCGGCCGATAAACCGGTTAAAGTAAATACAATGGCAAAACCTAGGCCGGTTAATAAGCCCATTTGCGCATCTGAGGCGCCAAATTCAGCTTTGATGGGTTCAATCATCACCGCCATAATTTGTCGCCCAACAAAACTTTCTATATAAAATAAAGTAAGCACCAACAATAAAGCATGTTGGCGCCAATTAGATTTTTTTATGTTCAAGCTTTCGCCGCCTTTAAGGCCTTAGCCATAGTCATTGCGGTGTCGTCTATCATATCTTCTTGTCCGCCTACGGTTTTTAAGCGCCCGAGTTCAAGTAAAATATCACGTGCAGGTACACCGTATTTTTTCTCGGCGCGTTCTGCAAATAATAAAAATGACGAATAAACACCTGCATAACCCAAAGTTAATGAGTTTCGGTCAATACGAATAGGTTGATCCATCATTGGCATGACTAAGTCTTCAGCAACATCCATAATTTTGTATAAATCAATACCGTGATTAACTGCCATACGATCAAGTACCGCGGTAAATACTTCCAACGGCGTATTACCTGCACCGGCACCTAAACCGGCCACCGAACCATCGATGCGGTTAGCGCCCATTTCGATTGCCGCCAGCGAATTTGGAATACTCATGCCTAAATTATGATGACCATGAAAGCCAATTTCGGTCTCGCTGTTAAGTTCGCTGCGCAGTAACGCAATACGGGTACTTACGTCGTCGGGCAACATGTAACCAGCAGAATCCGTACAGTAAATACAGTTAGCACCGTAAGACTCCATTAGTTTAGCCTGTGCAAGTAGCTCCTCTGGGCTGATCATATGTGCCATCATTAAAAAGCCAACGGTATCTAAACCCATTTTACGCGCTGCGCTAATATGCTGCTCTGAAACGTCAGCTTCAGTACAGTGAGTAGCCACTCGAATTGTACTTACGCCATGATCATAAGCCATTTTTAAGTGATCAACCGTTCCTATGCCCGGAATTAATAACGCTGAGACTTTAGCTTGGGTCATTTTTGGCACTACAGCACTTAGGTATTCTTCATCGGTATGAGCAGGAAAACCATAATTAAGTGAAGAGCCGCCTAAACCGTCGCCATGGGTAACCTCAATTAAAGGAATGCCCGCCTGATCTAAGCCAGTGGCAATAGACACCATTTCATCTAAGCTAATTTGATGTTGCTTAGCATGCATGCCATCACGTAATGACATATCGTGCAGGGTAACTTTTTTACCTTTTAAATCCATGATATTACTCCTTAAGATTGACTATCTGATGGCGATTGACCTAGCATTTGTAGTGCAAACATTTCTGCAGTACGCGCGGCCGACGCGGTCATTATGTCAAGGTTACCGGCATATTTAGGCAAGTAATCGCCCAAACCTTCAACCTCTAAAAATATAGACACTTTACGACCATCGAACACCGGGCCATTTTTTAGTTTATAGCCTGGAACATACTTTTGTACTTCAGCAATCATTTCATGCACAGATGCAGTGATAGCGGCTTGATCTGGCTCTGTTTCGGTTAAGCAATGGATGGTGTCGCGCATTAATAATGGTGGCTCAGCAGGGTTAATTATAATAATGGCTTTGCCTTTTTTAGCGCCACCAATTTGCTCCACTGCGCCTGAGGTAGTGCGAGTAAATTCATCAATATTTTGGCGTGTACCTGGGCCAACTGATTTTGATGAAACAGTGGCAACAATTTCACCATATTCAACCGGCTGTACGCGCGATACCGCAGCAACCATAGGAATAGTTGCTTGGCCGCCACAGGTCACCATGTTAACGTTTTTAATATCAGCATTAAGTTGATTTAGGTTAACCGGAGGCACACAAAAAGGGCCAATAGCCGCTGGGGTTAAATCTATCATCAACACGCCTTTTGCATTCACTTTAGCTGAGTTTTCACCATGCACGTAGGCTGAGGTTGCATCAAAAGCAATTTTGATTTCATCGGCTTCAATATGCCGTATTAAGCCATCAATACCCTCAGCGGTGGTTTTAATACCTAATTCGCGTGCGCGCGCTAAGCCTTCTGAGTCAGGGTCTATGCCTACCATCCAAACGGGTTCTAATATCTCACTGCGTTTGAGCTTATAAAGTAAGTCAGTACCAATGTTTCCTGAACCGATCAGGGCGCATTTAATCTTTTTCATGTTACTTCCCTCGTGGGTTAACTGTTAATCGCAAAAGCTGACAGAGCATGAACCGAGACCTTCGATCTCCATACTAAAATGATCGCCGCTGTTAGCATCTATTAGAGGAGCCAGAGCTCCCGACAGAATAATTTCGCCTTTTTTAAACTCTATACCATACTCGCCTAGCGTATTTGCCAGCCATGCAACTGCTTGCGCAGGATGCCCTTGTACTGCTGAGCCCACACCGGTTACTGCTTGTTTACCATTGTGTTTAACTACCATAGTGGCTGCAGCTAAATCGAGTGTGCTTGGGTCGGTATGTTTATCACCAATTACAAATACCCCGCATGAGGCGTTATCGGCCACGGTATCAACTATGGTGATTTGCCAGTTTTCGATACGCGAATCAACAATTTCAAAACACGGTGCCACCCAATCAGTCGCAGCAAGTACTTGCTCTGCGGTAACGTTTGGGCCTTGTAAGTCGTGTTTAAGGCAAAACGCAATTTCGCCTTCGGCGCGTGGTTGAATTAAATGTGATTTTTTAAGGCTAATATTACTGCCATCAGGGTGGTGCATAGTGTTGGTTAAAAAGCCAAAGTCGGGCTGATGCACATTAAGCATTTTTTGCACTGCTTCACTGGTAACACCAATTTTTTTACCAATGATTTTTTCGCCAGCCTGAGTGCGTATTGCCAGTGTTTTTAACGACACTTGATAGGCATCGTCGATTGTAAGCTCAGGGTTATTTTTAATTAATGGCGCAATAGGTGTGCGCTGTTGCTGCGCATCATAAAGAATTTGTGCTAAATGCTGGTGTAGTTCGCTCATGCGCTTTTATCCTCTGTAGACCAAAGATCAGGTAAGCCAGGATCGGTTTGATGAATAAGGCGTTTAAGTAATAGCTTTAATGCCATTACGTCGCCTGCACCAAGCTCTGTAATGAGCTCTTCTTCAATTACTTTTGCTTGCGCAATATGGTGTAGTGAGGTTTCTCGCCCAGCGGTGGTAAGTTGGTAATTGTCTTCGCTTTTTTGGCAAATAAGATCCTGCTTTTCTAAAAAGGCCATATCTTCAAGATTGACACTGTGGCCGGTATAATCAAGGTGGGTATTTAGCTGCTCTAAACTCAGATTTTGCTGAATATTTAATACCGATAATGCAAAAAAGTGTGAATCTTCCAGCGCTTGCTCATCGAGTACTTTACGCATGCGGTACAGCATTTGAAAATGTGAACGCCCAAGCAAGTAACCTAGTAAATCTTCGTTGTAGCTGCACTGTGGCGCTGTAGGTTCACTAGATAAGTTAACCGCTGCCCACGGTTTACGTGCAGTCATTGCGTACTGACCTTGCTGAAACACCAGTGGCGGTAGTGCTTGATGATCAAACCCCAGTACTTCACCTATAAAAATAAGGTGATCACCCCCATCGTGCGTTACCATATTACGACACTGAAAACGCGCGCTACAATCGGCAATAAGTGGTGCAGAGCTAATCCCCGCTTCGAGATTAGTGTCATTAAATTTGTCTTCGCCTTTTGCGGCAAATTTATTTGACAGCTCTTGTTGGTGCTGCGAGAGAACATGAACGTTCCAGTGCTCGGCCTCGCTAAAGGCAGCCACACTAAGAGAGGTTTTTGCCAAGCTCCATAGCACCATAGGTGGGTCTAACGAAACAGAATTAAAGCTGTTTGCGGTAAGACCAACAGGGGTGCCATCTGGAGCGGTGGCAGTAATAATTGTTACGCCAGTAGTAAAACTACCGAGCGCCTGTCTAAATGCCTGACTATCAAATTCTGCTTGTGCCATGTTAACTCGCCTTATTACTGTTATATAACTTCAGTATCATGATCTGGCTATTTTTCATCATCGTCTTAATGGACTAAACAACACAGGCATTTGCTATTTATATGATTACTCAGCAATTTATTTAGGTTATTTTATATTAAACAACGGCTAAGTTTTATTACGAAGGTTAGCTTTAAGTGGCCTATTTAAATAGGGCAAAATAGTGACTGCAGCAACCGTACATTAAATAATTTAAATACGAGAGCTCGTCCAAGTGGACGAGGTTTATTTGAGTAAAAACAGCTAGAAAGGAAGCACAGCTCAATTAGTTTACTTGCAATGCAAAAGCTGCAATATGGTGTGTAAGCAAATATTGTTCGCCAGGCAAGTGTAAAACCTAGTAAGGATATAGTGCATGAACAGCAAAGATTCAGGTTCAATGGCAGCTTTGCTGCAGCATCAGCAACAAGCGCATAAATTGCAAATGTTGGTAACTGTAGCGCAAAGGCGAGAGCGTATTCAACAAGTTATAAATTTACTTGTAGAGCATCACCAAGCATTTGCCGAGGCAATAGAAGCTGACTTTAATGGTCGCAGCCAAGGCTTTTCTATTATGAATGATGTGCTCGGCTCGCTAGCCAGCCTTAAATATACCCGCGACAACTTAGAGCCATGGCTTAAAAGTGAAAGCCGCGAAGTGTTTGCCCCTTATGATCAACTCGGTAGTACCGCACGGGTTGAATACCAACCCAAAGGCAGTGTGGGTATTATAGGTACTTGGAATGCGCCACTTTATACCTTATTTGCCCCGTTGGCGTGTGTATTAGGGGCGGGTAACCGCGCCATACTTAAACCATCTGAGGTCACGCCTAAAACAGCGGCCTTAGTAGCGCAATTATTTGCCAAACACATAGACCCATTACTAGTGAGTGTAGTTACAGGTGGCGCCGACACTGGTGCTAAATTTAGCGAACTGCCGTTCGATCATTTAGTATTTACTGGTAGTACCCAAGTAGGTAAAAAAATTATGGCGGCAGCGGCTAAAAATTTAGTGCCAGTTACCTTAGAGCTTGGCGGTAAATCGCCGGCAGTGCTTAGCCAAGATTGCGATTTAAGCGAAAGTTGCAAACGCTTAGCCTTAGCAAAAAGTAATAATGGCGGCCAAGTGTGTGTTAGCCCTGACATTGTTTATGTACCGCGTAATAAGCTTGATCAAGTGGCTGCATTATTACTCGAAAATTTTCGTCACTTTTATCCAGAAATCACTCATAATCCAGATTTTGTACCTAGCGTTAACCGCCAACATTGCCAGCGAGTTGTCGATTTAGTTGAGCAAGCTCGCGATGCAGGATGCCAAGTTCTTAGTAGTCATGAGGTTGCTAATTTAGCAGAGTTGGTCACAAGCGATAAACGTTTACCACTGCAATTAGTTATATCCCCAGATAAAGAACTGGATATTATGCAGCAAGAAATATTTGGCGCTGCATTAGTGCTACTTCCTTATGATGATATAGATGGCGTTATTAACGATATTAACAGCCGTGCTAAACCACTAGCGCTGTATTATTTTGGCGAAAATGACGCAGAGCTGAGTAAGCTTTTAGCAAACACTTCATCGGGTGGAGTAGCGGTAAATGATTGCTTAATGCATGCGGCAATGCACGATGCGCCATTTGGTGGCGTAGGTGCATCGGGTATGGGGCATTATCATGGTCGTGAAGGCTTTTTAGCCTTTAGCCATCAGCGTACTGTATTTGTTGCCCCAAAACACGACCCTCGTGGTGAGTGGGGCTTATTACCGCCGCATCATGATCAGTTTAAAGCTATGATGGTCGCGCAAGTAACGGCCGACTGACGTTAACCGGCACTGTTATTTTAATAATAACAGTGCCTAATGTTTTTTATTAATTCCTGCCTTTTAGTCTTTGTTATTCCTCATTATTTTTAGTTATCGTTCATGCGGACTATTTAGTTTTTGTAATAGTGTGCGAGGATAAAAACCTTACATTTATTGTTGATAAACACGCGATTATAACGTGATACAGCAATTTGCTTTTTGTAATTATGAAAACGCAATACGTTAAGTTTTTAGGCCGTGTAAAGCGGTCTCAAAATTAACTTATGTAGTGTTAGGTACAGCGCGCGTAACTGGCGATATTCCTGTTAGTTAATTTTACTCGCGTTCAATTTTAAACAAGGACTAAATAGTGAATATTAATAAAAAACCACTAAATGCAGCTATAGCGTTAGCCTTAATTAGCATGGCAAATTCGACACTAGCGGCTCAAGAGCAAAGTACTAAAAAAGAAGGTTTGGAAGTGATCCAAGTAACCGCGCAAAAGCGGGTACAAAACTTACAAGAGCTACCTACGGCAGTTACCGTGTTTAATGCCCAAGCATTGGCCGATAAAGGCATTACAGATGTTGAAGATCTCAGTGTATATACGCCAAACATGCAAATATCAGAAACTCCAGGCGGCAGTACTGGTGCTACAATTGCTATTCGTGGCTCGGTTACAATTAACCCTGCGGTTACCTGGGAGCCCACCACTGGTGTGTATATAGACGGGGTATTTGTATCTAAAAATGTCGGTGGTTTATTTGATGTAGCCGCTATAGAGCGCGTTGAAGTACTGCGCGGGCCGCAGGGGACGCTTTATGGTAAAAATACAATAGGTGGGGCGCTTAATATTGTAACGCGTAAACCCAGTGGTGAGTTTACCGGCGAAGTACGCGTAGGGGCAGGTAACTACGGTATGACAGATGTTTATGTTACTGCCGACTCGGCGCAAATTAACGACAAACTCAGTTTTAATTTTACCGCTAATAAAAAACAGCGCGACGGCTTTTACGATAACCTTTCGACAAGTTCTGATATTGATAAGTTTAAAGAGCTTGATTCTACCTCACTGCGTTTTGGTGCCTTGTATGAGCACAGCGATAATCTAGAGTTTTACTACACTTACGATAGCAGTAATAAAAAAAACACTCCTCCGTTGGGCCAAGTTTATATTGCCGGTGCAATGCCAGAAGATACGAAAGATCGCCAAGAAAGTGCTGCATTAGATGGCGCTATATTCGATCGCTCTAAAAGCTCGGGCCATGCACTTACAGTTACATGGCAGCAAAGTAATAACTTAACTATTAAGTCAATTACGGCACTACGTGAAATAGATTACGATGATGGCAATGACTACGATGGCGCTGATTTTCTTGGCTTTCATACCTACCGCCATGTAGAGCATGAGCAAGTATCACAAGAGCTACAATTTATTGGCGATATAGATAATTTAACCTACGTTGCAGGCTTGTTTTACTTTAAAGAAGAATCTGATGTAAACAACCCGTATGTACTGGGTTTTGGCACAGTGAATAACTATTATGGTGTTGAGTCTACCTCGGTTGCCGCTTATGGTAATGTAGAATATCGACTAAGCGACAAGCTAATGTTGGCAGGGGGTCTGCGTTGGACCACAGAAGAAAAATCATTTTATATAGAACACCCAGATGACTTTAGCTTTGCTTATTTTTTCCCACTGCCATACACCACAGCGGGCGATACTTGGAATAACACCTCGGCTATGGCATCACTTAACTATGAGTTAGCCGACAATATTCACAGCTATGTAAAAGTATCACAAGGCTGGAAAGCGGGTGGTTTTAACGGTGAAGCAGCAACTCAAGCATTAGCAGTAAAACCCTATGCACCAGAGGAAGTAATTGCCTACGAATGGGGCCTTAAATCGCGCTGGTTAGATCAACGCATTCAAGCCAATATAGCGGTGTTTTATAACGATATTACCAATATGCAAATGTCGGAATACTTAGGTGCGTACTCAGATATTCAAAACGCAGGCTCGGCAAAAGTGGCGGGGTTAGAGTTTGAATTAGTAGCGGCATTAACCGATGATTTAACGTTAAACTTTAATTACGGTTTGTTAGACCCTAAATACGACAAGTTTATTACTTACGATGTGTACACTGGGGTAGCAAACGATGTTACCGACAGTGCCGAGTTTCCCTATAGTCCAAAAAACAAATGGTCGCTTGGATTAAATTACATTAGTGAAACAGCCCTTGGTGAGTTTAGCGCCGGCGCCGACTACAGCTTTGTGGACGATCACTTTGCGTTTCATAATCAACCTTCAGCCCAATATACTCGGATTGAAAAATACAACTTACTTAACGCCCGAGTTTCACTTAAAAGAATTGCCGGCAGTGACTTTAGTGCCTCTATTTGGGGTAAAAACATGACCGACGAAGAGTACCGAATTAACGGTGTGCCGTTGGGTGATTCGTCAGGGGTATTCATTGGTGGCTTAAATTACTATGGCGACCCAGTAACTTATGGAGCAGAAATAACTTACTCATTTTAATAAAGAGTTACAGCTAAAAAGAGCCCCTACTTTTTAAGTAGGGGCTCTTTTTTGTATCTATAATTTATTTAAAAATAGATTAGTCTTGGGTATAAGCTACGGTGCCTTTAGGCACATATACGCCATTTACTTTGCTTTGGAACTCTTCTTTACGCGCTCTTGGATTAAAGAACTGTTTGTACCAAATACGCGCTTTCATAAACGGACCATCGCTTGGTAAAAACAGCCCATTAAAACAAGGTGCTTTATTTGTCCACACTTGGAAGTCTTGCATAAATGCAAACTTACTTGCGTCTTGGAACTGGCGTGCTGCTACTTCATCCTCTACTGTGGCTACTTCATTGCCACCCGGTGATTTAACTAATAATGCGTGCCAAACTCTAATTGAACCATCCTCTACAGGGGTATGTGTTATCATTAAGTAAGACTCGTAATAGCCAGTCAAATGTGAAATTAATACGCCCGGACCATGGTATTTAGTTATTGTATGCAGCACTGGGCTTGCGCCATCTTCGCCTACTAAAGTACGGTGCGGACCACATTGACGTTGAATTGCTTCGTGGCCATCAAATTCATTTTCGTAGCGCTGTACGGTAGAGCCGTGAATTGGTGCTAAATGGCTATAATCACAAATGTTATCAATAACTTCTTGCGGATGCTGCTCAAGTATTCCCAAGTCGTCAAAGCGCCAATGTACCCACGCTTTATCGTCCCATTGTGGCAAACTTGGGTGATCCCACTCAGGATCGCCATTTTCAGGATCGTGCCATATCCAAATTGCACCCATGCTCTCGGCCACAGGCCACGCTTTAATACAGGCTGTTTTTGGGATTGGTCCGTCGTGGTAAGGAATGTCGTCACATTGGCCATCAGGGCCAAAACGCCATGCATGATAAGGACAACGAATGCTATCGCCTTCGATGTTGGTACCACCGCCATCAATAATAACGTAAGAGGTATCATTTTCGGCGGCTAAATGCGTTTTCATATGCGGGCAATATGCGTCGAGTAGTACCACTCGACCTGTTGCTCTACCGCGATATAGTGCGAAATCGCGACCAAAAAACCGTACGGCTAGGGGCTTATGCGTGTTGATC
Organism: Pseudoalteromonas sp. SCQQ13; assembly: GCF_015864415.1. NCBI lineage: Bacteria > Pseudomonadati > Pseudomonadota > Gammaproteobacteria > Alteromonadales > Pseudoalteromonadaceae > Pseudoalteromonas > Pseudoalteromonas sp. SCQQ13. The sequence continues at coordinate 41,840 of NZ_JADYXG010000009.1, read as the reverse complement.
TCTTCAGCCGTAGCTATCATGAACCAACCTCTTGGGAATGTATAATCGCCGAGGCGATAATCTTGTGTAGTGGCCATAAGTATTCCTTTTTATATTTAGGTAGTAGATGTACTTGAATTATTGTCTGAGGTGCAATCTGCTTTATTATTATAAGATTGCGCTGTTTTATCGTTATCACTTACTTTACTTGCTATTCGTTGTTGATAAGGGCCAATGGCTTTGTAGTAAAACCAAACCGAAAACAACGATAAAGCAATCATCACTGCAATGGCGTACTTAAGGCCTTCACCCGCATCACCAACAGAAAATAAGTCACTGAGTGTACCGGTTAGCAATGGGCCAATACCGGCACCAAAAAAGGTTAAAAATAAACTTAAGATTGCAATGCTAGTAGCTCTTTGAAAGCTGTTAACTAAATGGCTCACTGCAGCGAATGCAAGTGTTGGCCACCAGCTATTAAAAAAGCTAAAGCCAGCAGCAAATATAATCGCGTGCGGTATTTTAAGGCTCCCTAATTGCCAAAAGGCGCCGGCAGGCCAAAGTAAAAAAGCCAAGCCAAAAGGAATACTAATTAATACGCCAATCGCAGGCATACGTAATTGCCAACGACAGTCTTTTTGGCTTAGTTTGTCGCAGTAATAACCGCTAAACATTGACCCAGTAGCAGCAAAAACACCACTGGCTATACCAAAGGTAAGGCCTGCATGTGAAAGTGACATATCGTAATTGCGTACCATAAAAGTAGGGGCCCAAATGGCGTAACCATAGCCGACCATGCCAGCAACGGCAGTACCCATACAAATTAAGAAAAACCCTTTTAGTTTCATAATATCGGCAACAGCACGGAAAAAGTTTTCTTGCGGTTGGGCACGAATATTACGCTCAGCATCGGTGTCATAAACACCTAAGCCAGGGTCTTTTGCAAAAACATAAAGTAGCAATGCTAGTAATAGCCCTGGAATACCGAAAAAGATGAATACTGCGCGCCAGCCGTGCTCTTGGGCTATCCAACCACCTAATGCCATGGCGGCTAACAAACCAATGTGTGGGCCAAGCATATATAAGCTAATTGCAAATGAGCGACGATGTGGAGGGTATAAATCAGATACCATAGAAATAGACGGTGATGTACCGCCTGCTTCACCAATGGCAACTGTCATACGGGCAACTACAAATTGCCAAAATTGGGTAACAACACCGCTGGCCATAGTGGCAAGGCTCCAGAGCCCACAACATACCGCAATAATATTTTTACGGTCGGTGCCTCTATCGGCCATACGGCTTAACGGAAAGCTAACCGCAGAGTATAAAACGGCAAATGCAAGGCCGCTCACCGCGCCCATAATAGTATCTGATACGCCAAACTCTAATTTAATTGGCTCAAGAACAATGGCAATTAAATTGCGATCGATATACGAAAAAACGTAAATAATAGAAAGCAATAATAGCGTCAGACGAGTCCGACCTGCGCTTAATGAACTTTGACCTACTTGCATTTATTGCACTCTCTTTTTGATATTGTTTTAAGCTACCTTAACTTTGCTAATAATTTCAGCATCGTCCTTTTGGACGTATTACAGAATCGCTAAATGGCTTCTTATTAAGTTAAGAAAATATAAACGCGCTGATCACTTATTTTTGGAGAAATAATGAAATCGATGATTTTACCCAAAGAATCACAAGGCCATCAGCTGCATAGCCTTTTAGAATATCCAATTACTCCACCCAATGCGGATGGTTCGGTAGTGGAGATAGCTGAAGGTTTGTTGTGGTTACGTATGCCTATGCCGATGTCGTTGGATCATATAAATCTTTATTTACTCGAAGATAACGATGGTTGGTATATTCTCGATACCGGGCTTAATAATGACACAACACGGCAATTATGGTTAACGGTAATAAAACAGCATTGCAACAAAAAAGTAATTAAAGGCGTTATTTGTACGCATTTTCATTATGACCATAGCAGCCTAGCTAGTTGGTTAATGGCCACGTTTAATGTGCCGCTATATATGACTTTTGGTGAGTTTTACATGCTAAAAACGCTGAGTAATAACACCGCAGCACTAGGCAGTGACAACCAGTTAGATTTTTATCATAGTGCAGGTTTACCACGTGATGAGTTAGACGTGATCATTACTAGTTGCCGTAAAGATCCCTTTATAAAATTTAGCCCGCCGTCATTTAATCGTCTGCGTGAAGGGGATGTGCTCACCATAGGTAAGCGCCGTTGGCAAATAGTCATAGGGGAGGGGCATTCGCCAGAGCATGCGTGCCTTTATTGTGAAGCCGACAAGCTACTGCTAGCTGGCGATCAGTTATTGCCCAATATTAGTTCAAATATTTTAGTGTCTGAGTTAGAGCCGCAAGGTCAGCCATTAAAAAACTGGCTACGTTCGCTTGAAAAGCTACAAACGCTCGACCCACAAACCTTAGTATTACCAGCCCATGGCCCAGTATTTCGCCACATGCATTTACGAGTACAACAGTTGATTGATCATCATTTTGAGCAGTTAGATATATTAAGAGCATTTGCACTGCAAGCTCCTGAATTTAATGCCTATCAGGCAATGAAGCATTTATTTAAACGCGCTCTTTCACCCATAGAAAGTATGATGGCATTGGGCGAAACCTTAGCGCACCTAAATTGGTTAGAAAGTAATGATGAATTATTTTGTCAGCGTAAAACTGATTCAGGCATTAATAGTTACTTACTCACGGACAAAAAATTAGCAGCTGGGAATACATTATGAGTTTATTTAATTTAGTCACTGCCACTAAATCACAATTAATGGCACCTGGCGCACCATTTGAAATCACTAATAAGCAAATCAATGGTCAAAGTTATCAGGTGTATTGCAACGCGCCGCTTAATTTAGCGCAAGTGATTAATGATGCAAGGCGCACTGATGAGCAATCATTTTTGGTTTATCAGGGAGAGCACTGCAGCTATAAACAGTTTTTTCAACACGTTGATAATGTTGCCAGTTACTTGCAGCAACATGGCATAAAGCAAGGGGATCGTGTTGCTATTGCAATGCGTAACCGATCTGAGTGGGTTATTGCTTTTTGCGCGATAGCATTGATAGGTGCAGTACCTGCACCACTCAACAGTTTTGGGATGCAGCAAGAGCTAATAACTGCACTTAATGGTATTACGCCTAAATTATTAATTTGTGATGGCCCAAGATGGCAGCGAATTAGCCAAAGTAATGAGTGGTTAACCGATACCTTAGTATTAAACGATACAGCATTAGATTTATCGCAATCTGCTGCTGCAATAGACTTTACAGAGGCGCTTAATTATTCAGCACACAGCATTGAACCACCCACAATAACAGCGACCGATGCGGCTTTAGTACTGTTTACCTCAGGTGCGACCAGCGTGGCTAAAGCGGTTGAGTCGAGCCATATTGCAGTGTGCCAAGCACTTTATAATATTGACTTTATTGGTGCAATATCGGCAATGACCTCACCTAAAGCATTAGCGCTAATTATGGAAAAAGGACTGGTGCCTACTATTTTAACCGCGGTGCCGTTATTTCATGTAAGTGGTTTACATGCCCAGTTATTGTCGGCATTACGTGGCGGGCGGCGCTTAGTGTTTACCCATAAGTGGGATCCGCTAGAGGCAATTGAACTGATCAAAAAAGAGCAAGTAACACAATTTAATGGTGCGCCATCTATGGTGATGCAGTTATTACGAGAGCCGAGTTTTCATAGTGCAGAAGTTATGGCCTCGTTTAGTGGTTTAGGTTTTGGCGGCGCAGGACTACCAGCAAGCTTAATTGATAAAACGCTGTCTAGCCTACCTGAGCAAATGATAGGAATTGGCTTTGGTATGACCGAAACCAATGGCGTGGGCGCAGCAGCGTCTGGCGATTTATTTCGCCATGCACCCAAAAGCTCTGGGCTTATTTCGCCCATTATGGAAGTACGTATTTGCGCAACAGATGGACAGTCGTTACCTAGCAATAGTGTGGGCGAAGTATGTATGCGCGGTATTACTTTAATGGATCAGTATGTTGGCGACTTAACAGCAACTCAAGATGCAATACGCTCTGGGTGGTTACATACCGGCGACTTGGGCTATATAGACGACGCAGGCTTTTTGTTTATTGTTGACCGTATTAAAGATGTGATTAACCGCGCGGGGGAAAATATTCCCGCAGCCGAAGTAGAGTCGTGTTTGCTTGAACACCCTGCGGTAGCCGAAGTAGCAGTGTTTGGTATTCCAGATGAAGAAACCGGTGAGGCCGTTATTGCTGTTGTTTGCCCATTAGAAGGCGAGTTTATTGAAGAGCAGCAATTGCTCGCACATGTAGCACAACGACTGGCTAAATATAAAGTACCGCAGAAAATTCATCTTATGGAAGATAAATTACCGCGTAATCCGGCTGGTAAAATTTTAAGAAACAAATTAAAAACAAAGCTTTATCAATAAATGTTAATCGCCGTTAAAAAAGCCAATAAAGCGCAGATTAGTCATTAGTGAATAAAAATAATTGAACAGGAGAAGGTAGATGACCACAGCCAATGATGTTGAAAAAAATTACGATGTAATTGTTGTCGGTTCGGGAGCGGGTGCAATGACTGCAGCACTGTTTGCCGCCGATCAGGGTAACTCAGTACTTATTGTTGAAAAAACCGATAAATACGGAGGCACCTCTGCAATATCTGGAGGTGGTATTTGGATCCCAAATAACGATGAATTTCGTGCACTTGGCGGCAAAGACAGCTATGAAGCAGCACTCACTTATATTAAAGCGGCCAGCCAAGGCAGTGTTGATGAGACGCGTATTCGTGCCTATTTAGATAATGCACCAAAAATGCTGCACGAGCTGCAAGCTAACAGCCGCGTTAAATTTGCGGTTGCCGATAAGTACCCCGATTACTATCAACACCTTGAAGGCTCATTACCGGGTGGGCGTAGTATGGATCCAGAGCTATACGATACCACAGGGCTGGGCGATGAAATGGATAACCAACAGCCTGCTGCCGGTAATGCATTACTGATGGGGAAAATGTCGTGGACTGCGCGCCAAGCACATAAAGCAGTGTCGAAGGAGCGCGGCTGGATGCTGATGATAATTGGTTTAATGCTACGTTATAAATTGGACTTTAAGCAGCGTAAAAAAGGACGCCGCGATCGCAGAGCAGGGTTAGGCGCGAGTTTAGTGGCATCACTGCGCCACTCGTTATGCGATCGTAATATTCCATTATGGCGCGATACAGAGTTTACCGACTTTGTTATTAATAACGACAAAGTGACCGGTATTAAAGTGCTACGCGATGGCCAAGAACTTACATTAAATGCGCGTTATGGCGTAATAATGGGCAGTGGTGGCTTTGAGCAAAATCAAGCATTACGTGAAAAATATTTACCGGCACCGTCACAACAAAGCTGGAGTGCAACACCTAAAGGCGGTAACACTGGCGCGGCATTAGAAGCGGGGCAAAAACTAGGTGCAGCCACCGATTTACTTGATTGGTGCTGGTGGACACCTACCTTAAATGTACCTAAAGAGCGCAACGCTCGTGGTTTATTTGCCGAGCGAGCCTTTCCTGGTGCTATTGTTGTTGATGGTGCCGGGCAACGGTTTTTTAACGAAGCAGCGCCTTATTTAGAATTTGGTGATGCTATGTATCGTAATCATCAAAAAATGGGTAATTCTATTCCTGCTTGGGTGGTTTTTGATGGCCATTTTCGCCATGAATACGCTATGGGACCACTGATGCCTGGCAAAATTATGCCAGATAGCAGAGCGCCCAAAGCCTGGTTAGGCTCGGTTTATTTTAAAGCCGATAGCTTAGCAGAGCTGGCAAAACTAGTTAATATTGATGCTGATGGATTAGCACAAACAGTACAAAAGATGAACCACTACGCAGCAACGGGTGTAGATGAAGACTTTGACCGTGGCGGTAATGTGTTTGACCGTTATTACGGCGACACCAAAGTAAAACCTAATCCTTGTTTAGCACCGCTAACAAAAGGCCCTTATTACGCATTAAAAATTCATCCGGGCGATATTGGCACTAAAGGTGGCTTGCTTACTAATGAGTATGCCCAAGTGGTACGCCCATCGGGTGAGCCCATTGCAGGACTTTATGCCATAGGTAATAGTTCCTCCTCAGTTATGGGCACAAGTTACCCAGGCGCGGGTGCAACAATTGGCCCAGCTATGACCTTTGGTTACGTTGCGGCTAATCACATTACAGCTAACCGCGGCGCAGAAGCCAATGACTAGAGAATTGCATATGACGATCGATAATTCATTAGACCCTGGCATTAGCAGCGAAGTGGATAGTATTCCTAAATTAGTGTTTGCTGCTGCAAAGCGCCATGGACAACTTATTGCCATTGAAGATGGCGAAGCAAAAATAACCTATCAAGACTTACCTACTGAGAGTTTAAATGTTAGCCGTGCACTTATTGCTTTTGGAATAAAACCGGGCGATCGCGTGGCTATTTGGGGAGCAAACTCTGGGCGCTGGGTGCTTGCCGCGATTGGTTTGCAAATGGCCGGAGCAGTGTTAGTACCTATCAATACCCGTATGAAAGCAGTTGAAGCGGCTGAAATTATTAATCGCAGTGGCGCAAAGTTAGTGTTTAGTGTTGGTGACTTTTTAAAAAGTGACTACCCCGGCGAATTGGCAAAATTATTCACTCCACAGCAACTGTCGATTGTAACCTTAACCCCGCGTAAAGGGGAGCCACTTGATATTTGTTGTGATTGGCAAAGCTTTTTAGCCAGAAAAGACAGCATAGATGAGCGCAGTGCCCGTGAAATTGCCTTAGGGGTTGGTGCAGATAATCTGTCTGATCTTATGTTTACCTCTGGCACTACAGGCAAACCCAAAGGTGTTATGAGCCGCCATGGGGCAATAATTAAAGCGTTTAGCGTATTTGTAAAAACCTTAGGCATAGTACCTGGCGATCGCTATTTAGTGGTTAATCCGTTTTTTCATGCCTTTGGTTATAAAGCCGGATGGGTAAGTTGTTTATTAGCAGGCGCGACTATTTTACCACAAGCAGTGTTTGACGCCGATGATGTACTTGCCCGAATTAGCCAAGATAAAATAACCGTATTACCTGGGCCACCAACACTTTATTTATCATTGCTTGCTCATCCACAGTTGGCAAGCGCTAACTTAAGTAGCCTGCGCATAGCCGTTACTGGCGCTGCAACTATTCCGCCTATTTTAATAGAGCGAATGCGTGAGTTATTAGGTTTTAAAGTGGTAACCACAGCCTATGGATTAACTGAGTGCGGTGGTTTAGCAAGTATTTGTGGCATTGATACCGACGTTGCCACCATCGCCAGTACCAGTGGCCGTGCAATAGAAGGCACCGAAATAGCAATAATGTCTGAGCAGGGTGAAATACTCGGTGCTAATGAAACTGGCGAAATTTGTATTCGTGGTTTTCATGTAATGAAAGGGTATTTTGAGCAACCACAAGCCACCGCCGAAACCATAGATAAAGACAATTGGCTGCACACCGGCGATGTTGGGCATTTAGATAAAAATGGCTATTTAAGCATTACCGACAGACTAAAAGATATGTACATTTCGGGCGGATTTAATTGTTATCCGGCAGAAATAGAGGCAGTACTTATTGAGCACAGCGCTATTGCACAAGTTGCAGTGGTAGGAATTAAAGATGAGCGCATGGGAGAAGTTGGCTGTGCATTTATTACTTTAAAATCATCAGCAGAACTTGATGAGGCAACGTTAATGACTTGGTGTCGTGAGCGCATGGCAAATTATCGAGTACCCAGAAAAATCAAAATAATTGACGCAATGCCAGTAAATGCTTCTAACAAAGTAGTTAAAGCAGAACTGATAAAGCATTTTTTGCAACAGTAAAATTTTAGAAGGAGCAAACATTTGGAATTTTCATTTACCGAAGAGCAGAAAATGATCCGCGATACTGCGCAAGCCTTCTTAGCTGAAGTATCGTCATCGAATGCAATACGCAGCGCAATGGACACTGAGCAAGGCTTTGATCCACAAATATGGCAACGTATTTGCGAAGAAATGTACTGGCAGGCAATTCATATACCGGAAGAATATGGCGGCATGGGACTAGGCTATGTAGATTTGGTGGTTATGCTGGAGCAAATGGGACGTTATTTATTATGTTCGCCGTTTTTTTCAACCGTGTGTTTAGCCAGTAATGCCTTAATAGTTGCCGGCACTGATGAGCAAAAGCAACAATATTTAACGCAAATATGTGAAGGTAGTTTAACCGCTACGCTTGCCTATACCAGTAAAAATGGCCAGTGGGACGCAACAGCAGTGCAAGGCATTGTAACTGCACAGGGCGATGATTATGTACTTAATGGCACATATCGTTATGTACTAGATGGCCACACGGCGCAATTATTAATAGTTGCCGCACGTAATGAAAGCAGTGAGGGCGAGCAAGGAATAAGTTTATTTGCAATAGACTCAGACACCCCCGGAGTAAAGCGCACTTGGTTGCCAACTATGGATCAAACACGTAAACAGGCAGAAATAGTGTTTGATAATGTGCGAGTGAGCAGCAGCCAATTAATGGGCGAGGAAAATAATGCTTGGCCACAGCTAAATAAAGTATTGCAACTAGCTGCTATAGCCATTGCAGCAGAGCAAGTAGGTGGCTCGCAACAAGTATTAGATTTAACTGTAGAGTACACCAAAGAGCGAGTGCAGTTTGGTAGGCCTATAGCGGGTTTTCAAGCAGTTAAACACCAAGCGGCAGATATGATGCTGCGTACCGAGGTGGCGCGCTCAGCCGTTTATTACGCTGCGTGCGTAGCAGAGGAGGCGCTCAGTGGTGGTTTGTTGGCCGATGAGTTAGGCGAAGCAGCCAGCGTAGCTAAGTCGTATTGCTCAGAAGGCTACTTTAAAAATGCCGGAGATGCGCTGCAGCTTCATGGTGGAGTAGGGTTTACCTGGGAATATGACGTGCACTTATATTTTAAACGAGCCAAGTCGTCTGAGTTATTTTTAGGTGATGCAGCTTATCATCGTGAACACGTCGCAACATTGTTATTAGATTAAATGGCTGCTAAAAAAGGTAAAACAGATGAAATTAAGTTTTAGTGATGAAGACGAAAAATTTCGCGCCGAAGTGGCACTTTGGCTCTTTGAGAATTTAGTGGGTGAATTTGAGCAGCTTAAATTTCGCGGTGGCCCAGGGGATGAACACATGTTTCCTCTGGAGCGTAAAAAGTGGGAACAAAAGCTCGCGCAAGGAGGTTGGACCTGCATTGGTTGGCCTAAAGAATATGGTGGCCGAGGGTGCTCTATTGAGCAGCAAGTTATTTTTAATGAAGAATATGCTCGCGCCGGTGCGCCGGGTCGTGTTGGGCATATAGGTGAAGGGCTTGCTGGGCCAACGTTAATTGCCTTTGGTAGTGAAGCGCAAAAACAAAAATACTTGCCAGGCATTGCAGCCGGAACCGCACTTTGGTGCCAAGGTTATTCTGAGCCTGGTGCAGGCTCAGACTTAGCTAATGTTAATACCAAGGCACATTTTGACGAAGCCAAAGGTAAGTGGATTATTAGCGGGCAAAAAGTGTGGACATCGCTTGCGCATGAATCTGACTATATTTTTGTTATAGCGCGTACTAACCCAAATTCTAGCGCTCACAAAGGGCTAGGCTTTTTCTTAATGAAAATGGATCAGCCAGGTATTGAAGTGCGTGGCATAAGGCAACTTACCGGCACCTCTGAGTTTAATGAGGTGTTTTTTGATCAAGCCGAATGTGATGCCGACGATATTGTAGGGCAACCAGGTGAAGGCTGGGCTATTGCTATGGGTTTACTTAATTTTGAGCGTGGCGTGTCGACCTTAGGTCAGCAAATGCAGTTTCAAAATGAGCTTAATCAAATTATTGATATAGCCAAAGCCAATGGTAAAAGCCAAAATCCAACTATTCGCCAACGCATTGCTGACGCTCATATAGGGCTTAAAATAATGCGCTACAACAGTATGCGTATGCTCTCAGATACAGGTGATGGCGGCTTACAAAAAGAAGCGCTGATCTATAAGTTATTTTGGGCAACATGGCACCGTGATTTAGGCGAACTGGCAATGGATGTACTTGGCCCCGAAGCCGAAATACTAGAGTCAGGCCCTTATACATTAACCCGTTTACAGGCTATGTATTTGTTTGTTCGCTCAGATACCATTTATGGTGGCACTAACGAAATACAACGTAACATTATTGCTGAACGTGGCTTAGGTATGCCCAAAGAGCCTAAAATAACCGCATAAAATAATTGTATTACTTAACCTGATGTAACGGATAAAAAATCGCTTAACCAGCACGTCAGGTTACTTATTTTATTGCTCATTACGACTGGGCTGGTGGGGTTATTTTTAGCGAAGGCTGTGAGTTCAAAAATTAACTAAAGAGTAAGAAGGGCTGTAAAGCTAAGCCCGCTTAATCAGCGGGCTTTATTTGAATACAGTAAGGACGTTAAAAACTACTGCGAGGCATAGGCATTGGCGCGTCGGTTAGTCCCCCATTAACACCAAAAATTTCACCAGTGATATAGCCCGCCGCCGGCGAGGCTAAAAATAGCGCACAAGCCGCTACATCTTCAGGCTGACCTAAGCGATTCATAGGTGTACGTTTAACAATAGCCTGCTCCATTTCATCATTCATTACGCCTTTAAGTGCTTCGGTAAGGGTTGAGCCTACGCTAATTGCATTAACGCGCACTTTAGGTGCAAAATCTTGCGCTAAATTAAGCGTCATAAAATTTAATGCCGCTTTGGCGATGCCGTAACTGATAAAGCCGGGCTGAGCTAACTGCCCAGCTACCGATGAAATATTAATAATACTGCCTTGGCCACTGGTATTTACCATGTGCGGGGCACTAATACGTGACAAATCAAACGCGGTAGCGGTATTGAGCTTAAAGCAATTTTCTAACTCTGCTGCGCTGCTGCTAAGTGTAGGCTTAATTGCGCCTGAGCCACCGACGTTATTGACTAAAATATCGAGTCGACCAAAATGCTCAATTGTTTTATCAACTAATGACTGTCGTTGTTGCTCATCAAGTACATCGCACGCAACGACTAAAGCGCGGCTGCCGCGTTGGCGTATTTGCGCTGCTGTTTGTTCAATATCTTCGATGGTTCTGGCAGTGACTACAATATCGGCACCCGCATCGGCTAATGCCAGTGCTATGGCAGCACCTATGCCACGCCCTGAGCCGGTAACAATAGCGACTTGGCCATCGAGGCGAAATCTATCGAGTATAGACATTAATATCTCCTTACTTAAATTAGACTAACATGTTGCTGTGCAAATTAAGGTTGCCTTACAGGCATACCTCAAATAAACCCGCAGCACCCATGCCACCGCCAATACACATGCTCACCACAACATATTTAACACCGCGACGCTTGCCTTCAATAAGGGCATGGCCCACCATACGCGCACCACTCATACCAAAGGGATGGCCAATGGCGATAGCGCCGCCATTAACGTTAAGTTTATTGTTATCAATACCTAGGTAGTCGCGCGAATAAATAAGCTGACACGCAAACGCTTCGTTAATTTCCCACAAACCAATATCATCAATTGATAAACCATGTTGTTTTAATAGCTTAGGAATAGCATACACAGGGCCAATACCCATTTCATCGGGATCGCAACCTGCAACCGCCATACCACGAAACACACCCATTGGCGCTAAGCCTTTTTGCGCCGCTAATTGTGAGTCCATTACCACGCAGGCTGATGCGCCATCAGATAACTGACTTGCATTACCTGCTGTAATAAATTCACCTTGTGAAATAACGCGACCATCTTTCCACACCGGTTCTAAGCTTTGTAGGCTCTCAATAGTTGTAGAAGGGCGGTTGCCTTCATCTTTAGCTAGCAATACGTCCTCAAAGGTTACCTCTTTGGTTTCGCGGTTAAATACTGATTTAGTAGATGCCATTGGCACAATTTCATTATCAAACAGGTTGTTTTTTTGCGCCGCAGCAATACGCAGTTGCGACTGTAAGCTGTACTCATCTTGCGCTAAACGTGAAATGTTGTAGCGCTTAGCAACCACTTCTGCCGTTTCGATCATCTGCATATAGGCATGCTCTGAATGCGACAGTACTTTTTTTGAAATATTACGATAAGTATTTTTGTGTTTGTTTTGCACCATAGAAATAGATTCAACGCCACCGGCAACCACAATATCCATTGAACCAAGCATAATATTTTGCGCCGCAAAACCTATACTCATTAATCCAGATGAACACTGACGGTCAAGAGTCATACCCGGCACGCTATTAGGTAGGCCTGCAGCGGTCGCTGTTAAACGGCCCAAGTTATAGCCTTGAGTACCTTGCTGCGCTGCACAACCAATGATCACATCATCAACCTCAGCACCATCAATACCCGCGCGTTTAACGGCTTGCTCAACTGCATGACCTGATAATGCAGGCGCTTCGGTATCGTTAAAGGCACCACGAAAGGCTTTGCCCATAGGCGTTCTGGCGGTAGAAACTATAACTGCTTCGCGCATGATTATTCCTTTTTTATTTTGAAGTGCAAAGGCACTCTTACGGTTAAATTTTAGCTAGGTAATAATGCTGAGTTGCTGCAATAACACGTGTGTATTGGTTAAATTAGTCAGATTAATTGCAATTATTACCACGGGTAAAAATAGAGTTTTCCATATCTACATTAACCCTTATCGCGTCACTGTGAACATCGACCATTTGAGGTAGGCAATAACTAATTAGTAAAATAAAGAGAATTAGTTATTGGTTTGTACTGCTTATTAATTCGCTTATTGGGCGAGTTTAGCTTTAATAGTGATGAGTAAAGCAAGACAACATTTGCCGCGGATTTTAGAAAGGGAAACAGTTACAAACGGAATTAATTTTAATGAATTTACGTTGTGGTTCCTGCAATTTATTGAAAGTAGTTAGGGTATATTGACCGTTCATGGTTGAACCTTTTTCACTCTAGGGGGCTTTAATCGCGGTGCGAGATTTGTAACCTAGTATTCTCGGTAACTGTTTTTTCCTTATTCTACTAGCTTAAAACCAAGTAAAAATAAGTAAAAACGAGCAAAGCTTCCGCCGCTCACCTATACCCATGTAGATAAAAATAGTTCATCACCCTTGGCAAAACTACTCGATCAGCGTGTGTTTGGCATTTATACGTCTATATCACCTAGTATGTGGGAAATAACGACATTACATAGGCTCTGTCTAACCTAAAAGCCAAGCAAATTGCTAAAAATTAAACCTTAGATGGTAAACAGGCTCTAATTAAAAAGAATTTTTTAAGTGGGAAAGTTGTTTTTTATTAATTAAACAGGCTAAAAAAACACATGAAATGAATGAAAAGTGAACGAGGTATTTAATTATGTTTAGCTAATAGAGTTTATAAAAGTTATTAGGATCAAATAAAGACAGTTTATTTTTTGTTTACCTAGTTTTACGTTGTTTATAAATTATAAACACATATTTTACACACTATTAAAACGGTTTTTAATTTATGGGTCGTTGAGGCTTGTGAATTGTTTAGTACGCATATTTATAAAAATTAAGTGCTAATACTATTACATTTAATTGCAGGATTGTTTGGTAAGTAAGCAAATGAAAACTCACTAAACCGTTATTTTATCTTAAGATTAAATCGTCTTACCGAAGTTGCTCAAAGGAAATGGCAATAATGAAAAAATATCTAGGTTATTTATTATGTTGCTTTGCATGTAATGCATATAGCAACGATGAAGTAGCACTTACTTTAGTTGGGTACATTTCACCTAAATGTGAGTTTACGGCAGAAAATAAAAACTTAATTATTTCTTCAGATGGCTTCGCTAATACAGAGTTAGCAATTAATTGTAACTCACCTATGCGGGTATCTATGCTGTCAGAAAACGGTGGTTTGCGCCACCAGCAGGGTACTCACTTAAATGCTTATAACGTTAACTTGTCAATTGCAGATGCTAATCAAAGTATGTCTGTTTCGTCACAGACCCTAACAGTATCACAAACATTTAATGTTGATAAAATTTTATTTAACAGTGTAGCAAAACTACAGTTAGAGCTAGTAGACCCTTTAATTTATGCAGGAAATTACCAGGATGTTATTCGCATAGAAATGACGCCATCTGCAGTCTCTGGTGGCGTGCGGTAAACCATTAATTATTAAACATAAACATATGTCACATGGATAAGGAATATAACAATGAAAAAGTTAATCGTATTATCAGCAATCGCAGCACTTACATCAGGTGCAGCACTAGCAGAAAACCTTAACGTTGGTGGTGCAGTAGCATCAATCTGTCAAGCATCAACGACTGGCGGCAGCGCGGTCTTATTTCCTGCATTATCAGTAGGAGCGTCTCAGACTGTCGGTGTTAGTATTAAATGTAATGATCCAGATGGGGCAATAGTTTCACTAACAACCTCTGAAGGGCATTTACAAAATGCAGATCAAGAAGACAAGGGTGTTGGTTATTGGGCTGAACTAAATGCTGCACCATATGCACTGACCTTAAAGGCAATGACAGGCGCTAATGATACAAGTGTAGTTCAAGATGAAAGTGGTAGCGCGGGTTTAGCAAATGGCCTAAGCGGTACTATTAAAATTACTATTAAGCAAGCTGCGCTATACTCAGGTACGTACGCAGACACGCTGAAGCTATCGATTATAGCTAATTAGTTATTATTAAGGCAGTTTTAGGCTGCCTTTTTTCATTTATTATGGAAGGAATCATATGCGCTATATAATTTTATTTACTTTAATTATCACTTTCACCTCATTTTCTACAGTTGCTTTTCAGGTGCAGCCTATGGTTGCAGAACTTGAATCTATGGGTAGTCAATCGCAGCAAACAATGCGCATACTCAATACTTCTAACGAGCCTTTAACTATTGAAGTGTCAGCACATGATTTGCTGATAACTGAAGAAGGGAATGAGGATCTGGTCAGTAATGAGGAAGACTTTTTAATTATACCCATGACAACTATTATCCCACCAGGAAAAAGCCAATCTGTAATTATTAGATATATTGGTGAACCTATTATAGAGGCTTCAAAAGCCTATCGAATTACAGTAAACCAAGTGGCTGTTGATGTAGCTGAGGGAACAACTTCTGGTTTTGGTATGTCAGTTAGTTTTAAAACATTATTTAATGTGGTGCCAAAAAACGCAGAAGCTAAATTAGTAATTAAAAGTAAAACACAAGAATCTAATGATATCTGGAAAGTATTATTAGAAAATACCGGCAATAAATATATTCGCTTAACGCAATCGCAGTGGGTAATTAAAGGAAATAATGAAAAGTTAGTGCTTGAAGGGGAAGATTTAAGTAAAGCATTAAGTGGGAAATTACTTTTACCTAACTCAAGTCGAGAAGTAACGATAAAAATACCAGCTCAATTCAATGCAGAGCAAAGTGAGTTAGAGGTGCTGTTCTAATGTGTAGGCTGCTGAATTATTATTTATTATTATTTGTAATGTTAGCTTTGCCCGCCTACGCTTTAGAAGTAACACCCATGGTAGTTACTTTTTCACCAAATGGCGTGTCAAATGGCGCATCTAGTTTAGTACACAATCAGTTACCACGTGATATTGCCTTTGATATACAGGTATACGAAATTCAATTTACACAAGATGAACCACAATTAGTACCGTTAGAAAATTCGCCATTGTGGGTGTTTCCGCCGTCGTTATTGCTACAAGCAGGGCAAAGTCAGCGTATTCAATTTAGATGGCTAGATAAAGTACTACCAACCACAGATAAAAGTTACCAAGTTAGCTTGATTGAGCAACCATTAAACGCTCACTTAGCAGACAAAGCATCGCAATTGACCATGCTGCTTAATGTGAACTTAATTGTGCATGTTGATCAACCGCAGTTAATAGCAGATTTAGCCGTTGGGCAGTCTCATATTGAGGGAACAGACATTATGGTAAATATAATAAATAAAGGCCTAGGTGCGAGTCGATTAAGTGATTATGAGATCAAGTTAACTGATGAAAGTTCTGGAGTATTAATAGAGCGCATTTTAAAGCAACAATTAAAAGCACAAGGCTATGATGTGTTTTTTGCACCTAATAGTAGCCACTATATAAAAATACCTAAACCAAAATCGATAAAAAAGGATAGTTTTAAAAGCTTACGCTTAGAATTAATGAGGTAATAAATATGCGTATATTTATTTGTTTATTATTAATTTTATTCACTCAAGTAAGCCTAGCAACAATAAACCCATCTAACCGAACGATTGAGCTAAGTGTTGAGGCTGAGCTTAATAAAACAGATATTGGCAGAGTAACACTTGCAGTGGAGCCAGGTGATAATTTACTACTTAAGTGGGACGAAGTTGAAACAGTGTTCAATGAAAAACTCTATCCACAAGGTCTTACTACATTAAAAGCTAAAGTTGTTGATGGTATGCTTAGCAAGCAAGCGTTAGAGAAATTTGGCTTTGTGATTAACTTTGACTTAAGCGACTTTAGTTTAAAAATAAATGCGCCTCTTAACTTAACCCGCCCGCAAACATTAAGCTTAAAATCAAACGATAGAAGACTACAAGCGTCTGAAGTTGCAAACTTAAGTGGCTTTGTTAACCTTTATTCTAGCTATTTATACCAACAAAATAGTATTACAGATACAGAGGACAAACAATTAGCGGCACGCGCTGAAATGGTAATGAACTGGCGGGGATGGGTAGTAGAAAATGAACTTGAGTATTTATCAGATGTTGAGGCAACTTCACCTAATGTAAAGCGTTTAGGTACACGCTTAGTTCATGACTTGCCGTTAAAAGGAGCTCGCATATCAATAGGCGATAATTACAGCTCGGGTAGTTATTTTCAATCTACGTCACGTATTCTGGGCGTGTCGTTTGCTCATGATTTTTCATTGGTTTCCGATAGACAAATAAGGCCCAGTGCATCTAGAAGTTTTACCTTAGATAGTCCGTCCTCGGTTGAAGTGTTAGTCGACGATAGGATTGTACAGCGATTAAATTTAACAGCAGGCATATATTCATTAGATGATATTCCATTGAATGAGGGGAGTAATAATATCAGCTTGCGGATCACTGATATTGCAGGTGTCGTACGTTATGTTAATTTTGACGTTACTACAGGGCTCGACTTATTTGCAGAGGGACAGCTAGAATATGAAGTCCATATTGGGGTGCCATCAGAATTAACAGATCAGTTAGATTATAATGATGATTATCCGTTAATCAGTACTTACCTCGATTATGGTATATCGCCAAGTTGGACTGTTGGCTTTGCAGCTCAAGCTGATGAAATTGTGCAACAGGTTGGATTTAAAAATATTTATGCAGCTAAATTAGGACAAGTCGCATTTGAGAACTCAGTTAGCTTTAGCGATAAAAGAGGTTATGCGTATAGACTTGTATACAGTAACTTTACCGATAATAGTGATAAACATCTGGATTATAGTTTTGGCTATGAGTACTCTACTAAAGACTTTCGAGCACTAGGTTATCGGCCTGAGCTGCAAGATAGTGCCCGCTTACTAGAGCATTTAATCCAAGCTAACTATAGTTTTTTTAATAGCCCTACTTTACGCACCTCTTTTTTTGCAAATGTATCAAGAGCGCATGACCAAGTTCAATTTGATAAATCTGCAGGTGTTAACTTTACAGGTGATGTAAGTAATGGCAATTGGCGCTATAGCTTAGGCGCTCAATGGGATGAAATAGCAGATAATGCAGAGTGGGGAATTAGGCTCTCTTTAACCTATAAGTTTAGTAATGATCGACGTTTAAAGTTATCTCACCAATCACGTAGAAACAAAACACGTTTAGAGTACACCCAAGATGCTAACCAACGCTATGTAGGAGCATTTAGTTTAAGAACAGGAATTGAACATAATGACCAAAATGAAGCATTATTTGACTTAAACACGCAATATAATGGCAACCGGTTCTTAGCAAGTTTAGATCATGCTAGCTTTTATGAGCAATTAAATGCAAGTTCAGCTTATCATCAAAGTCGGGTAAGCTTTGCATCCAGCGTAGCATTTGCAGGAGATGATTGGGCAATAGGTAAGCCTATATACGACAGCTTTGCTTTAATTAAACCCCACTCGAGCCTAAAAGATAAAAAAATAACCTTGGGCCAATATAAAGATCAATACAGAGCAAATAACGCAGATTTTGACACTATGTTATTAAACGATCTTAGCTCATACGATAGTACAGTTGTTTCTGTTGATATTGATGATTTAGCGCCTGGTTACGATTTAGGTTCTGGTTTAGTGGTATTTTTTCCATCTTATCGCAGTGGTCACAGTGTAATGATTGGTACTGCTGCAAATATATCGGTTATCGCCACTTTACTTGACCAACAACAGCAGCCATTAGCTTTACAAGTTGGCGTTGCTATTTGTTCTAGCGATAAAAGTAATAAAGAGCATAAGTTTTTTACTAATAAATCAGGTCGTTTTGCACTAACTGGGCTTATACCTTGTAGTTACGAAGTTAAATTAAATAATAGCGAAAAATCGCAATTTATTTTAGATGTAAAAGAAGGTGAGCAACTACAAAGAAAAGGAAATATTTATGTACACTAAAAAAATGGTTACTTTTATTAGCGGCTTTGCTTTATTGCTTTTACCTCATATTAGCTATGCACAGTGTAATGCAAGGTTAGATAATATTGCCCACCTATTTGATGACTTTGATCAGTACCATGCATTACAAAAAGTAGATGCAAAAAAGCAGCTGCGCATTAATGTAATAAATGACGAGCAGTGCCAGCTGCATATAATATTAACCAGTGAAAACCAAGCGCAGCTAAAAGGCGCTTTTCAAAGTATTGCTTATCAATTTCGCAGTGATACTCAGCAATTAGTCAGCTCATCAATTAGTCGTTTACAACTAGTAGAGTCAGCGGCTGAAGTTAAACTTTTGATCCCATCGGGTACACCGGTAAAGGCAGGGTTATACACAGATAGATTGCAAATAAAACTTTATGATCAAAATAATCAGCTGCTCGATGAGCGTCAACTTGACATTGAAACAGATATTGCCCCAAGAACCAGCCTGTCGGTGCTTGGTTATAATACTTTTGCAAATACCATTAACTTAGGAGAGTTAATACCTCTGCAAGAATACGCTATGTTACCTAGCCTGCAAGTAGTGACTAATTCAGATGTTCGGCTGCGTGTTAGCTCTGATAATAAAGGTAAGTTAGTGCACAGTATGTATCAGCAACAATATGCGATAGATTATAATTTAGATTTGGCGGGTAATTGGTTAGGATTGAGTCATGATACAAATAAAACGTTTTCATACGCTGGGCAAACTGTGTTTTTATTGCCACTTAAAATACAGTTAGCTGACTTTAAAGAGCAAGCCGCTGGTGAGTATACAGATACTATAAGGTTTCAAATTAGCCCACTTAACTATTAACTTTGTTTAAGTTTTTTTGACACCATGCAAGTGCTTGCTGCTTATTTTTAACGGCGATTTTTTGATACACCTTATGTAAATGAACTCGCACAGTTGCTTCGCTGATAAACAGGCTATCGGCAATAGCACTGGAGTGCATTCCTGAAAACAGTAAGTTTAAAACTTTAATTTCTTTACAGGTAAGGTTATTCGACTGCAGTGTTGTTTGTTGCTCGCTAGCCAGCATTTGCCTCATCCAACAATCAGTAACTGCGCGAGGAAACCAAAGTTCTCCCTTATTAATCGCTTCTAACCCTTGGTGAAAAAGAGCTTCGTCTGTATTAGCATAAAATAAGCCCTTTAAGTTAGGCCATTCTTTTAATGGAATAACATCACTGTCTTTAGGCACGTCAAAAATAACAAGCCCTTGGTGCTCATTTTTTAACATAAACTGATTAATTAGTTCATAGTTAGTGATAACGTTAAGTGCTTGATAATTTACCAGCAGTATATTGTATTGTGTCGCCACACAAAATAAAGAAGTATACCCGGAAGTATTTAAACACTTTATCTGTTTATTCGTTACATTTTCAATTGCCATAAATTTATTCCATACACTTAAGTATTAATACTATATTCCTAAGTTCAGTTAATATCAATGGTGGAATAATGTACAAATCGTTTGTTATTTAACTTAAATCGCTTGTTTAATTGTAGTATACGCAATAGGCTCTGTGGGTTTATTTACCTCTTCATTTTAATAATTTAAGGTGAATGGCGTTTTACTGAATAACTTTTAGCGAGGAGTTGTGGCGCGGCAGGGTTTTTATTAATAAAATATTAGAAAATGATACATATCATCTTGTTTATATCATATAATTTACATCCAGAGGAAAGATGCTACAACGCATCTTTTTTTATGCCTACAATTTATATTTTATAAAAATATAACGCATAACAAAACCTATACCCTTTGGAGATTATTTTTGAAATTACGCAACCTCTCACCGTTAAGCTTAGCAATTATTGCTGCACTCACTACCTCAGTAAATGCAGAAGAAACCAAAACAACAGCAAAGCAAGACGCGTTTGAAAAAATAGAAGTAACCGCTCGTAAACGTACAGAAAGCTTATTTGAGTCTCCAACCGCAATTACATCAATAGGTGCAAACCTCATTGATAAAGCCAATATGAGTAATTTAGAAGATATTGGTAAGTATGTACCTAATTTAAATATTACTCGTTATGGCGTGGGTAACTCGGCACATGCATCTGTGTTTATTCGCGGTATAGGCCTTCAAGATCATGTTATTACTACCGATCCTGGTGTTGGGGTTTACTTAGATGGTGTGTATTTAGGCCGTCAAATGGGGTCAAATTTATCGCTACCGAATGTTGAGCGTGTAGAAGTATTGCGTGGCCCTCAAGGTACTTTATATGGCCGTAATACTTTAGGTGGCGCGGTTAATGTAATAACCAAGCAACCAGGTGATGAAGGCATTTTAACAACGACTGCAAAAGTGGGTAGCCGCGGTCGTGTAGCAGGCGATATTTACTTTAATAACGCATTAACTGATGATTTAAGTATGTCGGCAAGTGCGTCATACAAGCAGCGTGATGGGGTGGGTACTGCAGTTAATTTAGCTAACCCAGAAAAGGAAATTGGTGAAGAGCAAGAGTTTAGTGGCCGTGTTGCATTTAAATACCAAGCAACTAGCGACCTTGCATTTACTTTTTCTTTAGATGGCGTTGATAACGAATCGGGCCAATCGCCTTATACAATTGAGCTTACCGCACCACTTGATCCAAATGATGAGAACAATGGCGATTTCCCATTATTAACACCAGACTTAATTCCGGCAAATCCAGATGATTTAGGCACAACCGTTGCGGGTATTGAATCAACTTCTTACTCAGGTTGGGGTACTTCATTTGCTGCTGACTGGGCAATTAACGACACTTATACAAGTAAGTTTATCTCAAGCTACCGTACCTCTGAGTATGAAGGTGGTTTAGATGATGATGCATCAGCGCTTAATTTATCTGAGTTTCCAGAGCAAGGTGGTGCAGATCAATACTCATTTGAAGTTCAGTTAAACGCAACGTATGACAACATGGACTTTGTATCTGGCTTATACTTTTTTAATGAAGATGGTTTTACCCGCTCAGAAGACTTTGTATTTAGCCCATACAATACGCCTGACAGTTTTGGCTTCTTCGAAATAAATCAAGAAACCAACTCTTATGCTGCTTACTTTAATGCCGGCTACGATTTAACCGACGATTTAAGCATTGGTGGTGGCCTGCGCTACTCAAAAGATAAAAAAGAAGCGAATGCGATTTTTCCATCTTTTGCCGAACGTAAATATGTATCTGCAGACTTTGATGCTGTGACATGGGATATAAATGCTTCGTACCAGCTTAGTAATAATATGAATGTGTATGGTCAAGTTCAAAAAGGTTACCAAACAGGTGGCTTTCCACCGCGTCCATTTGGCGGGCCTGATCAGTTTTCATCATTTGATGAAACAAAAGCAATTAACTACGAAATTGGCTTAAAAGGCCAAGTACACGAAAATGTATCTATGATGTTGGCTGTATTTGTAACTGACTACACAGATTTAGCGCTGCCATTTTCAGACCCTACTTCGGGCGGTGGTTTTGTAACTATCGTTGAAAATGCTGGTCAATCAAAAGCGCAAGGTATTGAGCTTGAAACAACAGTAGCCATTACTGACGACTTTACTATTCGCAGTGCAGTGGGTTACTTAGATTCAGAAATTAGTGAAGTAGCAGCAGGCGTACAAGGAATTGGTAAAGGCGATTCGCCTGCATTAACACCACGCTGGACTGTGATGATTGCGCCTTCATATTTTATGGATTTAAATAACGGTGGCACTCTGGCTTTTAATGCAAACTACTCGTACCGCAGTGAAATGCAAGGTCAGTCAGTATTTAACTATAGCGAAACAATTGATTCTCGTGAGTTAGTTGGCTTTAATATTTCTTACACTAACCCGTACGGCGATATGGAAGTAACATTATATGGTGAAAACGTATTAAACGAAGTGTACGATGTAGGACGCCTACAACAAACTGGTTTTGTTGGCGTTATGCGCAGTAATGACCGCAGTGAATTTGGTTTAAAGTTCAAAAAAGACTTCGAGCTGTAAACTAATTTAGCTAACGCATTTAAACAAAAAAGGTAAGCCGCGGCTTACCTTTTTTAATATTAGTAGGGCAAAATTAATCTTTGTTAAGATCTTTACGTGCTTGCTCAATTTCTTCGGCAATTTCACGTGCTTTTTGTTTGGTTTTTTCGGTTAGCTCGCCTGCCGTTTCTTTACTTTTTATCCACGCATCAACAGCAACTTCTTTGCCGTCATCGTACATATCTAAACCCATTGCTTTACTTTGCTGTAATAACTGATTAAGCGACTCGTCATGTTTAATTTCGTGAGTGGTTTCTTTTACTTTAGTCCACGCTTTATCTAGCTCTTGCTGTACTTGAGCACCGGTGTCTTTGGCGTCTTCTTTGATCTCTTTGGCATCTTCACACGCGGTTAATGTAAGTAAAGTGCCTAATAATGCTAAACCTGCTAATTTATTCATGTGTAATTTTTCCATCGATATAAAATAATATTTAACACCATTATAAGTAACGAAAATGAACATACCCGTAACAAAACGATTAAATTTTAAATTAATGGATAAAAGTGATTGCCCTAAGCTGTTTAAATTGGCTCAATACTTGGTGTAACTACGGTTTATTGAGCCCCGAGCATTGAGCTCGGGAGTTATTAGAATTAGCCTATTGCGGGTATTAATCCGGCCATTTGTAAGCCTTGGGCACTAATAATAGTTAAACCGCATAATGCTGCAATGGCTAAGCCAATATTACCGCTGCGTACTTTATAACCTGTGTTCTGTGTACTTTTACGTTGCTTATAAACCATAGCTACAGGTAAAAAAACGGCCAAAATAACCAAGGCAATCGCTGCGTAGCCAAGCGCCATAATAAACCCTTGCGGATAAAATATGGCAAAACCAAGAGGAGGTATAAAGGTAATTAATGCCGTTTTAATTCGATCCGCTTTTGTATCTGCTTTTTTGAAAGTGTCGGCAAAAAAGTCAAACAAACCTAAACTTACACCCAAAAATGAAGTGGCCAATGCAAGATCAGCAAATAACTTAACGGCAGTGGCAACGTTTGGGTTGTGCGCAATGCTCGCCATGCTTTGTACAAAGCCACTTAAACCTTGGCTATTGAGCAAATCATTTTGATTCATAATACCCTGGCTTAATATTTGCCAAAAAATATAAATACCTAACGGTAGCGTTGCACCCGCTATCATTACTTTACGCAGTGTTTTTATTTCTAATCCTACGTATTTAACAATTGAAGGAATAGAGCCATGAAAGCCAAATGAGGTAAATACCACCGGAATAGCCGAGAGTATTAAGCCTTGCTCTACTGGCATTTCAAGTAAATGTTGGCCATGTACATAAGGCGTTAACATATAAAACAGGCTGGCAAGTACCACAATTTTTATTGAAAACAGCACTCTATTAAATTTATCGACCTTACTGGTACCCAGAGTTACGACACCAGCAATTAAAACCGCCAGTAAAACAGAGGCCAGTTGCGGTGCAATACTCACGTTAAACCCCGTGTTTATGCGATCTTGAAGTTGTGCGCCACCACCAGCAATATAAGCTGCACACAAAGCGTAAAATAAAAATATCACCGAAAAGTTAGCTACATATTGCCCACGTTTGCCAAGCCAAAGTTTAGCTAAGGTATTTAGCGTCGCATCGCGAGGAGCATATTGATGGAGCTCAAGCATTAGCAGTGCAGTGTAGGTCATTAATAACCAACAACCGACAATTAATGTCAGCGCAGTACTAAACCCTAGTCCGGCTGATGCAATTGGTAAGGCCAGCATACCTGCACCTATGGTAGTACCTGCAACAATTAACATGCTACCTATTGTTTTATTTTTAAGCACTTAATGATCCTGATCAATCTTGAGAGGTACGCAAGATATAACTAGTTAACCAAAACTTAAATAGTTTTGTTATAAAAGAAATAAAATAAAGTGTAATTATCTATTTACAACTGTAATTTAAATGCATCTTTTATTAATATTAACTATTAAAAAAGTGCTTTAAGCGTATAGTTTATTTGAAGTTTTTTGAGTTTTATTGTTAATGGCTAAGGAGCGGCATGTGCCAATTAAAGTATCGTACTTTATAATGGTTCTTATATGGTCAACCACACCATTAGGTATAGTGTGGAGCAGCGATACAGTATCGCCAACATTAGCGGTTTTATTACGTATGTTGGTAGGGCTTACTTTAGGTGCTGTAATTATAGCTATTACGCGTATTAGGGTGCCGTGGAATAAAAATGCCTGCTTACTTTATTTTTACTCTAGCATAGGTATTTTTGGTGGCATGTTACTTAGTTATATGGCGGCTAAAACAGTGCCCTCAGGCATTATTTCATTAATGTTTGGCTTAGCGCCTATTTTATCGGGCTTACTTGCCCAGCAACTCCTTAACGAGCCTAAGTTTAGTGCAATTAAGCTAATCGCACTGACATGTGCCCTAATCGGATTATATTTTGTCAGCTATAACCAAATTAAGCACTCGCAAACTCAGGGGCTTGGTTTGTTATATGTGTTTATAGCGGTGTGTTTTTTTAGTTTAAGTGGAGTGATGATCAAGCGGGTTAAAATTGCTATTCATCCTATGGCAACTACATTTGGTGCTCTGGTGTTTGTAACACCTTTATTTTTTATTGCTTGGTTGCTGCTAGACGGTGAATTAAATATACAAAATTGGAGTGCTAAATCAATATGGGCTATTGGTTATTTAGGAGTATTTGGCTCATTGTTAGGAGCGCTGGCGTATTTTCATGTATTACAAAACTTAAATGCCAGTACTGTTGCACTTACCACGCTTATTACCCCAAGTTTTGCATTAGGGCTTGGCGCATGGCTTAATAATGAACCGCTTAGCAAGGAGCTTATTAATGGTGCGGTTATTATTTTACTAAGCTTAGGTGTGTTTCAGTTTGGCGAGCAAATAGTTAATCGAAATAAGCAAAAAATATGATGTTAAAGCATCATATTTTCGCTATTTGAATTACTAATCTACGGTTTTTGTTGCGCCCTAAAATAGTATCGTTAGTGTCTACAAAACGTTTTTCACCTAACCCATCGGTATGCACTTTAGTTTCATCAACACCTAAACTAATCATATAATCTTTAATTGCTTTAGCGCGTGTTTTAGAAAGGTCTAGGTTATTCCATCGACCGCCATAGCTATCGGTATAAGACGCTATATTAATTGACTCAATACTTGGATCATTTTTTAAGTATTCAGCAATTTTATCTAAACGTTGCTGCGAAGATTTAGTTAATTTACTGCTGTTAGACTGATAGTTCATTACCGTAAACGAAATATCTTCAAAGCTATATGGCAGTAATTCATCGCGGCATTGTAAAAAGGCCCAATAGGCTTGTTTAAAATTAACCCCCGACATGCCTACGGCAATTTTATCGGCACTATTTTGCCAGTCTTGATAATAAAAAGTAGGCTGATTACCTTTTTCAAGTTCGGTGAGCATTTCCCATGCGGTTTTATTACCCAGTTCGCCGTCAAACTTTTTAAGTAACTTCATGTCAGCTATATCGCGAACTGGCGTACCGGCTCGCCATGCTGGTGGCACTGCTTTTAAGCCCGCAATAGCATAATTATCAGGGCGAACAACCATATCTAAATTAAAAGTAAGGTCTTTGTTTTTACTTGCATTAACATTAAATATGGCTTCCCCATAATATGGAACTTCATGATTTAACTGGCATTGTAAACGAGTGGTTTTAACTACTTGCCAATTAGAGTTGTCTTGATCGGCAATGTATTGGCGCATAGCACCATAGCTGCTATAACTGCAAAGTGCGCTGGTAATACCAAGGCTAATAAATAACAACTTAAACTTCATCGGGAATTCTCCAGTAAATCAGTATTGCCAATAATTTGGCAAAATACCGTGTAATAGCACTTAATAGTAAACAATACTGAGTAAGCTCTAACTGCAAAGCAAATTACATGCCTATAGTTTTAGCTATAATTAATCAATAAATCCCCTAGCCGAAAGGCCCTCAATTTTGACATAATAGATGGCTTACACCTACAAACCAAGAAGACTATGGCAAATACTGAGCAAACACTTTTCGCAAAACGCTTTCGTGGCTTTTTTCCAGTGGTAATTGATGTTGAAACTGGCGGGTTTAATAAAGATACCGACGCTTTATTAGAAATTGCAGTATCTGTTTTAAAAATGGATGACGAAGGATTGCTTAGCATAGATCACACGGTGCACTTTCATGTAGAACCGTTTGCAGACGCTAACATTGAACAAGCGGCCATTGAGTTCAATGGTATTGATCCATTTTCAGCACTGCGCGGTGCCGTGCCTGAAGAGCATGCAATTAAAGAAATTTGCAAAGTTGTGCGCAAAGCGCAAAAAGCAGCCGGCTGCCAACGTTCAGTTGTGGTTGCGCATAATGCAGCATTCGATCATGGTTTTTTAAATGCAGCAATAGAGCGCAATAATATAAAGCGCACGCCGTTCCATCCATTTGTAAGTTTTGATACTACATCGTTAGCAGGGCTTGCTTTAGGGCAAACTGTACTTGCCAAAGCATGTAGAGCAGCGGGTATTGAATTTGATAATAGCCAAGCACACTCAGCACTTTACGATACAGAGCGTACCGCTGAGCTTTATTGTTTAATAGTGAATCGCTGGCAACAACTAGGCGGTTGGCCACTAGCGCCATTAGAAAACACCGATACTGAGTTACAAGTAGATGATATTGACAGCGATGATGCTAAAACGTCTGAGTAATTTTACCTTCGCTTAGTTTGACTAAATGGGGCGGATAAATACGCGAAAACTGCTTAGTGTCTTTTGCTATTTTAAGCTCCACACCCGGATGCATTAAATCGTTAACTTTTAAGTGGCTGGTGGCCAATAGTTGCATTATTTTATGCTTAATAAGCTGTTTTTGACGTTGTAACTGGGCAGTACGTGTTTGTATATGCTGCTCGTTAAGTTTTATTTTATCTAAATATAGTTGACGTTGTGCCGGCGCTGGGATTTTGTTGGCCTTAATTCGCGCATTTTTTAGCACAGCAGATTTATCAGCAAGCAGCTTTTCAAAGTCAAAAATTTCAGTTTGCTTTTCTCTCAGTTCAAACCAATGTTGTGCTAAAAACACCTTGGTTTTAGTTCCTGCGGGCGCACCCAGCTCACCAGTTTCAAGACGCAGTGCATCTAATATATTACCGCCAATTATTTTACCGCGCGGATTGTTCGCTTTTCCTACTCTAATTAATCGCTTAGCGCGTAAATCACAATGTAAAGCCTGGCGTTCAATAAAGAGATCTTGCGCTGTTTCTATGTGGCAATACTGCGCATATCCAACGCAAATAGTCCGCTGAGCAATTATGTGGCAACTAAATGCTTCATCAACTTCGCGCTTTCGGCCAATGGCACCTAGCATAATGGTTACTGCACCTTTACTGTGTATTGTTCCTGATTCTACAAAGCCTAAAACAGTAATGTCGCCATTCGCTTTAACATGCATACCATCTTTAATATCACCACTAATAATTACGCTACCGGTAAAGTTAATATGGCCGGTGCTTACATCTACGTTATCAAAACATAACACGTCATCCACACGCATTCCACGGGGGAGGGCAACTGGTACGCCTTTGCAATCAGCTATTAATATATTTGGGTTATTAGGATCTATTTTGGTTCCCTCAAAGGGCTGCAATTGATGCTCTTTTCCGGGCTTTGCTAAAATAATATCGCCAAATACAGTATAACCATCTTCACCTAAAGTAGCCGCAACTCGCTGCATAAGTGGCGTGCCTGGTTTTACCGTAATAATTGCCCCTAAATTTTTCATATCAACTTTACCGCCTTCCTTAGCTTGCGGGCTAAGTACGCGATCTTGTGCGGTTGAACACAAACGTACAAATTTGGCGTCAAGGCCTTTTTTAGGGTTACGGCCATGCGCAATAATTGCAGAATATTCGCTTCCTGCTGGGTGCTCAAATTGCTGTCCTAAAAAGTTATCTAAGGCTTGTGGGCTTATGCCCTTACTAATACCAGCATCAAAAAGTGCTTTTTGTGCGTCTTGCATTGATAGCAATACACCACCTTTTGCCGTTTTAATCGTTGCTTCGGCTACCATATTTTTGTCATCAATATTAATAGTAATAGCGGCATTAATTGCGTGTGCAACAATTAACGATTCGCTTTGGTAATTTTTACTTTGCGTAAATAACTTACTAATATTGACAGCTATAATCTCAAAGTCACAATACTGAGATTGCTCTATCAATGTTATTAACTGTGTTGTTGTTGCTATAAAACCACTGTCTATAGGATGCTTTAATAAAGACAAGTACCCTGTTTGTTGATTAAATGAGAAAACCGACATTTATAAATTCCCTACGTAATATGCCTGTTATTATTTTATTT
The DNA here is from genome assembly GCF_015864415.1 of Pseudoalteromonas sp. SCQQ13. Lineage (NCBI taxonomy): Bacteria > Pseudomonadati > Pseudomonadota > Gammaproteobacteria > Alteromonadales > Pseudoalteromonadaceae > Pseudoalteromonas > Pseudoalteromonas sp. SCQQ13. The sequence continues at coordinate 12,869 of NZ_JADYXG010000009.1, read as the reverse complement.
TTTATATAAAGATCAAAATTTGTTATTAAATAAATTTTAATCTCGTATTTGAGCACAAAGCAGAGAGTGTGTTAAGTAAATGTTATTGCTTACTCGGGTTGTTTGCATAGCTTTGCCTGTTTAATGCACAATAGTGCCTAGTAAGTAAAAATAAAGCATCGAAGGGCCTTGAGTATCAGCATATTACTCGGTTATACTAGCCGTACGCTCTGAATGAGTTACTAATTCAGGGGCTGATTAGGATTCGACGGAATTCAAGAAGCCCAAGGTGCATGTCGAGGTGCGGTTTGCCTCGTTAAACAGCCGCAACCTAAAGTAATCGCAAACGACGATAACTACTCTCTAGCGGCTTAGGCCAGCTAGCGCTCCTTCTATGTATTCTTGTGGACTAGATTTTGGAGTGTCACCCTAACACCTGATCGCGATGGAAACCCTGGCCGGGGTTGAAGCGTTAAAACTAAGCGGCCTCGCCTTTATTTACCGTGTTTGTCCGGGACTTAAAGGTTAATTAAATGACAATACTAAGCATGTAGTACCGACGGTCGAGGCTTTTCGGACGGGGGTTCAAATCCCCCCAGCTCCACCAATATCGGTTTTTAGATTCGTTTGTCTAAAAACCCTAAAAAACCCGCAACGCTTGAGAAATCAAGCTTGCGGGTTTTTTTATGGCTAAAGGTTAATTAAGATCACAGACCCATTAAGCTACTCGCCAAAGTACCCACCAAGCCGGTAGCGCTCTTTATTGAGTGTTGATGCAGTAACCGAAGCTAAGCTTTTAAAAAATGAAGGTTTAAATGAGGGGAGTAACTGAGAGTTTAAAACTGTCTGATGTAGATAAATTAATAATCAACCTTATTAGCAACGATCCTCATATTACAAACGCACAGTTAGTTGTCGCTAGCGAAACGTCGTTGAGCACCATCTAAAGGCGAATAAAGGTTTTGAAAGAATCTGGGCTGGTGAAGCGAATTGGCGCTAAAAAACGGGTTATTGGCAACTTAATACCTAATGCTCAAAAAACCAATAGCTTGTAAGAGATTTTAACAAGGTTTAACCACAACGATAGATAACTTCTTATAAAGCGCTGTAGCAGGCTGTGAAGGGCTTTTATGGGGGGATCTACCTTAGTAAATAATACTAAACTTGTATTGCTTTAGATTATTGAAAGTAAGTTGAGATTTGATACGTTTGTAAGGTTGCTGCTTAGCGATGAGATAAAGCAGTAAGTAGATACGAAGTAAACATTAAGCCAGCGCTAAGGCTGGCTTAATGTTTAATACAATAGCTTAAGTGCGGCTATTAACCGCTAACAAAAGGAAAGCTTAAATACAGCTGTATAATGAGTGCGTTGGTAATATCAATGAAGAATGCGCCCACTAAAGGTACTACTAAAAATGCCTGTGGTGAGGGGCCGTAACGAGATACTAAAGATTCCATATTTGCAACTGCGGTAGGCGTTGCGCCTAAACCAAAACCACAATGACCGCCCGCTATTATTGCGGCGTTGTAGTTTTTACCCATTACTCTAAAGGTAATAAAGTAAGCAAATAGCATTAGCATAACGGCTTGTACTAAAATCATAAATATCATTGGGCCGGCTAAGCTCAGCAGTTCCCATATTTTTAACGACATTAAAGCCATGGCTAAAAACATTGATAGCGCCATGGTGCCCCATAAGTCTATACAGGCGCGGCTTACCTTATAAATTTTAGAAAATTCAGTAAGGTTAGTAATAAAAACACCAAATAATAATGGGATTAAAAATGCTGGTAGAATAACGTCAATTGCTTTTAATGCGTCGTAGCCCATGCGGCCTAAGTACATACATAATAATATAACAAACAAGGTTTCCATCATTTTACGCGGTGTTACTAGGTCGTGATCATCTGGGTCGAAGGTAACTGTGTCATCGCGCTCTTCATGGTATGAAGTGTCTGCTTTTAAGTTGTATTTATTAATGAGGCGCCTGCTGACTGGGCCGCCAACTAAGCCACCAAGAATAAGCCCAAGCGTAGCGGCTGCCATTGCCAGTTCAAATACGCTGCTTTGCATACCATATTCATTAATAAACAAATCAGCGTACGTAGCACCACTACCATGGCCACCAGAGAGTGTTACAGAGCCGCCAATTAACCCCATTAAAGGCTCCATACCGGTTGCTACCGCAATAGATATACCTAAGGCATTTTGCACCAATAAATAAATTGTTGCGACGCCCAAAAACAGCGCGACTTTAGGGCCACCTTTAATTAATAAGCTAAAACTCGCACCCAAACCAACAGTGGTAAAAAACATGGTCATTAATGGGGTTTTAAAAGTCATATCGAATTGAAAGTTAATATCAAAGTAAACGTGCAGAATGGCCGCAATAATAGAAAAGGCAATACCACCCACAACGGGTTCAGGAATGTTGTTGTCTTTAAGAAAAGCAATTTTGCTATTGAGATAATAGCCTGCAAAAAGTATTAACAAAGAAACTAACAAGGTTTCTATAATAGAAATTTCAATATTCATAAGCGCATTTAACCTTTTTAATACGGTATATTTTTGTTTGCACATGAACCAAAGTTTGACCGTGAAGAGGTAATCAACAGATTAGCAGTTCAAAACTTTAGAGCGCCATAAGCAAAAGCAGTACCTTGCAACTTAGCAAATCATTAATAAAAAACAGGCAAAGTTTAATTTTGAGGGCAGGAGCTTAGCATATACCGGTTACCAATCAAGATGCATATTTTAAGTTTGTATACTATTTTGCAGCAAATACAGTCATAAAGCAGTCCTTATTCATTAGATTTTGTGTAGTTGTGTTTTTTTTCAACAAGCAAAGTTGGGTGTAATTGTTAAAAGTTGAATAGATAAAGGGACAGTTCATTTTTATTCGTTACGCGTTTTGGCTAATTTATAGCGGGTTATTAACTTTAAAATTGAATCTATAATTAATTGTTGTAAGCATATTTTAAACTTAATGCTGAGCTTTAATGTGCTGTGGCTTTACACAATGCTTATATTTTTTGAACGCAATTTAAACTATGCATGTTATACCTAATGGTTATACAAAATCACTAAAATAAGCCTCAATATAAGGTGTTATTCACCCTAGAGCATAAATATGGATTTATTGGCTACAGAGTTTGTTACTCCCGGTATAGCGCTGTTACTTATTGTACTTGCAGGCATTACATCGTTTGTATCTGCCGCGTTTGGTGCCGGTGGCGGGCTGATGTTATTAGTTGTTATGGCATCAATTATGCCAATGACGGTCGTGGTGCCAGTGCATGGCTTAGTACAATTAGGATCGAATGCAAATAGACTAGTGTTGAGCATTAAACATATAGATAAAAGTATGTTTATTTACTTTACGCTTGGTGGGTTGGTTGGCGCTGGCATTTCTAGCACTGTAGTTAATGATATTCAGTTAGATGGTATGAAGTTGGCGGTTGCGGTATTTGTGGTTTATTTATTGTGGGGTAAAACGCCTAAATTTAAAAACGACTCAAAGCTGGGGCGTTTAGTTGCGGGTTTAATAACGGCATTTATTTCTATGTTTGTTGGCGCAAGTGGACCGCTAGTAGCGAGTTATTTGCATATTAATAATTATGACAAATTAAAGTTCACTGCAACGTTTTCTAGCATTATGACCCTACAGCATGTGTTAAAGGCGTTTGTTTATACTGTTATTGGGTTTAACTTTTGGCAATGGTTGCCATTGGTGATAGGTATGATTGCCAGTGGTGCGCTAGGCACCTGGTTAGGTATTTATTTACTTAAACGTATGCCTACAGCACGTTTTAAAGCTATTTTTAAGGTTATATTAACACTTATGGCTTGCCAATTGGCTTGGCAAGGCATAAGTGAAATATTGCTATAAGCAGATTATTTTACCGCAGCTTTAATAGGGCTGTCGCCATCAAAAAGCTCAAAAATACAACTGCTATTACATTGATTTTGCGCAATGTTAAATAAAACATGAGCAACGTTTTCTCTGCTTATTTTTGCATTTGAACGATCGCTTGGTCGTGTTGTGCTAATAAGCATTGATGCAGCTTCGTTGGTTAATGCACCCGGTCGTACAATGGTATAACTAAGGCCGCTATTTATTAGGTATCTGTCTGCCATGTGTTTAGCTACTAGGTAAGGTTTTAGATCACTTTGAATTGCATCAGGATCGTCAGCACCTAACGAGCTCACCATAATAAAGTGTTTAACACCGTGCTCTTTTGAAAAGTTAATTGCCTTAGTAGCAGCCCACAGATCAATTAATAAGGTTTTATCAGCACCTGTACCGCCGCCTGAGCCAGCAACAAATATAACTTGCTCACAGTCTTTTACTACGTCACTAAAATCGCTTTCTAAATCTTGTTCGATAATAGTTAAATGTACGCTATTTAAATCACTTAGTTTATTTTTATTGCGCACTAAAGCGATTACATTATGCTCATGCTGGAGTAATAACTCGGTAGTCATTTTACCAATTTGCCCGCTTGCGCCAATAATTAAGGTTTTACTCATCATTAACTCCTAAATTTGTTTGCTATTTCAGCTTACAGTAGATCGTGACTCGTTGGTATACCTTTCAAGTATAGCTAACTGATTAAATTTTATTACGAATTAAATCACGCACTATAAAACGAGCAGGGTGAATAGCTTGGCTTACACGCTCGCTGAGAGGGCGCGGCTCGTTGTTTAAACTGCTAATTAAGTGTTCACTGCAAAGTGGCGCACTGCATAAAGCACGTGCACCAAAGCCGGTGAAAATATGTAGCCCTTGTTGTTTTTTACTTAGGGCTTGGTACTGATAGCGTTTACCTAAACGTAAATTAGCAAAGGCAGTTAGGTAATCGCTTTGCTCTACCCATTCTCCTGCCATAGGTAAGTGATCAATAAAACTACAACGCACTGCGGCTTTTGCTGCGGTTATATTGCCTAAGCTAGTTGCAAAATTACAGTGGCCGTAAAAGTTGAGTAATTGCTCGCGATTACTAAGGTTGTCTTGCTCAGTTACTTGTCGGCTTTTGGTGTTTTTTTCAAACGTTGCACCCATGCAATGATGATCTAAATAAGCGGGTGTAAAATAGCCTTTATGGCACAGCACTGTTTTTAGTTTAGTTGACTGCTCACTTGCCTGCACATGCGATACTTGCCCGCGTACACCAACGATTGGTAGTGCTTTAGTTTGTGCAAATGCATCGCTGTGCTCACCTGCACATATAATTACATCGCTAAAGGGGCCAAACTGTTTGCCGTTACTAAAAAGTAGCCAGCCGTTGCTGGTTTTTTTTAATTGTTCTATATGGCAGTTAAAAGTACTTTTATAAGGCGCCAAACAATGGGCGGCGCTCAACATAGCATTAACTAGTTGTGGTGGGTTTACCCAGCCACCTTGTTCAAAATAGACGCCAGAATAACCAGTAGTAACTCCGGCTATAGTATCTCCTTGCTCTGCGGTTACGTTACGCATTAATGTTTGTGGCCATAATTGCTGCTGGGCTAAATTTTCATGGCGATCAACGAGTGGCTGTTTTACTGCATGCTGCAATACACCGCACCAGCTATGATCAAAACTAAAGCCATCATTGAGTAACTGTTTATAAAGCCGTTTGGCATATAAAAAGCTATGCGCAAATAACTCGCTGTGTGGGGAGTTTTTTGCTTGTAAATGAGGGTATACCGCCCCTTGCACGTTGTGCGATGCCCCCATAGCGGGTGCAGCATCTTGGCAAAATAATTGGCTGCTAATACCTCGCTTAGCTAGGCTGTATAAAATACAGCTGCTGGCAATACCACCACCAATTACCGCCACATTACTAAGCGGGCTTGCATCGTGATTAAAATAACTTGGCGCCGATTGCGTATCGTTAGTGTGTTTTAATGTGCCAATTAGCATGCTACGTTTGTGCGCAAATCCTTTAACTTTTTGCATGGTAAAGCCTGCATCACTTAACCCACGACGAACAAAGCCGGCAGCGGTAAAGGTAGCAAGGGTGGCTCCTACTTTTGAAATGTTAACCATGGCATTAAACAGGCTTTGTTGCCACATGTCAGGGTTTTTACTCGGTGCAAAACCATCTAAAAACCAAGCATCTACTATACCTGAGCGCGGATAGCTCATTGTTTTAATCGATTCCAGTGCATCACCAAAATATAAATCGAGCACTATTGTCCCATTATTAAATTCAAGTCGATGGCAGCCTGCTAAATTAATGGGATACTGGCTGATAAGTTGCTCACTTAATAAATTAAGTTCAGGCCATGCTGTTAATATTTTGCTTAAGTCACTTACACTTAATGGGTGTTTTTCAAAGGCAATAAAGTGTAGTCGCTTTACACCATAGTTTAGTTGCTTTTGAACTTGTTGGCGTGCAAGGTGGTCAGTAAAGTGCTGGCATGTATTTAAAAAGTTAAGGCCAGTACCAAAACCGGTTTCGGCTATAACAAAATGTGCTTGGTCATGGCTTTGTAACCGTGTATCTATATTGTTTTGCTGATAAAACACATAATAAGATTCAGCTAAGCCATTATCGTCAGAATAATAAATATCATCGAAGTCATTGGCAACAGGTGTGCCTTGGTGGTTAAAGTGAATGTTGGCGTTTTTTATCATGACCCATTTAATTTTAGAGATGAAATTTTTTAATTATTTTACGTGTTTTCTTTGAAATAGTCTGGCGTTATTTATAAGCTAGCAGTTCAGAGTACAAGTGTACGCTAGAAAGCTGACCACTTAGATGATTAAATTCGCGTAAAATAGAACGCAATTAAGTATTAAGCTAAGGGAATTACCCATGAGAAGAGCCGTAATTACAGGTATCGGTGTTGTATCAAGTATTGGTAACAACAAAGAAGAAGTATTAGAATCGTTAAAAACAGGCCGTAGTGGCATTGCGTTTAACCAAGAATTTGCCGATTACAAGCTACGTAGCAACGTGTCGGGCAAAATTGATATTGACGTTAAAGAACATGTTGACCGCAAAGCAATGCGTTTTATGGGTGATGCTGCTGCCTATTCTTATATTTCAATGACGCAAGCGATTGCAGACTCAGGTTTATCTGACGAGCAAGTGTCAAACGAGCGTACGGGTATTATAGTTGGTTCTGGTGGTGGTTCATCTAAATGGCAAGTAGAAGCGGCTGATATTTTACGCGAAAAAGGCGTAAAGCGTGTAGGTCCTTATATGGTGCCACGTACTATGGCAAGCACCACGTCTGCATGTTTAGCAACACCGTTTAAAATTAAAGGTGTTAACTACTCTATTAGTTCTGCATGTGCTACATCAGCGCACTGTATTGGTAATGCAGTAGAACAAATTCAACTTGGCAAGCAAGATGTTGTTTTTGCTGGTGGTGGTGAAGAGCTGCACTGGACTTTAGCAATGGAATTTGACGCTATGGGCGCACTTTCTACTAAGTACAACGAAACACCAGAAAAAGCATCGCGTACGTACGATGCAAACCGCGATGGTTTTGTTATATCTGGTGGTGGCGGTATTGTTGTGGTTGAAGAGCTTGAACATGCTCTTGCTCGTGGCGCACATATTTACGCAGAAATTGTTGGCTATGGTGCAACGTCTGATGGTTACGACATGGTTGCTCCTTCAGGCGAAGGTGCTGCACGCTGTATGCGCCAAGCTATGCAAGACGTAGAAAGTATTGATTATTTAAATACGCATGGCACATCTACTCCAGTGGGCGATGTTAAAGAGCTTGGCGCTATTCAAGACGTATTTGGTGGTAATTCACCAATGATCAGCGCAACTAAAGCAATGACAGGCCATGCCCTAGGTGCGGCGGGTGTTCACGAGGCTATTTTCTCTTTATTAATGCTAGAGCATGGCTTTGTTGCACCATCAATTAATATTGATGAATTAGACGAGCAAGCTGCAGGCCTTGATATTGTTACTGAACGTCGTGATGTTGAGTTAAATACTGTAATGTCGAACAGCTTTGGCTTTGGTGGTACAAATGCCACGTTAGTTATGAGTAAATATAAAGGTTAATTAGTTTCTTACTAAATACCCAAAGCCGAGCATTGCTCGGCTTTTTAGTTTGTGCAAAGCCTAGGTTGTTCGTTACAATAGCGACCCTTAATTGCCAAACGGACTCTGTATGAAAATTCTTGCCGATCAGAATATGCCTTTAGTTGAGCAGTACTTTGCAGACATTGGTGAAGTTGAGCGTTTTGATGGGCGACAATTAACAGCCGATCAACTAATAGACGTAGATGTGCTGCTTACTCGCTCAGTCACTCAGGTTAATAATGAGCTTTTAGCACACGCTAACAAACTAAGCTTTGTTGGCACCGCAACAATTGGTGTTGATCATATTGATACGCAATTATTAAATGATAAAAATATTGCCTTTAGTAGCGCGCCAGGCTGCAACGCAATTGCGGTAGCCGAGTATGTAATAAGCAGTTTATATGCCTTAAGCCAAGAAAACGCCCGCCCACTTAATAATCAAACAATAGGTATAGTTGGCGTAGGCAGTATTGGCAGTTGTTTGGCGCAAAAATTACAAGCGCTGAATTTAACTGTACTTTTATGTGATCCAATAAAACATGCGCAAGGCTTATTAAACGAGCACGTAGCACTTGATCAATTACTTGCGCAGTCAGATATTGTAACTTTTCATGTTCCGCTTATAAAAAGTGGCGAGCATAAAACGCTACATATGATGGATAAAGCCAGATTAAAAGCGCTCAAACCCGGGCTTACGTTAATTAATGCAAGCCGTGGTGATGTGATTGACAATCAAGCATTATTAGAAGTGATGCAAGCGGGTGCCGATTTAGATTTAGTGCTTGATGTATGGGAAAACGAACCCACTATTTTAACTGAGCTATTGGAGCATGTGCGCTATGCAAGCGTTCACATTGCAGGGCACACCCTTGAAGGGAAAGCCCGTGGTACACAAATATTGTATCAAAAGTTTTGTGAACTCAAAGGGATAGAAGCAACAAAGTCGCTCGACGAGTTTTTACCCGTGCCTGCAATTACGCAAGCTACATTAGGACAAAGTTTTAATGAAGCTGATATTGCGCGTTTGGTGCATTTAATTTACGACGTACGCCGTGATGACGGTATTTTACTGCGTGATTTAGCGAATAACGGTTTTGATAGTTTACGTAAAAACTACCCTGTAAGACGAGAATTTAGCACTTTAACAATACAAGGTGATAGCTCGCAGCTAGCCGCTTTAGCCCAGCTTGGGTTTACTGTTGCAAACTAATTTAACTAGCGATGTTGTTTTAATATCGCTTAAAGAGGAATAAATATGTCGCAAAAATATAACGTTGTGGTACTTGGTGCTACAGGTTTAGTTGGTCGTCAAATCATTGAAACATTAGCAGATCGTAAATTTCCAGTGGATCAACTTTTTTTACTTGCTAGCAGCCGCAGCGCAGGCGAAGACATTAAGTTTTGTGGTGAGACCATTGAAGTACTAGATGTTGAAGGCTTTGACTTTAGCCAAGCGCACATAGGCTTCTTCTCTGCTGGTGGTAGTGTGTCAGAGCAGTACGCGCCAATTGCTGCAGATGCTGGTTGTGTAGTAATCGACAATACATCATTTTTTAGAAATGATTTTGAAGTCCCTCTAATCGTACCAGAAGTTAACGCAGCAAGCTTAGCCGATTTTAGAAACCGTAACATAATTGCCAACCCTAACTGTTCAACTATTCAGATGATGTTGGCACTAAAACCAATATACGATGCTTACGGAATTGACCGTATTAATGTATCAACATATCAAGCAGTGTCGGGCGCAGGTAAAAAAGCGGTTGATGAGTTAGCAAAGCAAACCGCTAACTTAATGAATGCCCGTCCAGTTGACAGCGATATATTTCCTAAGCAAATTGCGTTTAACGTGATCCCACAAATAGATGCATTTGAAGATAACGGCTACACCCGTGAAGAAATGAAAATGGTTAACGAAACGCATAAAATATTAGGCGATACTACCATTGCAGTAAACCCAACGTGTGTAAGAGTACCGGTGTTTTTTGGTCATTCAGAGTCAATCAATATAGAAACACGTATGCCATATGACCTTGAACACGTAAAACAGTTATTAAACGACGCGCCAGGTGTTGAGCTTATTGATGATGCGGGCGATTACCCAACAGCGGTATCTGATGCCAGCGGTAATGACACAGTTTATATTGGTCGTTTACGCGCCGATATTTCACATCCACATGGTTTAAATATGTGGGTTGTAAGCGATAATACCCGCAAAGGTGCAGCAACAAATAGCATACAAATTGCAGAAGAGCTTATTGCTAACTACATGTAATTACTTATAGCTTTAAAGCAAAAAAAGCGGTAAACATTATTTGTTTGCCGCTTTTTGTTTATATGGCTGTCAATTAATTGCCGCATATAATTTAAAAGCGTATAAAGATGTTGATGTAACAGATTTAAATACTTTTAATTATAAATTTAAGGTATTTATTTTCAAAGTGTTGCGATGGATATTAGTGGCTAACTGGTTTATAGTTTGTAACTGGAATAGAGCTTGCAATAAAAATAGATTGTAATAAAAAATGTGAGTCAGCCATTTGGTTGATAACGGCAAGAATAATCAATGTTTATGCGCCCACTTTGTGGCGCTACGTTAACATTTAAACATTAAAGGATCAGCATGCGCGGTTTAGCTTCACTTATTATATTGGCGTCTGCATTGATAGTCACTTCTGTTTACTCTCAAGACAGTACCCAACTAAAGGGGCCTAAAGGCGTTGACTATGGTGTGCAAGGACGAGCAATAGGGCCAATAAAACCGACCGATACACTCTGGCGTATTGCTGTTAAAGTTCGTCCTGATAACTCTGTAAGCATTTATCAAGTTATGCAGGCCTTGTATAACAAAAATCCAAATTCATTTTTAGAACAAAACCTTAACCACATGCAAAGTGGTGCCTATTTAAACATACCCACCTTAGCTGAAATTAAAAGTGTTAGCTCTGAGCTAGCAAGACAGCGCTCTGAACAAGACGACAAGTTATGGGAAAAAAAGAAAAACGGCACGCTAACGCAAAGCGAAATTAATACAGCTCAAACCAAAGTAACGCAAGCGCGTAAAGTTGACGTAGACGAAGCTAAAAAAGAATTACAAAAAGAATTAAATGACATAAAAACGGATCAAAGTAATAGATTAGTTGAGCTGCAACAGCAATTTAAAAGTTCGGTAAACAATGTTGAAGAAATATTAGTAGAGAATAACAAGCTTAAAAAACAACTCACAGGTATTTCACAAGAGCTAAAAAACTTACGCGAGCAACTAGGGCAAGACAGCGAAATACAGCTGCAACTTAAAGAATTAATAGTTAAACAAAATGAAATAATAGCGCAACAAAAAATCAAAGACGCCAAACAAGATGCCGAATTTGACTTAGGAGCCTTGCTATCTAATCCGCTGGTTTTAATTTTGTTAATGACTATACCTGCATTATTAATTATTTTTGCCGTTGTAATGTTGTTACGTAAACGCGCAAATAACACAGAACAAAATAACCAAGAAGATGAAGAGTTTTTACCGCAAACTCCCGTTTATAGCAGTGATGACAGCGATGATGTTGTAAGTGCAGCTAGCCACGACGATCCTATTATTCCTGATCCGTTGGATGATTTAAGTGTTCAATTAGATGACGGTATTTCGGATGACGCGCTGTTAGATGACGATGTAGCGTTTGACGACTCATTAGACGATAGCAATTTATTAGATCAAGATGAGTTAGAAAGCTTACTGAGCGATGACATCATTTTTGATGATGAAGACGGCCAAGACGATGATGAGCTCGATATTTTTATGCAGCAAGGCTTTGATGAGCCTGTAGATGACAGCTTAGAGGACACTATTGATTTAGACTTAAACACATCACAAAACAGTGATGATATTTTAAGTGCTGATGATTTAGATAGCTTATTTGATGAAGACGATAGCTTACCAGAAATTGAATCGAGTGATAGCGACAAAGTAGCACCAGAGAGTGGGGATTCTCACGATGAAATATCTGCCTTTAGTGAAGAGTTAGCAAGTGAAGATGACGATTTTGATATTGATGATTTATTAGAATCAGAGCAATCATCAATACCAAAAAATACAGAAGAGTTGGTAGAGGAAAACGACGACTTTGACTTAGATGATATCGACAGCTTAATCGATGAAGTAAGTGAGCAGGACGATGCTCTGCCTGAAAAGCAAAGCAGCGCTACAGAGCTCGTAGAAGAAAACGACGACTTTGATTTAGACGATATCGACAGCTTAATCGATGAAGAAAGCGAACAGGGCGATGATCTGCTTGAAGAGCAAAACAGCGCTACAGAGCTAGTTGAAGAAAACGACGACTTTGATTTAGATGATATCGACAGCTTAATTGACGAAGCAAACGTTCAGGGCGATGATCTGCTGGAAGAGCAAAACAGCGCTACAGAGCTAGTTGAAGAAAACGACGACTTTGATTTAGATGATATCGATAGCTTAATCGATGAAGCAAACGAGCAGGGCGATGATCTGCTGGAAGAGCAAAGCAGCGCTACAGAGCTCGTAGAAGAGAATGACGACTTTGATTTAGATGACATCGATAGCTTAATCGATGAAGCAAACGAGCAGGATGATGATCTGCTTGAAGAACAAAGCAGCACGACACAATTAGTTGAAGAAAATGATGGTGTTGATATTGACGACATCGACAGCTTAATCGACGAAGTTAGCGAACAAAGCGATGAAGAGCAGCCTGAAGCAGCGCTTGAAGAGCAATATAATACAGCTGAGTTAGTAGAAGAAGCTGATGACTTTGACTTAGATGATATTGACGATATCGACAGCTTAATCGATGAAGTAAGTGAGCAGGATGATGAAGAACAGCCTGAAGC
>NZ_JADYXG010000008.1:0-182204 GCF_015864415.1 Pseudoalteromonas sp. SCQQ13 | reverse complement strand
CGCAGAGGCTCACCACTTTTAAAATTTGCAATTAATAGCTAAATTTTACTAGTCGTCCACCTCAGGGCGTGTTGTTATGTTGCTACTGCTCACAACTGTCTTGTATCTTTTGAACTCTAGCCCAAACTTCGTCAGTCATTTTATGTTGCCATACGCCCGTCATCATCCAAGCAAAGTTTTCATTAGTAGATGATAAGGTTTCAATTTCTGAAATATATTTGTCACCGTGAAACGCAAGGAGGTGCTCAACAGGACCAGCGGCCATAGTTTCAAGATGACGAGCGTCATAAGCTAGTTCGAAAGCTTTAATTATAAAACTCCATTGAAAGTCATCTGATGCAAGGAAATTCATCATTACAACATCTGAACCTATTGGAGTATTTTCTTCATCATCAAGATCTATTTCGGCAAACCATTTTTGGATAAATTCACATAATGATTTATCACTAATACCTTTCCACCATTCATCGATAGAGTTATCACTCATACTCAATACTATCCTTGCAACATAACAGCTTATTGAACACCACTTTGGGGGTTTATAACACCCCAAAACGGCGTATATTACATGGCTCAATAATTCCACTAAATAACTACAATGTAAACAAGTAATTACGTATGTTATAAAATCACCGTTGTTACAATACCCCAAAACGACTTTTAATAATGTTATTGGACAAAACCCGATTAACTGTCTATGTATACAGCAGTTTGTTTTTTAGAGGTTAACACTATGAAATCATCTTTTTTAACTATGATTTCTGAACAAATGCATTTAAAACGCTACAAGTAAAAAGGACAGGCGCATATTTTTTGGCAAATAACTGTAACGCGCTAAAGCACGCCCTACATATTAGCTGAACCTTTTTACTTTTAACCTATAATAAAAAAGCCGCTGTTTGTAATTAACAGCGGCTTTCTTTTTAAGCTCATAAGCCTAAAACTTGGCTTAAAGTTTACGTTTTATTGCTTGCCAATCACTTCAAGGCCACCCATGTACGGGCGTAACACTTCTGGTACTACAACTGTGCCATCGGCTTGTTGGTAGTTTTCTAGTATGGCTACGAGTGTGCGGCCAACGGCTAAACCTGAGCCATTTAGTGTATGTAGTAACTCTGGCTTTTTAGCCCCTTCACGGCGAAAACGTGCTTGCATACGACGTGCCTGAAAATCTACCATGTTTGAACATGATGAAATTTCGCGGTAGGTGTTTTGCGCTGGTAACCATACTTCTAAGTCGTAGGTTTTAGCTGAGCCAAAGCCCATGTCGCCCATGCATAAAATTACTTTGCGGTACGGTAGCTCAAGTTCTTGTAGTATTTGCTCTGCATGACCTGTTAACTCTTCAAGTGTTGCCATTGAGTCTTCTGGTTTTACCAGCTGTACCAGTTCTACTTTATCAAACTGGTGCTGGCGAATTAAGCCGCGAGTGTCGCGACCATAGCTACCGGCTTCACTTCTAAAACATGGCGTGTGCGCAGTTAAACGAATTGGTAAATCGCTTTCGTCGTAAATTTCATCGCGTGCACTGTTAGTAAGTGGTACTTCTGCTGTAGGGATTAAGCTAAAGCCTGATTGCTGTTCGCCATCGTCGTTTACAAGGCCTAACGTGTGGAATAAATCGCCCGCAAATTTAGGTAATTGGCTAGTGCCGTATAGACTTGCGCTATTTACTAGGTACGGTACGTACATTTCTGTGTAACCGTTTTTGTCTGTGTGGGTGTCTAGCATGTATTGCGTTAATGCACGATGCATACGCGCTACTTGGCCGCGCATTACAGTAAAGCGTGCGCCACTAATTTTAACGCCCATTTCAAAGTCTAAGCCGTTTAAGTCTTGGCCTACATCAACGTGATCTTTCACGTCAAAATCAAACTTTTTAGGTGTGCCCCACGTTAGTATTTCAACGTTGTCGTCTTCGTCTTTACCTGCAGGTACTGATTCGTCTGGCAAGTTTGGAATTGCTAAGGCAATGTCGTTAATTGCGGCTAATACTACATCTTGCTGCGCTTTTGCTGCGTCTAGCTCGCTACCTAAGTTAGCAACTGCATCAAGTAGCGGTTGAGCGTCTTCGCCTTTGGCTTTAGCTTGGCCAATTGCTTTTGCGCTTGCATTACGCTGACTTTGAAGTTCTTGCGTTTTTACTTGTAATGTTTTGCGTTTTTCTTCAAGTGCCGTGACCGTCGCTACATCGAGTTCGTAACCGCGAGCCGCTAAGCGTGCTGCAGTTTGTTCGATATCTTGACGTAAAAATTTAGAATCTAACATGTTAGTTTTTAACCTTTTTGCATTACTAGCTGAAGGCCCAGCCAAGCCATAAAAATACACACCATCACGTTTAAGATGATATTGAGGGCCATTTTAATAAAGTGACCTTGTTGTAATAACAACAGCGAATCCATTGAAAATGTTGAAAAGGTGGTTAACGCACCTAAAAAGCCAACCCCGATCAGGGCTTTAGCAGGGCTTTCGGCGATTATATCTTTATCTAGTAAACCGTACAAAATGCCCATCAACAATGAACCCAGAATATTAACCGCCAACGTGCCAAAAGGGAATCCCCTACCGAGGAGTTTTAGCATGCTTTCGCTAATAAAAAACCGTAAACACGCTCCTGAGGCTCCGCCAAGGGCGATCATCATATAAAGTTTAATCATTTTCGTATCGTTTAAGTGGGCTTTGCGCGTCGCGCTCTTTTAAGTAATCGAGCTTTTGCTTAATTTTTTGCTCAAGGCCACGATCGCTCGGTGAGTAATACTCCCTACCTTGCATTTCTGGTGGTAAATACTTCTCTCCGGCTGCAAAAGCGCCTTCTTCGTTATGCGCATAACGATACTCAGCGCCATACCCTAAGTCTTTCATTAAGTTGGTTGGGGCATTACGTAAATGCTCGGGCACGGGGTAACTTGGCTCGTTTTGGGCATCGGCCTTGGCTTGATTAAACGCCATATACACCGCATTACTTTTAGGTGCGCTGGCTAAATAAAGTGTGGCTTGAGCAATTGCGCGTTCGCCTTCGCTTGGGCCTACTCGCTGAAAAATATCCCATGCGTTTAGCGCCACTTCCATAGCGCGCGGATCGGCGTTGCCAATGTCTTCTGTGGCTATAGCGAGTAAGCGCCTTGCTACATATAAAGGGTCACCCCCACCGGCTAAAATACGGCAATACCAGTACAGCGCGCCATCGGGGGAGCTGCCTCGTACCGATTTATGAAAGGCCGATATTAAGTCGTAAAACTCATCGCCGCCTTTGTCGTATTTAGCTAAATGTGTGGGCAGCACTTGGCTAAGTACGTGCTCGTCTACGTTGTATTGGCCGTTTTGCTCCGTGGTTAAATCAACCGCTTGCTCTAGTAAGTTAAGTACTTTACGCGCATCGCCACCACTTGCTTGGCACAGTGCTTTTTTAGCGTTGTCGGCAATTATTATGTGTTTTTGGTTTAATTGTTCGTCTTGTTTGAGTGCGCGATCTATTACTGTGTATAGGTCGGTATTGGCAAGCGATTTTAAAACATACACCCGCGCCCGCGACAAAATAGCGTTGTTAAGTGCAAATGAAGGGTTTTCGGTGGTTGCACCTACAAATATAAACGTACCGTCTTCTATGTGCGGTAAAAATGCATCTTGCTGAGATTTATTAAAACGGTGTACTTCGTCAACAAACATTAAGGTGCGTTGGCCACGGCTTTGTAGGTTTTCGCGCGCCTGCGTAACGCTGTCGCGAATATCTTTAACGCCTGCAGTAACTGCCGACATTTGAATAAGCGCAGCATCGGCATGATTAGCTATTATTTGCGCGAGCGTTGTTTTACCTACGCCCGGCGGGCCCCACAATATTAAACTATGGCAGCGCCCTGCAACAATTGCCTGATGCAGTGGTTTATCGGCGCTGAGTAAGTGCTGCTGACCAATGTATTCATCAAGCGTTGTTGGGCGCATACGCGCTGCGAGTGGGCGTACATCGGGCCCAAAGTTAAATCCTAAGTTACTCACCGTTACTCTGATCGTCTATTTCAACACCTTCAGGAGGCGTAAATTCAAAGGTGCTTTTATCAAGCGGCGTATTAACTTGTGCATCATTAAAAGTAAACGACGATAACTGCCCTGAATTATCGGTTACCACTAATTTAGCCAAACCTTGCTCGTTACCAGCAAAGGTTATATCTAGCTGCTCTACTTGGCTTTCTACGCCTTTGTTTGGCGTTACGCTGAAGCCGCTATTTGTAGCCAGTACGCTGTATTTTTCCCACTGCGCTGGGTCTTTTGAGGTAAGTAACACAAACGGCGTTGAATCTATAAGGCTGCTAGTTTGCATAATAGTTACTTGCTCGGCAAAGCTGTCGAAGTAATATGTTTTATCCCCATTTGATACAAATAATGTATCGTCTGGATTGGTTTGCTGCCAGCGGATCATCATAGGTTGTTGCAGGGCAATCGTGCCCTCGCCTTGCATTACTGCTTGGCCTTGTTTGTCTGTTACTTTTTGCGAGAACTGCGCTTTAAAGCTTTTTAGCGATGCGAGTTGATCTTGTAATGCTTGGCTGTCGTCTGCAAAGCTTGGCGTAGCAACTAAGCTGCCAAGTACTAATAATAAGGTGTTAAGTTTTTTCATTAATTTGCTCCATTAGGTACTAATACATCGCGAGCGCCATTGTGGCCAGCTGAACTCACGATACCCGATGTTTCCATTTGTTCTACTAAGCGTGCTGCGCGGTTATAGCCAACACGTAATTTACGTTGCACAGACGACACCGATACTTTACCGGTTTCAATTACAAACGACACGGCTTCGTCGTATAACGGATCGTTTTCTTCATCTGCGTTTTCGCTGGCTTCACCCGGTAATAAAATATCCTCGTTCGCGTCGCCATTAAGTATTTCGTCTATGTAATTTGGTTTAGCACGGGCTTTCCAGTCGTTTACTACTGCGTGTACTTCGTGGTCGTCTACAAACGCGCCATGCACACGCTCAGGAACACTTGTACCTGGCGGTAAATACAACATATCACCCATACCTAGTAAATTTTCGGCACCTTGTTGGTCAAGTATAGTGCGCGAATCTATTTTACTCGATACCTGAAACGCCATACGCGTTGGTATATTTGCTTTAATTAAACCGGTAATTACGTCTACCGATGGGCGCTGTGTTGCCAGTATTAAATGAATACCTGCGGCACGTGCTTTTTGCGCAATACGGGCAATTAGCTCTTCTACCTTTTTACCTACAATCATCATCATGTCGGCAAATTCGTCAATTACTACCACTATACTAGGTAGTTTTCCAAGCTCATCTGGGCCATCTTTCATGCCATCGGTGTCTTTAAATAATGGGTCCATTATTGGATAGCCCGCTTCTTTGGCTTCAAGCACTTTTTGGTTGTAACCTTTTAAGTTACGTACACCCAAAGCCGACATTAGCTTATAACGACGCTCCATTTCGCCCACACACCAACGCAGTGCATTAGCGGCTTCTTTCATGTCGGTAACTACTTCACACAATAAATGCGGAATACCTTCGTATACCGAAAGTTCAAGCATTTTAGGGTCAATCATGATCATACGTACATCGTCAGGCCCCGATTTGTACAGTAAGCTTACTATCATCACATTAACGCCCACTGATTTACCCGAGCCTGTAGTACCGGCTACCAGTAAATGTGGCATTTTACCAAGGTCGGCACATACCGGCTCCCCAGCAATATCTTTACCTAATACCATAGTGAGTGGCGATGGGTTTTGCTCAAATTTAGGGGCGTTTATTACTTCTGATAAACGCACTATTTCGCGATACTTGTTAGGCAGCTCTATGCCTACATAGGTTTTACCCGGAATAACCTCAACCACACGTACACTAATTGCCGAAAGCGAACGGGCTAAATCTTTTGCTAAACCGGTAATTTTAGACACCTTTATACCGGGTGCCAAATCTAGCTCAAAGCGTGTAACAACTGGCCCTGGGTATACTGCTACAACCTTTGCTTGTACGTTAAAGTCGAGCAGTTTTGTCTCTACTAGTCGCGATACTGTATCGAGCTCTTCTTGCGAAATAGGGTTTTTAGCTTTGTCGGGTCTGTCGAGTAAATCAAGCGATGGTAATGGCCCTAGTGGCGGCTCTTGATTAAGTAATTGTTCAAATTTTTCTTTGGCTGTTGGCGGCGGCTGATACGCAGCTTTTGGCTTGTTCATTGGCCTTGCTGGCGATACTACCGTAGTTACAGGCTTTTCTGGCTCTACTACTGGGCTCTGATCAAGTGCATTAAGTGCAGCTTCTGTATCCATTGGATCGTCATCTATGGCGCTAAAGCCAATTTCTTGATCGAGAATGTCGTCTAGCTCGTCAAACGGCATAAATTCGTCGCTAATTTGCGGCTCATTAAATGGCGTTTGCGGTTTGTTAATTGATTTTTGTTTATTTACTTTTTTGGTATTTGTTTCATCGGCTTGCTCGTTGGCGTCTGGTTCAAATTGTGCGTCTATTTGCTGGTTATCATTACCCGCTAAACGCTCTCGGTTTAGCCAGCCTTTTACATAATTGCTAATGTAACGATAAAAACGAACGATTAAATCACCTAAATAATCAACAAAATCTACCCACGAAACGCCCGTTAATAATGTTAAACCGGCAAAAAAGAAGCACAATAATAGTATTGAAGTACCGGTAAAGTTAAATGCAGGCATCATTGCCGATTCAATCACATCGCCCACTACCCCGCCTGATGAAAAGTTATAAATATCATCAAAATTAATGCTGCTAATAGCGGTAGCTGAGGTAATAAATAAAGCAAAACCAATAACACGCAATGCTAAGGTGGTGTAGTCGAGTTGTAAAATTCGGTGCGGTTGTTTAAATAGTAAATAACCAAATATCTGAATTGCGGCCGGTACTAAATAAGCCAACCAGCCAAAAGTGAGTAATAATATGTCAGCAATCCATGCACCCGCAGCGCCAGTAATGTTTTTTACTTCGCTAAAGCTAGTTTGCGACCATGCAGCATCCGCCGGATCAAAGCTGATTAAGGCACATAAAATAAATATTGCTGTAAAAGTGCTGATTATCAGCCCTGTTTCTAATAGCCTTTGCACACCGTTTAGGCGCATAATTCCCTATTCCTCTTTATTATTTTTACACTCACTTAGCAGTGGAATACCTTAGCAGGAAATGTATTTTGTTGCACTTTATCTTAACCTTGATGGCCTGATTATGAACAAGTTTTTATAATTTAAACTTATATTATGCGAAACTAATTATAAATTACTATATTAGCCTATAAATAACACACATATTGTAAATCAGCTTAAGCAACATAGGGGCGAATAATTACGCCTTCCTCGCCTTTTACTTCTTCCATTACTACATAAGTACGACTTTCGCTAACATTGGGTAACTTTAAGAGTATATCGCCCAGTACTCCTCGATATTCTGACATGTCGTTTACCCGCGTTTTAAGTAAAAAGTCAAAATTACCCGATACTAAATGGCACTCTATTATTTCGTTATGCTTTTTAACTGCAGCACTAAATTCGTCAAATACATCTGCCGATGTTTTAGTAATAGTTACCTCAACGTATACCGATAAACCTTGGCCAAGCTTAGCCGGATCGACCACAGCCTTGTAACCAAGTATATAACCTTCTCGCTCCAACTTTTTTACACGCTCTAAACAAGGTGTCGCACTTAAGCCAACTCGTCGGGCCAGTTCCACATTAGATAACCGCCCATCCTGTTGTAATTCCACTAATATTTTGCGATCTATTCTATCTAATAGTGTATGCATACTCACCTAGTTTATTATTCTGTTTAAAAGCCAAAAACAGATATTATCACTATAATATGTTAA
Organism: Pseudoalteromonas sp. SCQQ13; assembly: GCF_015864415.1. Taxonomy (NCBI): domain Bacteria; kingdom Pseudomonadati; phylum Pseudomonadota; class Gammaproteobacteria; order Alteromonadales; family Pseudoalteromonadaceae; genus Pseudoalteromonas; species Pseudoalteromonas sp. SCQQ13. Next base: position 174,366 of record NZ_JADYXG010000008.1, on the reverse strand, counting down.
AAAAAAGGTAAGACACACTAGCAACTCATGAATATAATAGTGAAAAAACTTATCCCGTTCTAACAAGGCAAAATTATGATTATAGGTGTACCTAAAGAAATTAAAAACCATGAATACCGCGTAGGTATGGTTCCTGCTAGTGTTCGTGAGCTCGTTAATCACGGCCACCAAGTATTAGTGGAAACAGATGCGGGTATGGGCATTGGCTTTACTAACGACGATTACGTACAAGCCGGTGCTGAAATTTTAGCAACACCTGCTGATGTATTCGCAAAAGCCGAGATGATAATTAAAGTAAAAGAACCACAAGCGATTGAGCGTGCCATGCTGCGCGAAGATCAAATTCTTTTCACTTACTTACACCTTGCCCCTGATTTACCACAAACTGAAGACCTAGTTAAAAGCAAAGCAATTTGTATTGCATACGAAACAGTCACAGACTCTCGCGGTGGCCTTCCTCTTTTAGCTCCTATGAGTGAAGTAGCAGGTCGTATGTCTATTCAAGCAGGCGCACAAGCACTTGAAAAAATAAATAAAGGCAGTGGTATGTTACTTGGTGGCGTACCGGGCGTTGAGCCAGCTAAAGTAGTTATTATTGGCGGCGGTATGGTTGGCCGTAGCGCTGCACTTATGGCGGTTGGTTTAGGTGCAAACGTAGTAATACTTGATCGTAACATTGACGTATTACGCGCACTAGACGCACAGTTTGGCAACAAAGTACGCGCTATTTACTCAACTGCCGACGCACTTGAAAAACACGTACTAGAGGCCGATTTAGTAATTGGTGGTGTACTTATTCCAGGTGCAGCTGCACCTAAACTAGTAACTGCTGCGCACATTAAAGCCATGAAACCAGGCTCTGCAATTGTTGACGTTGCCATTGACCAAGGTGGCTGTATTGCTACCTCTAAAGCAACTACCCATGCTGATCCTACGTTCATTGTTGATGACGTTGTTCACTATTGTGTTGCTAATATGCCGGGCGCTGTGCCACGTACTTCTACGTTTGCACTTAACAATGCAACCTTGCCGTTTATTATTAACCTTGCAAACAAAGGTTATAAAAAGGCATTGCTTGACGACGCTCACTTCTTAAAAGGCTTAAACGTAATAAAAGGCCAAGTAACTTACAAAGAAGTAGCTGAGGCGTTTAACATGGAATATGTTGATCCTCGTACTGCGCTAGAAAACGTTTAATTTAGCGTAAAGCACTCAAGCATTAATTTACTTGAGTGCTTTAAACTTTAGAGTAAACATTAGTGCAAACAAAAAAGCAGCTATTAGCTGCTTTTTTGTTGTATAGATTTTAAATTTTATAAGGTTACTTATATAAAACGTTTAATTATAAAATCTACTTTTACACGTTTTGCTTGGCCAAGTAACTTTTTAACCGCTTGCGGATAATCGTCCATGGTTTCTAAATCATCTGGGCCAGTTAAACGGCGACAGTGCTGCAGAATTTCTTGCTTTTCGTTGTCAATATCTTGCATTATTGTTTGTTGTGGATCTTCAATTAAAATACCATTTTCAACATCTAGTCCCCACGCCCGCGGGTTAAGGTTATGACCACTGAGTAAATGTACTTTTCTGTCTGAACAAATGCCTTTTAAATGAAACGAATTACTGTCGTGCTTCCATAGATAAACGTTTAAATTACCGTTATCAATATGGCGTTTTTGCGTTTTAACAAATTTATGCAAAATAGTTTCGTATAAATACGGCAACGCGCCTATTTTACTAAATGGCTCGCTAGGCGGTACATAAAAGTCGTTGGCCGTTTTATCGCCTACTACAATAGTGACTTGCTTACCTTGTTTTAATAGCCGGCGTAATGAGCGCATTAATGGCGCCGGAAAATTAAAGTAAGGCGTATACAACACCAGCTCTTGCTCGGTGGCGTCAAACATGGTTTTAATTAAACGATTAAGTTCGTTATTGCGTCGCCCTAATCCTAAAAACAAACGAATACCTAAGGACTGAGTATTATGCAGCTCGGCGCTGTTATACCTTGCTGTTTTTAAATCACGCATTAATTGCTTTTGATCTAATCTAAAGTCATTAAGCTTTGGCAGCGGGCGGCTATCAATACGCGGCACTGCATTTGAGCTAAGTAATGTTGTTTCAATAAAGTCTATTACAGCATCGCATAACGCGTTTTGCGTAACTAAAAAGTAACGATCGAGGCGATAACGGTCGTTATACTCTAAATACACATTATTTATACTCGCGCCGCTATAAAGCAAGGTGTCGTCAATCACAAAACCTTTTAAATGCAATACGCCAAATAACTCTTTCGCTTTTACTGGTACGCCGTATACCTGCACGTTCGATTGAAACTTTTCGAGGTAATCACAATATAAACTGGCATTCCCCTCAGATTTTTCGGCACCAATAAGGCCACGTTGCGCGCGATGAAAATCTACCAGCACTTTTATTTCAAGCGCTGGGTTAGCTAATGACACCTGGTGCAGTGCCTCTAAAACTTCACGTCCGGCTTCATCATCTTGTAAATAAAGCGTGGTTATATAAATTCGTTTTTTTGCGTTGGCAATTAAACGTAGCAATTGCGTACGGTACTCTTGCGCATTGGTTAAGACGTTAAGGTCTTTTGAAGTCAACCCAAATGCGGGTTTTTCCTGCCAAAATAACATAGTTGCCTATTCACTTAGGTCACATAATCTTTCAGTGACAAATCAAAATTAGGTAAAACATATCAAAAAAAATCAAACCGGTCATGAATTAACGCAGTTTTGTTGCGTATTAGTCTGTTTATTGAACTAATTTTACTTATTAGACATAAATTACTCCATTTTAAGTACACAATATTGCACAGCTTTAAAATTTGTTAAAAAAATTAATCACGGATTTTGTTTACTTCCTGCTTGTTTTTCTTAGAATCGAGCGCATTACAGAGTGAATTAAACGTTTAGGAAAAAACCATGACTGAAGCAAAACATTGTAAGTTACTTATTTTAGGCTCAGGCCCCGCTGGTTACACTGCCGCAGTTTACGCAGCCCGCGCAAATTTAAACCCGGTATTAATTACTGGTATGCAACAAGGTGGCCAATTAACCACCACTACCGAAGTAGAAAACTGGCCTGGCGATGCACATGGCTTAACTGGTCCTGCGTTAATGGATCGTATGAAAGAGCATGCTGAGCGCTTTGAAACTGAAATTATATTTGATCACATAAATAAAGTAGACGTGTCTAAACGTCCTTTCACTTTAACTGGCGACCAAGGCACTTACACCTGTGACGCACTAATCATTGCAACAGGCGCGTCTGCTAAGTACCTAGGCTTAGAGTCAGAAACAAATTTTCAAGGCCGTGGCGTATCTGCGTGTGCGACCTGTGATGGTTTTTTCTATAAAGGACAAAAAGTAGCGGTTGTTGGCGGCGGTAACACAGCTGTTGAAGAAGCGCTTTACTTATCTAACATTGCCGATGAAGTGCATGTAATTCACCGTCGTGATAGTTTCCGTAGTGAAAAAATACTAGCCGACCGCCTTGCTGAAAAAGCAGCAAACGGTAATGTGGTAATGCATTACAACCGTACGCTTGACGAAGTATTAGGTGACCAAATGGGCGTTACCGGTGTGCGTATTAAAGATGCAAACTCTGATGCAACCGAAGAGTTAGACCTAGCGGGCGTATTTATTGCTATTGGCCATAAGCCAAATACCGATATGTTTGTTGGCCAACTAGAGATGAAAGACGGCTATATAATTGTTGAGTCGGGCCTTAATGGCAACGCTACACAAACTAGCGTACCAGGCGTATTTGCCGCTGGTGATGTGTCGGATCATATTTACCGCCAAGCAATTACTTCAGCCGGAACAGGTTGTATGGCAGCATTAGATGCTGAGCGCTTTTTAGATAATCTATAAGCAGTTAAGTATTTAGTGAAAAAGGCTGATAAATCAGCCTTTTTTTATGTCTAAATTATAGTTACACTTTTGTTATTCGTTTTTATTGAAGTATTGTATGAAAAAGCAGCTGTACCAGCTAAGTAATACCGATATAGCATTTCCACCTATAGAGTGCGCTCTCGACTCCCCCGACGGTTTACTCGCTATTGGTGGCGATTTAAGTTTAGCGCGGCTAAGTAACGCTTATAATAATGGTATATTTCCGTGGTTTAGCGAAGACGAGCCAATAATGTGGTGGTCGCCCAGTGAGCGCGGCATTGTAGAGCTTGATAATTTTCATATTAGTAAAAGCCTGCGCAAGCATTTAAAAAAGCACCCGGTCACCGTTACTATAAATAATGCCTTTATTGAAGTGATTGAAGCATGCTGCGAGCAACGCATTGATACCGATGGTACGTGGATCACCTCTGACATGCTCACTGCGTACATTAACGCCCATAACGCAGGCATTGCTCATAGTGTAGAAGTGTGGCGCGAGGGAGAGCTTGCAGGTGGCTTATATGGCATTATGCAAAATGGTGTTTTTTGTGGCGAGTCGATGTTTCATCATCAAACAAACTGCTCTAAGCTGGCTATGTGGGCGTTGGTTAATTGGCTTAAGCGCCATAACGCGCATTTTATTGATTGTCAGCTCGAAAACCCCTATTTAATGTCGTTAGGGGCGACAGTGATCCCACGCCCTGCATTTTTAGCTAAACTACACGCAGCGCAAAATTATAAAGTAGACCCTGCTATGTGGATACCACAGGAGCTTAACGCTATTTATGAATGAACATATTCCTGCACGCGCTGGTTTAAGCCAAGAGTTTGCTTGTAGTTATTTACCCAACCGCCAAGAGCAGTTATTGGTCATTCTTGATCCAAGTTGCTACAGCAGCGATAAATTTGAGTCTTTGCTGGCGTTAGGTTTTCGTCGCAGCGGTAACCAAATTTACCGCCCGCACTGTCCAACTTGCAGCGCATGTAGCTCTGTACGTGTATTAGCACAAGAGTTTATTGAGACAAAATCGCACAAACGTAAACTAAACAAAGCAAAAACACGCTTTGAAGTTAAATATTCTAACCAAGAGCGCCCGCAATACTACGCGCTGTACAGTAAATATATTAGTTTGCGCCATCAAGACGGTAGTATGTATCCTCCTGATAAAACACAGTTTCAGAGTTTTTTATTATGCAGTTGGTTAAACATCACTTTTATAGAACTTTGGGATCAAGACAATTTAGTTGCGGTTGCCGTAACTGATTGTATGGACAAGGCTATTTCAGCTATTTATACTTTTTTTGACCCCGACTATGAGCAGTATAGTTTGGGTACTGTGATGATTTTACAGCAGCTAATATTTGCTAAAGCACAAAATAAGCACTACGTGTACTTGGGCTACCAAATAGACGAATGTCCTAAAATGAACTACAAAACGCAATTTTTACCGGCGCAAAAACAAGTCAAAGACCAGTGGTTGACTATTTAATTTGCAAAAATAGCCGCTGCGCCTTTACTTATTGGCGTATTTTGGGCAGAATCTGCAGCGTTTAACTATTAAAGAGGTGTTACGCTAAACATGGCGAAAGAAGACGTAATCGAAATGCAAGGGACAGTCCTTGATACTTTACCAAATACAATGTTCCGAGTTGAGCTAGAAAATGGTCACGTAGTTGTGGCTCATATTTCAGGCAAAATGCGCAAAAACTATATCCGTATTTTAACCGGCGATAAAGTAACGGTAGAAATGACTCCTTACGATTTATCGAAAGGTCGTATCGTATTCCGTGCTCGCTAAGTAAGTGCGTAAACGAGATTTAGTTTTTGGCTAGTGTTTCACTAGCTTTAAGCGTTTATTAAATGTAATTGATGGATATTAACTAGCAATTACATTTAATAAACAAAAAACCCAGCCTTGCTGGGTTTTTTGTTGTCTATAAAACATTACAAAAAAAGGCCTGCTTTTTAAAAGCAGGCCTTTTTATTTAACTCATTTAGCGCATATTAAACTAAGCTGGTGTTAAATCACTTTGATAATCAAAGCGAATTTTTTTATCTTTAACCGATACTTTAACCGTACCGCCTTCAACAAGTTCACCAAAGAGTATTTCGTTGGCTAATGGTTTTTTAAGCTGCTCTTGGATAATACGTGCCATAGGACGTGCCCCCATCGCTTTGTCGTAACCTTTGTCAGCCAACCATTCCCGTGCTTTAGCACTTAGCTCAAGATTAACTGACTTTTTATCCAGTTGCGCTTGAAGCTCTACAATAAACTTATCAACCACAAGTAAAATAACGTCTTTATCAAGGTGATTAAACCAAATAATGTTATCTAAACGGTTTCTAAATTCTGGTGAAAATACTTTATTAATTTCACCCATTGCATCGTGCGTATGGTCTTGCTCGCTAAAACCAATTGACGCACGCGTTGTTTCTTGCACGCCCGCATTGGTGGTCATTACCACGACTACATTTCTAAAATCGGCTTTGCGGCCGTTATTATCAGTTAATGTACCGTGATCCATTACTTGCAGCAATATGTTGTAAATATCTGAGTGCGCTTTTTCAATCTCATCTAACAGTACTACCGCATGCGGGTTTTTAATTACCGCTTCAGTGAGTAACCCACCTTGCTCAAAACCAACATAACCTGGTGGCGCACCAATTAGTCGACTTATTGCATGGCGCTCTACGTACTCCGACATATCAAAGCGAATAAACTCAACACCCATACATTTAGCTAGCTGTTTAGTTACCTCGGTTTTGCCTACCCCTGTTGGGCCTGCAAATAAGAACGACCCTACCGGTTTTTCTTCGTTGGCTAAACCAGAGCGCGATAAGCGAATAGCCGATGTAAGCGCATCAATAGATTGATCTTGCCCAAACACCAACATTTTTAAATTGCGGTCTAAGTTTTTTAGCGTTTCTTTGTCGCTAGATGACACACTTTGCGGTGGAATACGCGCCATTTTAGCCACAATGTTTTCTATATCGGCAACGCCAATGGTTTTTTTACGTTTAGAGCTAGGCAGTAAACGTTGGCTTGCACCGGCCTCGTCAATTACGTCAATTGCTTTGTCGGGCAAATGGCGTTCATTAATATATTTTGCACTTAGCTCTGCCGCTGCTTTTAATGCTTTTTGCGTATAACGAATGCCATGGTGCGCTTCGTAACGCTCTTTTAAACCATTTAATATTTTAGTGGTATCGGCAACACTCGGCTCAAGCACATCAATTTTTTGAAAGCGACGTACCAAAGCACGGTCTTTCTCAAAAATATTTTTGTACTCGTTATAAGTTGTCGAACCCATACAGCGTAATTGCCCACTAGAGAGTAGCGGCTTAAGTAAGTTTGATGCATCCATAACTCCACCCGATGCCGCGCCGGCACCAATAATGGTATGAATTTCATCAATAAATAAAATAGAACCCGGTTGTGCTTGCAACTCTTTTAGTAAGCTTTTAAAGCGTTTTTCAAAATCGCCACGGTACTTAGTACCTGCCAATAATGCGCCCATATCAAGCGAGTAAACAACTGCATCGGCAATTACTTCGGGTACTTGCTTATTTACAATACGATACGCTAAGCCTTCTGCAATTGCTGTTTTACCAACACCTGCTTCGCCTACTAATAATGGGTTGTTCTTTTTACGACGACACAACACCTGTACAGTACGCTCTACTTCACTATCGCGCCCTATTAATGGGTCAATGTGGCCTTCGAGCGCTTGTACGTTTAGGTTAGTGGTAAAGCTGTCGAGCTTGCTTGCTTCTTCGCTTTGCACTTCTTGTACGTCTTCGTGAATATCGTCGGTGTCATCGCCTAATTCATCATCGCCTTTGGCAATGCCATGCGAAATAAAATTAACAATATCGAGACGTGATATGTCGTGTTTTTTAAGTAAATAGACTGCTTGGCTTTCTTGTTCAGAAAAAATAGCCACCAGCACGTTTACGCCTGTCACTTCGTTTTTACCCGATGATTGCACATGAAAAACAGCACGTTGCAATACACGTTGAAAACCAAGAGTTGGCTGAGTTTCACGCTCTTCTTCTAAATCTGGAATAACCGGCGTGGTTTCGTTAATAAACTCAAGTAGTTCAGTTTTTAACTCTGCAACATTTACTGCACAGGCACTTAGCGCTTCCCCAGCAGATGGATTGTCCAAAAGCGCAAGTAAAAGGTGTTCTACCGTCATAAACTCATGACGACGTGTACGCGCTTCGCGAAACGCGCTGTTCAAAGTAAGTTCTAAATCTTTATTTAGCATTGGCAACCCCTTACAGAGATAATAATTTTATACCATTACAATCGAACGAAAGATCATTCGCTTGGTATTTATTCCTGCTCACAACTACATAGCAGTGGATGCTCGTTATCCCTTGAATACCGGTTAACTTGTTCAGCTTTTGTATGGGCTACATCTGAGCTAAATACGCCACAGATCCCCTTCCCTTGTTGATGAATTTGCAGCATCACGTCGGTTGCTCTATCGCTATCCATATTAAAAAACGTCATCAGGACCTCAATCACAAAATCCATTGGCGTGTAATCGTCGTTATTTAAAACAACTTTATATTTTCGCGGTGGTTGCAGCTTTTGCTTTTCCTTGTCGCGAACGATGTCTATAACACCTGAATCTTTCATACCACTCATAATTAAATATAGTCTTGTCTTTGTAACTCAAGCAAACTTGAATAAAAAAATAAATAAAATGTTAATAAATAGATCAAAACACTTGACTGACTGGCTAAATAAACTACAGTCAAACATAGATTGATTAAACCTTAGTCAGTCTAGCAAATTATACAGTTTAGATTAACTAAATTAGTGAACTTATAGAAGGATGTAGAAGTATGGCTTGTGGTAAAGTCAAATGGTTCAATAATGCCAAAGGTTTCGGTTTCATCGTAGAAGACGGCTGCGAGAATGATATTTTCGCTCATTACTCAACAATTGTAATGGACGGCTATAAAACACTTAAAGCTGGTCAAGATGTAACATTCGAATTAGAACAAGGCCCTAAAGGCTTACATGCTAAAAATATAGCGCCTAACGGTGATATTATTGAGTGACTGTTATTTTGTTCTACTAAAGCGAGTGACCTGCTTAGATCCTCGCTTAATTCCTTCAACATCTTTTTTATCATCTCTTCTTCTGTATTAATAGCCTCATTATCTGCAAATTCAACCCTTTTCCTTGAATTTATTTTATCTACCCCAATATTTTCTGTATTGAATGTTAAATATCAATTTGTATTAAATACGCGAATATACCAATAACATTAAATTAATGAGTAATTTCGGCGCAAAAAAAATGGCTTAACAATAGGGTTAAATAATGTATCCCATTGTTTTACCTTAGTTATTTTAAAAGCAACCAATAAGTCATTTAATACGCAAGCATGCTCATATTTTTAATAAAATTGGCATTTACTATAGCGACAAGTAAAAAAGCTTAATAATTAAGCATAAATTTAAATGTATAGTTATTCTATATGAAAATTTTAATGCCATTATGAAACTTTAGTCCGTTAGAACGATCAATGTTTTTAATTCAATTGGTATAACTACTTGGATGGTGCTTGCAAAAACTAGCCCTTTTAAACCAAGCTTGTTACACTCTTTACCCTAAAAATAACGTATTAACGCTAGCCTAAAGGCTAATTTATTTTTATTAAATGTTTAGTTATAAATACGGTACTAGCTGGTCAGGTGTGACTATTTTGCATTATATAAATATAGGCAATAAACACCTAACTGACTGCTCATTGCTCCATTATTAACGCTTTAATGTATTACCAATACTGGTGGCAATGATTTCTTTGCATTGTTGAATATGGTCGTTATGGCCAACTATCTAGGAATGATGATGACATCAAAAATTATCTATACAAAAACGGACGAAGCTCCGGCACTCGCAACTTATTCGTTGCTACCTATCATCCAAGCATATACAAATGCGGCAGGTGTTGAAGTTGAAACTCGCGATATTTCATTAGCAGGTCGTGTAATTGCAAGCTTCCCTGATTATTTAACACCAGAACAACGTATTAACGATGCACTGGCTGAACTTGGCGAACTGGCTAAAACACCAGAAGCTAACATTATTAAATTACCAAACATCAGCGCCTCTGTACCACAGCTTCGCGCGGTAATTAAAGAGCTTCAAGCTAAAGGTTATGCACTTCCAGAATACCCTGTTGAGCCTAAAAACGATGAAGAAAAAGCAATTCAAGCTGCGTACGACAAAATTAAAGGCAGTGCAGTAAACCCAGTACTACGTGAAGGTAACTCAGATCGTCGTGCACCTGGTTCTGTAAAAGAATATGCACGTAACAACCCGCATTCAATGGGTGCGTGGAGCAAAGATTCTGAATCTTACGTTGCTAGCATGAGCGAAGGCGACTTTTTTGGTTCTGAGCAATCAGTAACTGTTGATACAGCCACTGATGTGCGTATTGAACATGTTGCAACTAACGGCGACGTTACTGTGCTTAAACAAAGCACACCGCTTTTAGCTGGCGAAGTTATTGATGCATCAAGCATTAGCGCTGCTAAACTGCAAGCTTTCTTAGCTGCCGAAATTGATGCTGCTAAAGAAAAAGGCGTATTATTCTCGCTGCATATGAAAGCGACAATGATGAAAGTATCTGACCCAATTATTTTTGGTCACGCTGTAAAAGTATTCTACAAAGATGTATTTACCAAGCATGGTAAACTTTTTGAAGAGCTAGGTGTTGATGTAAATAATGGTTTAGGCGATGTGTACTCTAAAATTCAAACATTAGATGACGCTAAGCGCGGAGAAATTGAAGCAGACATTCAAGCTGTTTACGCTAACCGCCCCGCTATTGCTATGGTTGATTCTGACCGTGGTATTACAAACTTACACGTACCAAGTGACGTGATCATCGATGCATCTATGCCTGCTGCAATTCGTTCAAGCGGTCAAATGTGGAATAACGATGGTAAATTACAAGACACTAGCTTTGTAATTCCAGATCGTTGTTACTCAGGTATTTACCAAGCAACTATTGATTTTTGTAAAGAAAATGGTGCGTTTGATCCAACAACTATGGGTAGCGTTCCAAACGTTGGCCTTATGGCGCAAAAAGCAGAAGAATACGGTTCACACGACAAAACGTTTGAAGCTAAAGCAGACGGTTCAATCCGTGTTGTTGATGCAAACGGTACTACTTTACTTGAGCACAGTGTTGAGCAAGGCGATATTTGGCGCATGTGTCAGGTTAAAGATGCACCAATCCAAGATTGGGTTAAGCTTGCAGTAAACCGTGCACGCGCAACGGGCGTTCCTGCTATTTTTTGGTTAGACGAAAACCGTGCACATGATGCGCAGCTAATCAAAAAAGTAAATAAATACCTACCAGAGCACGATACAGCTGGCCTAGATATTCAAATTTTAGCACCGCTTGAAGCAACTTTATTCTCTTTAGCGCGTATTAAAGAAGGTAAAGACACTATTTCTGTAACAGGTAACGTTTTACGTGATTACCTTACAGATTTATTCCCAATTTTAGAGTTGGGTACAAGTGCTAAAATGCTGTCAATTGTTCCACTTATGAACGGTGGTGGCTTATTTGAAACTGGCGCAGGTGGTTCTGCACCTAAGCATGTGCAACAATTCGAAAAAGAAAACCACTTACGTTGGGATTCTTTAGGTGAATTTTTAGCACTTGCTGCATCGCTTGAGCACCTAAGCGTAACGACGGGTAACAACAAGGCACAAGTACTTGCTGACACCCTAGATAAAGCAACTGGTACTTTCCTTGCAGAAAACAAGTCGCCTTCACGTAAAGTAAAAGAAATTGATAACCGTGGTTCTCATTTCTTCTTATCTTTATTTTGGGCACAAGAACTTGCTAAGCAAAATGACGACAGCGAACTTAAAGCGCAGTTTACGCAAATTGCTAGCGACCTTGAAACTAACAAAGAACAAATTGTTAGTGAGCTAAACAACGCTCAAGGCCCAGCGGTAGATTTAGGCGGTTACTTCCAGCCTAACGACGATGCTGCTTTTAAAGCGATGCGTCCAAGCACTACCTTTAACGATATTCTTGCTAAATTAGTATAATATTGAAATGAATTTAAAAGCCGCTTACTTGCAAAAGTAAGCGGCTTTTTTATGTCTAAAATTTACAAATAAAAAGGCCGCTATTTATAAAATAGCGGCCTTTTTATTAGTAGCTTTAACCTCCAATATATAGGATGTTTAGCTTAGTTTCTGATTACTTAGTATATGCGCGTGGCATACTTGACTCAGTTGTATAACGGTCACGCAGTTTATCTTGGCGAGATTGTGTAGATACCTCAACCCCATTAATAAACATTTTGCTCACGTGGCTGCTAAGCTCAAACGGATCATTGCTCCACATAACCACATCGCCCGCTTTACCTACTGCTAGGCTGCCTGCATTAATGCCAAATACATCAGCCACGTTTGCTGTAACTGCTTTTAACGCACCTTGTTGGCTCATACCATACGATACAGCATTACCCGCATCAAAACGTAGCTGGTAAACATTATGACTGGCATCGCCGCCCACTGTTAGCAGTACTTTTACGCCGGCCTTTTCAAGTAATCCTGCATTATTTAAACTCGCATTTAATGAGTCAAAACTACCTGGCAAACTATCCATAGCACTAATGATCACTGGAATGTCTGCTTTAGCTAAACGCTCTTTAACTACAACAGCATCTTGCGCACCATTAAGTACTAAGTTAATGCCAAACTGCTGCTTTACTTTAATAAGCTCAACTATATCGGCAGCGCGAGATACATTAACGATTAATGGCATTTCACCGCTAAGTACTTTAACCATTATTTTATCTTCGGCGGTTGGCTTTTTGTCATCTTTTTTAGCTTTTTTATCGGCTTTAGTTTGATGTTCATCAAGCTTATTTATAAGTGTTTGCAAAGTAAACGCACGCGAACCTTTACGGCGCTCACCTAAATTAACCACTAGTGCCACTTGTTTTTGCAGTACGCTTTCAAAGCTACCACTTAAATCAACTACACTTGCAAGGCCTGCAAAAATACTCTCGCCGCCCTGTGGGGTGATCACATCGCGTGTAATTCCGCCTTTACGTGCGTAAGGAATTAACCCCGAGTGGCCGTTAAAAGCTAAACTTGCATCAAAATCAATACCGGCTTTTTCATCGCCGCCATCGCGTGAGCCTGCAACCGCACCTACTTCAACTAAACCTAATTGGTTAATACTGGCAATAAAGCCAGGCGTTACTATTTGGCCCTTAGCATCAATAATTTTGTCGGCTTTTACAGCGCTTGGATTAATGGCAGAAATTTTGCCATCAGTCATTACAATGCTCGCGCCCTCTAATACACCTTGCTCTGTTGAGGTGTGTAATGTGGCGTTAATAATTGCCAGTGACTGCGCATTAACCGCGCCTGCTGCTAATAACCCTGCAGCAACCAGAGAAAGCGAAAACGAACGTGATAAATTTTTCATTCTGGGTGCTCCTTATTGTTGACCTAACATAAAATCACTTGTTGCCTGATACGTGCTATCGTTTCTATCGTAAACTTTTGCACCATCAACAAACACTTGCTCAGCTTTAGCGTAAACACTAAACGGGCTTTGGTTCCAAATAACCACATCGCCCTGTTTACCCGCTTCGAGTGAGCCTGTTTTATCATCAATTCCTAGTGATTTTGCCGCATTAGCGGTGATCCACTTAATTGCGTGCTGCTCCGAAATATCAAAACCATTTTGATTAGCGCGGAACATTACCTTAGCAGCCTCTTGGTTTAAGCGCTGAATAGTCGTATCTGAATCAGAATGAACTACCGCACACGAGTTTTTAACTGCATCAACAATGGCCACATTTTCTTGCACCATGTCGTAGGCTTCCATTTTAAAGCCCCACCAGTCTGGCCAAAGCGCAGCACATGAACCGTTTGCAGCTAGCATGTCGGCAATTTTATAGGCTTCTATACCATGATGAAAAGTACCCGCGTGATAATTAAATTCTTTTGAAAGGTCAATCATCATCGCCATTTCTTCTGCTTTATAGCAATGGTTATGAATGCGCACTTCGCCCTCTAACACTCCTCGCAATGTATCGTATTTAATATCGCGGGTAGGTGCTGCTGGGTTTTTACCCGCTGCATAATCGCTATCGTATTTATCCCACGCGCGTTTGTATTCTACAGTTTCGGCCCATGCCATTCTGTAACCGGCCATGTTCCCCATACGGGTTGACGGTAACGTGCCTTTGCGACCATAAACGCGTTTTGGGTTTTCGCCACACGCCATTTTTAAGCCGTACGGCGCATCTGGAAATTTCATTGCTTGCATTGTATGCGCTGGTACGTTTTTAAGTGTTACGCCGCGCCCACCAAACAAGTTAGCAGAGCCAGGTAATATTTGTAGTGAGGTAATACCGCCTTCGCGAGCACGGTTAAAGCCTGGATCTTGTGGCCAAATAGAGTGCTCTACCCATACTTCTGCTGTATTTGGGCTGGTCATTTCGTTACCGTCTTGATGCGACTCAACCGAGGGGCTTGGATATGCACCTAAATGTGAGTGAACGTCAATTATACCCGGTGTTACCCACTTGCCTTGAGCATCAATTGTGGTATCTGCTGATGCAGTTAAATCTTTGCCTACTTGTTGTACTTTACCATCAACAAGTAATACATCGGTATCATCTAAGCGCTCGCCCGTACCAGTTAATACAGTGGCATTAGTGATCAGCGTGCTTGATGTAGCAACCACTTTATAAGTACTTGGGTAAGGGTTTTTGTTTATTGTTATTTTATCGTCTTGTGGGCCGTTTTCTTGGCAACCAACAAGTGCAGTTGCTAAGCCAATAGCTAACAATGAGGGAGCAAATTTTTGCATGTTATTCGGTTCTCCTGTTTTTTTGCTACTTTAGCTAAAGCTAACTAATAAAGCTAAAAAAACAGGCCAAAAACCAATAAATTGAGATGAGTTGCTGTAATTACTTTTTTATATAATTGTTATAAAGTTTCTCTAGTGCGCCTTCGGTTGTTAACACTGGATCTTTTTCCATAAAGTGCTTAACAGTGCGAGTTACAAAATCAGAGTTTTGTTTGTGCAGCTTTGAAAAATCTTTAATTAACGTGTTGCCATCTTTAGCGGCAGTTACTTTGTCATGCCGATGACGATACTGGCTAAGTGCTTTGTTAAAATCGCCTTGATAGTCTTCAACCAATATTTTATAAAAATCACTTTTATCAACATTTAAGTCGGTAATACAGTAGCTTAGTGCCTCTTTAAAATCAGTAAATAACATGCCTTCTACGTCAAATTCTTTGGTTTTTTCCCGCACTGTGACCTTAGCCTCTTCAGTGGCGTAACTAAAGCCAGTAAATGCTAAGCGCTCTGCGGCTTCTTTACCTAGTTTCATACCCGCTTGAATGCTGTGCGCAAACTCGTCGCTCATATCACTCAGTTCACTCTCTTCCCACATATTATAAACACGCAGTGGTTTAGCGTATTTATTAGAAAGCTTTTTTTTCATTTTAGTAAAGCGCTCATCTATCGTCATTAACCTTTCGTTATGTAGTAGCGCATAGCACTCATAACATGCCGGTATTGATACAAAGTCGGCTTCTTCACCTAGGTCAATAATGCTTTGTAGCATGTGTAATGGCGGACAATGGTCGCGCTCTGTCGCTTCACAGCCACAATAAAAACATTGGTTAAAGTGCTGTTGGTCGCATGCATACGCCTGCTGATAATAACTGGCTAGCGTTTTACTCACAGTGGCTCCTTTTAATTAAACACTAAAAATTAGGGGGCGATAATAACAGTCTGAAAAAATATGTCAGCAGGAAAAATAAAAGTGTGTCAAAAAATACACTTAATTTAAGTATGCTTTCAAACACCTAAACGATAAGCCAATTTACGTACACATGCCCTTACAACTGGGATCATTGAGTTAACAGTATTTTGTTCAAATTGAGCAATACTGAACTTGCACATTCACATAATGAGGCTTAAATAATGAATACTCTAAAAGCAACTTTATACTCTAGTGTGCTATTAAGTGCAGTCTCAATAGCATCACCCGTAATGGCAACCCAGTTTATTGCTGCGGATTCAACTCCCGGTACGCAAGCATGTATGGCGGTAGCGTCAAACAAAAGGCTAACCATTAACAACACAATGAAAAGTTTACGTATAAGTAAAGCCGTCATCAGTAAAAAACTGCTATGTAATGATTTATCGGTAGGCGATTTTGTCTCGTTGTACAGTCTTAATAAATCGGTACGTTTTTTAAATATAGATATGGATACACGCACCTCAATTACCGATTTAGCAAAGGCTAAAATGCCTTCGGTGGTTATTATGGCCGGCTCTAAATAATTAATTACAGTTATATTTATTAAGCAGGTAATAATTACCTGCTTAATTATTCAATGCTAAATTTGTGGTTAAATTATTGCGGCAATAAGACCAAACAATCCACCAAACACGCCGCCCCATACAACTAACCAACCTAAGTGCTCGCGGATCATGGTTTGAATAATCTCTTTAACCATTTTAGGGGTTAGCTCATCAAGGCGCTCATCAACTAATTTAAGCACTGTATTGTGTAAACTTTCAGCACTATTACTTTGCGAAAGTGTTTGACTAACTAAGGCTTTAAAGTTATCAGTTTGAGATATTTCTCCAAGCGACAGTTGTATTTTTTCAATGAATTTTTCACGCATTGGCTCAACCGCCGCACTGCCACCAAACATAGCAAGCATGCTGCCAAACTGAGATTGCTCAATTACCTCTAGTAAACTGTCGAATGCGGGGTTTAAATCAACATTATTTATTATTGGTTCAAAGTCGATATTAGGTTGCGCTTTGCTGAGTAAGCTATTAATTTTTTGCTCTGAAAAAAACTCAGTTAAAATTAAGTTTCTTATTGCTACTTTAAAGCTTTGAAACTTTAACGCGATTACTCCCGAACCATATAAAAAAGGTACTTTTTCGAACAGCATATGAATAGCTAATAAATTAGTCACTGCTCCAGAGAGTGCAAATAAACCAACCGACAGCACAATTGCCTGATCAAATATAAAGCCGAGAACAACAAATATACCCGCTAGCAAATTGGTTATTAAACTTTTATTCATTTTTATTCCATTTCAGTGATTTATGGCATTAATTTTACAACGATTAGTTTGTTAAATTAATACCTTTTTGCCATAGTTTAAGTATCGGTTTAAAAAGCGAGCAATTGTTATGTGGAAAACAGTAAACGAGCAAATAAGCCAAGCCATACATTATGACTTTAAACATACTCATAAACAGCAACTTCAGAGCACCAACACAGACAAACTTTTTCATATAACCAATGGTACGCACAACTATTTAGTAAAAGTAGCGTTAAAAAATGAGCTTGAGCGCCTAGAAAGCGAATCGCTTGGTTTAAAGCTGCTCACAGAAAACGGGGTGTTTATAGTGCCTGATTGCATTACAACAGGTGCAAATATAGAGTTCTCGTTTATTGTTTTAGAGTGGTTAGAATTTGACAAACAACCACACCCCACATGGAACGCAATGGGAAAAGGCTTAGCAATGTTGCATCAAAAGCATCAGCAAGCCATGTTTGGTTTTGATGTAGATAATTATTTAGCCACTACAGTACAGCCTAATAGCTGGCATAAAAAGTGGTATATATTTTACGCCGAAGAGCGCATAGGCTGGCAATTACAATTATTGGCAGAAAAAGGCATTATATTTATAGAGCCAGAGCGATTAATTAATTTAGTAAAAGAGCAATTACACAGCCACCCCGTAGAGCCATCATTATTACATGGCGATTTTTGGCGTGGCAATGTAGGGTTTATAAATACAGTACCGAGTATATTTAACCCTGCCTGTTATTACGGTGACCGAGAGGTTGATATAGCCATGAGCGAGCTATTTGCACCACTGCCAGATGATTTTTACAGCGCTTATAATCAACAATATCCGTTGCTAGCAAGTTTTGAGCAACGTAAATTAATATACCAGCTTTACCCTATTTTAAACCACGCTAATATTTTTGCGGGGCATTACCTTACCCAAGCAAAACAACACATAGAAAGGTTAATAAAGTAATCCTAATAAACTAAATTAAACGCAGTAAACATTTAATCCCGACTATATTGAGCTTATACCAATAGCATTAAGTAAGTGATTTATTAGTGTAATTATATTATTGAAAGCCTACTTAATAATGTACATGGAGTGATTATGAAAAACTTTGTATCGCAACGTATTTCATGTCCGCACTGCGGGCATCATATTCATTTAGATTTAGATGCCAGCATGGGAGATCAAGACTACATAGAAGAGTGCAGCGCCTGTTGTAACCCTATTCATTTAAACATGCACATTGACCATGCTCGTAATAAACTAGAATTACATGTAGATAGCGGCGACGAACAAATATTTTAACTCTGCTGACGCAAGTAGTTCTCGACCGTATTTATTATGGTATAGGTTTGCTGATCTACCTCAATATTAAACTCATCACCTAGCTTAGCTGCATCTAAGTTTGTAATAGCGAGGGTTTCGGGAATAAGGTGCAGCCAAAAGCCCTGCTCATCAACATTACCTACAGTTAAACTTGCGCCATTTATAGCCACAAAACCTTTATACAATACATACTTTTGCCACTGCGGCGGTATGCACAATTGCATTTTATAATTACTTTGCTGTTTAACTATTTGCACCACTTTAGCCGTACAGTGAATATGGCCAGACACAATATGCCCGCCAAGTTCAGTACCAAAGGTTACTGAACGCTCATAATTAACTAAACTGCCCAGTTCAAGCTTACCTAAGTTAGTTAACTTGAGTGTTTCATCAATCACATCAAAATATACCTGCGCCATTAAATCATCATCACTTGCTAATACTTTAACAACCGTTAAACAACAGCCATTAATAGCAATACTCGCCCCTAAATTTAGTTGCTGTATATATTGCTTTTCAACCGCTATGGTTAATTGCATCACGCCATTTACTTGGTTAGCCGACACGACTCTCGCTTGGGTTTGTATAATTCCTGTAAACATATAATCTCTTAAGTTTATTACAAAATTGGGGCTGTTAAGCCTTTGCTGCTTAATAGCCTCTAGTTTAACGTATCAAGTTATAAAATCATGCACTCTTAATAATTATCTTAATGGATTGGCACCCCGCAATAGATTACAATTATGCCCTGTATTATTTCTTAGCTGTTTGTTATGACATTTAGTAATTGGGAAGCTAAACGCTTACTTTCCCTTGCCATCCCCGTTTTTTTAGCTCAGGTTACCCTTGTTTTAATGTCTGTCGTCGATACGATTATGGCAGGCCAAGTAAGCCCAACTGATTTAGCTGCTTTATCTATTGCCACTGGTATTTGGAACCCATTATTACTTGCACTGCAAGGTATTTTACTCGCTTTAACCGGTGTTATTGCACAGTTTGCGGGGGCCAACGATAAAAAAGGCATCAGCCATTATTTTCAACAAGCTTTATATTTAACTGCGCTGCTATGTATTGCTGGGTTTGGTATTGCTCAATTTGCCGATATTATTATTTTAAAACTCGACACCAGCCCTGCTATAGCAACACTTGCCAGTGATTATATTCGCTTTGTTAAATGGGGAGTGTTTGGCTTTTTAATTTTTACCGTTTACAGAAATATGACCGAAGGTATGGGCATGACCAAACCCGCTTTTTATATCAGCCTGTTAGGTTTAGCGGTTAATATTCCGGTTAACTATATTTTTATTAATGGCTTATTTGGCCTACCCGCTTATGGCGGCGCAGGCTGTGGTATTGCTACTGCATTAGTATTAACGGTAATGGCAATAGCCCAGGTTATTTATTGCCAAATGAGTAAAAAAATAGATGCTAAAGGCTTAATGACTCCATTTGAAAAACCTAATTTAACCACTATTGGCATTATCACTAAATTGGGTATTCCTATTTCATTAGCTACTTTTTTTGAAGTAACCTTATTTGCCTGCATTCCATTATTTATAGCCCATTTAGGCGCCGTAGCCGTATCTGGCCATCAAATTGCCGCCAGTGTTACCACTTTATTGTTTATGATGCCGCTCAGCCTTTCTATTGCTATAAGCATACGCATAGGTAACTTATATGGTCAAAACCATTTAAAACAACTAAAAGTTGCTGTTTCAACTAGCTATATACTGGCAGCGCTCATTGCCCTGTTTGTTGCCGTAACTACCTTTTTAGGCCGCGATTTAATAAGCCAACTGTACAGCGACAGCCCCGAAGTACTGGCACTGGCTTCATCTATCATGATTTTAGCCTGTATATATCAACTACCTGATGCACTACAAGTTGCTGCAAATGGCATATTACGTGGATTAAAATACACCGCACCTATTTCATATATTACATTTGTATCGTATTGGTTAGTTGGCTTTGCACTAGGCTATGTATTAGCCAGAACCGACTTAATCGTCCCAGCAATGGGCCCACATGGTTTTTGGTTGGGCATTATTGTTGGCTTAACACTCGCTGCTGTATTGTTAATGTACACAGTACATAGACGTTTTAAATATGAACCATCTTTGCAAGCTTAAACGGCTATTAGTAAAGCCACTGCCAATAACCTGTTTATTGGTAGTGTGCTTTATTGCATTAACCGCTTGTAGCGATAAGCCCAGTAATGCAAACCATACTTATATCCAGCGACTAGCTAACACGCTTGATTTACAGCCAGTAACACCAAAACCGCTAGTGCCACTAAGCTTAATACCATTAACTGTATTAAGTGATAGCAACACCACCTTGGGCATTATTCAACTTGCCAGTTTAAGCCACTGCAAACTTAACGTCCTCATTAGCGAGCATAATAACCAACTCGGTAAAACCGCCACAGCGGCAAGCATATTAATCTATCAAATAAAATTTATACAAAGTGCGCAGCAGTGCTTAACTTCGCTTGAAAAAGACTCTTCTATTTATAAAAAGATTTTGGCGGCAACCGAACACAAACAAAATAACTTAATGCACTACTTTAATAGCATGCTCTATAAAGAGTCCGAGCTTAATCGCATTTGGCAACTGAGCTCGCGAGAGCTTTCAATAACCCCAGCAGGCTTTAGCGACACAGTAAATGCCGTAACAAAGCTGGTAAATATTAAACAACAAATAACCAAGCAGCAGTTTGCACAAATAAACTCCGAGCATTTATTTGCCGCACTAGAGCAGCTTAATAAATACCAGTTTAACCAGCAGCTAATTCAATCAGTAAGAACGCAAATAGCCCTAAATAACAGTGCTACCCAATTTATAAACACCATAAATATTAGCCAGCTATGCCAAGCAGGTAAAAATAATAACCAAGCGCAAATTGTAAATAATATCTTTAAAAAATATTACTTAGGACAAGTGCAACCTTACCAAGCACAGCTCGCCGGCTACTTAGAAATCCTGCAACCGCTATATCAACAACTTTGGTATAAAACAGCAATCACCAGCAAACCAATTAATAATTTACTCCAGCCCAATGCAAACAGTAACTTATTGAACCAACTAAAATACTCAGCTAAAAACCATGTACTTTGGTGGCAAAAATTTTATAAAACGTGTGAAATCAGCCCAATATGAATAAAAAAACGGCAAATAAACGCAAAAACTATAAAGCTGCTTGATCCAACTCCCATCACGCTATATATTAGCGCCCGTGCTACCTAGTTAGCACTTAGCTTAAATTAAAGTAATACGACTGTAGCTCAGTTGGTTAGAGCACTACCTTGACATGGTAGGGGTCGGTGGTTCGAATCCACTCAGTCGTACCAACATTTAAGAAAAAGTATAATTGAAGGAAAGAGCACTACCTACTCTTGATCACCCGGTCCAAGAGTCAGTGATTCAATTCATTCAGTCGTACCAACATTTAAGAATCCTAAAAAATTGTACGACCGTAGCTCAGCTGGTTAGAGCGCTACCTTGACATGGTAGAGGTCGGTGGTTCGAATCCACTCGGTCGTACCAATTCAAAGTAATGAGAACATCTAAAAAGAACACTCCCAACTCTTGCTCACCTACTCTAAAGCTCTACGGTTAAAACCAACTCAATCACACCAGCTAACTCTTTCATTTTAAGCAGTTAAATACCCCAAGTAGTTTATCTAATTCTTAATACTTAAGCATAATTACTAAAAGTATAAACTTTGGCTGCAACTAAAGCTTTGTTTAATGATAATTTGATTTGCATGTTTCGCTATCGAAGATAAGCCTATTCTAAAAGCCTTTTTATAAAACTTTAAATACCATTTTTTACAGGGATCTACCTCGGCTAATTCTCGTACTATACTATTTGGGCTATTAGTATAGTATTGAGTGATCAGTGTATTTTGTTTTCATTCTAAATAATCATTAAAGGAGCAATTGTATGAGTGATAAAAGATGTCCTTTTGACCATACCCCTCTCACCACTAACAGCGGTGCGCCTGTTGTTGATAACCAAAATAGTATGACCGCTGGTAAGCGTGGGCCATTACTTGCTCAAGACGTTTGGCTAAATGAAAAGCTGGCAAATTTTGTACGCGAAGTTATTCCAGAGCGCCGTATGCATGCAAAGGGTTCTGGCGCGTTTGGCACATTTACTGTTACTAACGACATTAGTAAGTATTCTTGTGCAAAAATATTCAGCGAAGTTGGTAAAAAAACCGAAATGTTTGCTCGATTTAGTACGGTTGCTGGTGAACGTGGCGCTGCTGATGCTGAACGTGATATTCGTGGGTTTGCATTAAAGTTTTATACCGAAGAAGGCAATTGGGATATGGTGGGTAATAATACCCCTGTATTCTTTTTGCGCGATCCTCTTAAATTCCCAGATTTGAATAAAGCGGTAAAGCGCGATCCTCGTACTAATATGCGCTCTGCAACTAACAATTGGGACTTTTGGACTTTATTACCTGAAGCGCTCCATCAAGTAACAGTTGTAATGAGTGATCGTGGTATACCTGCCTCGTATAGACATATGCATGGTTTTGGCTCACACACCTATAGTTTGTGGAATGAAGCCGGTGAGCGCTTTTGGGTGAAATTTCATTTTCGTACACAGCAAGGTATTAAAAACTTAACCGATGCAGAAGCTGCTGAAATAGTTGCTATGGATCGTGAAAGTAATCAAAAAGATTTATTTGAATCGATTGAGCGCGGCGACTTCCCTAAATGGAAAATGTATGTGCAAATTATGCCTGAAGCCGAAGCTGATAACGTGCCGTATCACCCTTTTGATTTAACTAAAGTA
Source organism: Pseudoalteromonas sp. SCQQ13 (assembly GCF_015864415.1). Taxonomy (NCBI): domain Bacteria; kingdom Pseudomonadati; phylum Pseudomonadota; class Gammaproteobacteria; order Alteromonadales; family Pseudoalteromonadaceae; genus Pseudoalteromonas; species Pseudoalteromonas sp. SCQQ13. The sequence goes on along the minus strand of NZ_JADYXG010000008.1, from coordinate 151,176 downwards.
TGGCCTAAAGGTGATTACCCACTGATTGAAGTAGGTGAGTATGAGTTAAATAAAAACGCTGATAACTACTTTGCTGACGTAGAGCAAGCTGCTTTTGCACCGAGTAATTTAGTACCTGGAATTGGTGTATCACCAGATAAAATGCTACAAGCCCGTTTAATTAACTACGCTGATGCACAGCGCTACCGTGTAGGCGTGAATCATAATCAAGTGCCGGTAAATCAACCTCGCTGCCCTGTTAATAGCAATGCGCGCGATGGACAAGGCCGTGTTGATGGTAACTATGGCGCAAGGCCACACTACGAACCTAATAGCTTTGGCCAGTGGCAAGAGCAGTCACAATATGTTGAGCCGCCACTTAAAATTAATGGCGATGCTAAACATTACGACTTCCGTGAAGACGATAGCGACTACTTTAGCCAACCACGCGCTCTTTTTAACTTAATGAATGATGAGCAAACACAAGCGCTATTTAGTAATACGGCGGCACAAATGGGTGATACCTATGACTTTATTAAATATCGTCATATTCGTAACTGTAATCAGTGCGATCCTGCCTATGGTGAAGGTGTTGCTAAAGCCCTTGGAATGACGGTTGCTGATGCCATAAAAGCACGTGAAACAGACCCTGCAAAACATTTACCTGGCTGCTTATAAACTATTAGTTATATCTAAATTTTGATATTACAGCTAGAAACACAGTTTTAATAAGCAAGGATGCTTTGTAATATTTGCTGCCCTTAAAGGGCAAATGATTTTATTGGCTTAATAGTGTAACCCGGTCTATTTGTGAGTTTTATGCTAAAACGCAGTTATTGCTAGCTGGCTTTTCTAACAAAAAGCCAGCTAATTACAGCAGTAATAAATGTAGTTAACCTTAGTCTGTGGTTTAATTTATATAACCCATTTAAATAATGCACTTGTATATTCTCCCTTATACCAGTTCCACTACATAATTAACCTTCTCTATTCATGACAGCTAATCATAAAAAACTCAAAACCGTTTTGCTGCTCGCTTAAGTCTTGATTAAAGCCAGCCGACACATATAAAAAACCATCATCTGCTACAAGCTGTTTAAGCTTATTTACACTATCAGAAAAAGCATCCATAAAATTAGTCTCGGAGTTTTCAAGCAACTTTTTATGCCCAAATAAAGCCTTTGGTGTGTACTGATTTGATTTAACAAATTCAGTTAACGTATCTTGATTAGAAAAGGTTTTAAAACCATGTTTACACTCGGCTAAAAATGCTAATAAATCTGTAAAGTCAACTTCAACAAATGTTGACTCTTTCATTACCCGAATAAAGGTTAAAATTAAATCATTTGAAAAAGTATCACCAAACTGACTTTTAATTGACTCTGTTATGTCATTTTTAACTTCAAGCGGGAACGCTTTATAACTTTTCATACTAAACTCCTTTTATTGATATATTTAACTTATGTATTTAAATACGCCATGTATTTAATCGCCAAATTTTTAATTGCTTATAAATGCACTTTTAAAATGTTGAATAGGCTACCTCAAACCACAGCATTATGCCTTAGATTTATTTGTAAATAAGATTGATTAATAAATGCGTTTTTGTTTGCAATAATACGCTAGGTATTTATCAATAGAGAAATGTATATCAATACCTTACATGAAAAGTGAAGCCAATTTGACAAGCTTCTTGAAGGGAGTTATCTTACCAATTAGTATTATAAAATTACCAATTAACTTACGATTACAAAGTAGGCGTAAAGTAGCCTTATTAATTTTCTATTGTGGCAACATTATGAATTTACAACAATTTAAATCAGAGGATATGAAAATGAAAAGGCGCAGACGTTTTTGGACAATTGTTGAAAAATTAGAAACCGCGATAGATCAAGGCATTTACCCTGTGGGTACACGGTTACCAGCAGAGCGTGAGTTAGCCGAAATTCACCAAGTAAGCCGCCCAACTATACGCGAGGCAATTATTGCACTTGAAGTCAGAGAGCGCGTTGAAGTAAAAACGGGTTCTGGTGTTTTTGTTACTGACACTAAAAAGTCAGAAAGCTTCGCTAAACCAATAAGTGCATTTGAGCTAACTCAAGCCCGTGCTTTGGTTGAAGCAGAGGCTGCAGCACTGTCTGCCGCAACGATACAAAGTGAAGAGTTAGCGTTGTTAAAACAAACACTTGATGACATGCGCATTGCCGAAACTGCGAATGCAGCCGATCAACGTTTTCATGAAATTATCGCGCAATCAACCCGTAATAACGCTATTGTTTTAACAATTAATAATCTTTGGAAGTTGAGATTAACCGAACCTGAAATTATCTCGGCTCATGAAGATGTTTGTTCGCAAAGTAACGAGCAACGAATACAAGAACACACTGCTATATACGAAGCAATTGCATCGCATGACTCATCAGCAGCAAGAAAAGCAATGCATAACCACTTTAACCGATTAATTAACGCATTATTTGCAGCGAGTGAAGCTAAAGCGCTTGAAGAGATAAAGCGTAAAACAGATGAAACCCGTGGATTGTATTCTATTACCCATTTAACCCACTAAATTAGTGTGTTCACCAAATAAAAAAGGCTCTAAATTAGAGCCTTTTTTGTGTTAGTTGCTTTAATTTAGAACTTAAAGCTCATACCCAAGAATAAGCGTGGGCCGTAGTCGTTCACTTCACCTAAGTTCCCCTCAACAAAGAAGTCTTGTGATTTAGGTGCACTAAATAAGTTAATTGCCTCTGCTTTAATTCTAATGTGCTCATTAATTTTATAAGATGCGCGCATTTCCCACACCCCTACCCCGTCTACATAACGTAAGCGAGTACCATTAGATGTGTAAGGTTGGAAGTATTCGCTACGGTATTTGTAAATAACCGCGGTATCAAATCCACCAATTTGGTAGTACAACTGGCTACTAAATACATGCTTTGAAAAGCCAGGTACTGAAGCTGGTGGAATAATACCTGCTTGCAGTTGAGTTGAATTTCCATCTACATCAGTTTCATACGTGTCGCCGTATAAACTATCTTGGAACTCAAAATCAGTGTCGGCAAAGTTATAACCAAACTTCATACCAATTCCGTTATCCCAGCGATATGAAAATGAGGCTTCAAGGCCTAATATTTCGCTATCTTCGTCAGAGGTAACAGAGTTAGTAATGGGTAAAGATACTGTTTCACCGCCCACAATAAAGTCTTCAATAACTGTTTGCTGTTGAAAACCGCCTTGGAACTGTTTGTAGTAAAGGCTTAACGCAAAAATTGAGTCTTCATTTGGGTACCATTCAAAAGCGGCATCGTAGTTCCACGACATAAGTGGTTGAGTATTTGGGTTACCAGAACCATTTACGCCTACTAGTAAATCACTAATTGATGTTGCAGTACCTTCTTTATCTTCTTCAAATGTACGGCTGTAACCTAAATTTGATGGATCAGCACGCGACATACCACGGTATATACCCGCGCGAAGTAAAATATCTTCACTGTAATCAATAACTAAGTTAAAGCTTGGTAAGTATTTAGTGTAATCACCACCACTTTGTATTCTATCTAATGAGCCTGAACTTGATTCAACAAGAGAAAGCACACCTGTGTCACTAGTTACTATATCAAAGCTATTTCTAAAACCAATCGACGTAACTTCTGTATCTACAATACGAAGACCAAAGTTACCGCGAATAAACTTACCAAACATTTCAGTATCATAATTAGCCATTAAATATACTGATGTTGTTTTTTCGGTTACATCTATTGTACCTGTATTTTCGTACTCAACATCGGGGTAAGCAAACTGCCCGTCTACGTTAGAGCCGGCAACTGCTTGAGAAAAACAAACGTTATCGTAGGTTGCCCATGATGAGCCTGTACCAGTGCCTATTGCATTACCATCAGCATCTATATTGGTTACAATATTGCCATCAGATACGCCTGATAAAAAACCTGATTCAGGGAAGTCGATTTGACATCCTTGTAGCACATTAAGCGCATCAGTGCCTGAATCTAACGTAAATTCGTTTCTTGAACCATTACCTTGGCTGCCACCAAATTGCACAAAGCTCAATTCTGATGTTCTAATGCCGCCCTTAATACTAGTAAAAACATTACCCTCGAGTAAGTAATCAAAATCTAGTCGAGCTGACATAACTTCGTTCTCACGAACGTTTTCACGATCTAACCGTGTTCTTAAGCTATCTGTAAAGTTTGAAATATCGGTAACATCAAAGTCTGTTAACGTAAAGTGAGGTATTTCTGTGCCCATATCCCAGGTAAAGAATTTTTGGCTTGAAGTCCTACCGCGGTTAGATATTTGCAGCTCTTCTCGTTCAGTTTTTGAATAGGCTAAATCTAAGTCAACTGTTAATCTATCGGTAACAGTATGTTCAATGTTTATGCCGTAGCCTTGGTAGTTTTCTTCACGAGAAAATTGCTCACCCGCCGACTCTATGCGCTCTTCACCTTCCCAATGCAAAATACCACCTACATCATTGGTAACCAATGTAGGGCCTGTTATACCTGGTGTAGCACGTTTTTGTAAAAAGATTAGATCGTGACGCGCTTCTTGTTGTGTTCTATCTGATATTTGCGTATCAATGTTAATATCCCACGCAGCCGATGGCTGGTACTGTAATGCAAAAAACACCGCATCACGCTCATCAGACGTTTCGTTTTGACGAAAGCTGCGGCTACTGCCAGTCCAAGCATATGGAGTACCGTCACTTTCTGCTTTACCTGTTTGCGAGTCTATTTTGGTTTGATAACCTTGATTTTTTAATTTATCGCCCGCTACTTGGTCTTCACAGTCGTCTGCTTTACTGCGATAAAATCCCTCATTGGTATTGTTAGGATCGTTTATACAAGCCCATAATGATGAACCCGATGGGCTAGAGCTTCTATATTCAGCTTCTGGTTGGCTAATATCTTGGCGCTGCACACCAAACGACACACCAACGGCTTGGCCATTGTCAAATTCAAACTGATCTACATAACTAAACGTACCGCGATAGCCCATATCACTTTGTAGTGAGTTATCTACGTTACCTTCATCTGGGTTGTAATTTAATTTAACTTCGCCAGATATACTTTGCTTACCAAAATCGAGCGGAGTAATGGTTTCAAGTGCAATTACACCTGCTACCCCACCTTCTATCATTGATGCGTCTTGGGTTTTATATATGGCTACTTTTTTTACCAGCTCAGATGGAAACTGTGAAAAGTTAACTGAGCGATCACCACTACCATTAGTCGCTTCACGGCCATTAATATGTGTTGCACTTAAGAAAGGGCCAAGACCACGAATAGTTATTTCTGTTGCACCGCCATTTTCACGATGAGAGGCAGCTCCAGTAATAGATTCAAGTGCTTCACCGATAGATAACGCCGGTAAATCACCAATGTCTTCTGATGAAAGGCCATCGACCACAGTAGTTGATTCGCGTTTAATTGCTATTTGGTCTTGTATAGTTCTACGAGTACCTGTAACACTAATAACTTCAACGTCTTCTTTTGCTTGAGTATTTTCAACGGCTTCCTGTCCATTTGCGGAAAATACAAATGAGCCTAATACACCTGTAATAACGCTGTTTTTAATTAATTTAGCTACTGGGCTAAGTTTAAATCGATTACGAACTTGTTTGTACGCTTCAACATTATTTATATGTTTTTTGTTCAACGCCATTACAAATTCTCCTTTCTAGTTGTGTGTGAAGTGTGTTGCTAGCCGTTTATTTGTGTAAATGAACTAAGGCAGCTATTTTTTGTTAAAGGACTTTTATTACTGCGTTTATTATTAGGTGTGGTTTTTTCTTTAACGCTAAAAATTTGTAAATCAATTTTTCACGCTACAAACCCACTTACATTACCAAATAAAAACCTATACATTACCAATTCGTATAAATAAAACCCTACGCTGTTAACCAGCTTGGTCATATAACCATAATAAAATAACTTTTGCCACTAAAAACAATCAAAAAAAGAACAATTAATTCACAAAAGAATAACGAAACAAGCTTAAAACGCCCACAAACAACTTACCAGCAAGGGCCTCTTGTTATTACCAATTTATTGCCCTGTATCGGTATTTACTTGAGGCTATTAATTTAAGTAAGGCTTTTAAGTGTGATTTATTAAGGTATGAGTAATTAAGGAGTAATAAGGAGGAGCAAAAAATAAAATTAACGCGAGTTTACCCTCTAATGGGCTCGATAACTGCTTATGCGTTATTTTAGCCTTACACCCATGCAAGAGCCGAGTAAGTCGACTCAAGTAAACTTGGGGTAAGGCGCGCTACCTACATCTATGTGGGTAACGCACAAAAGAGCAAGCAAATAGCGTGTATTGGCCTTAACACATCGCTACACGTTTTATATACACTAATATTTAGCATTACTGTTATAAACAGTGCTATTAAAATATTCAGCTGGCGCTATAGAGCCTAAAACAACAGGCACTCGCTGGTGCAAGTTAGTCGGGGCTATATCTAATATTCGGGCCCCTTTTGAAGTGGCTTTACCGCCGGCATTTTCTACTAATAAGGCTAATGGGTTTGCTTCATAGAGGAGTCTTATTTTTCCATTTTCATTACCAGCGCGGTTATCTTGTGGATATAAAAATAACCCACCACGGCATAAAATACGATGTACATCTCCCACCATAGCAGCGTTCCAACGCACTGAGCTTTTATCAAAGCTTTTACATGTATACAGCAACTTATCAAAATATACCTGTGTAGGCTCATCCCAATAACGATAGTTAGCCATATTTACGGCAAACTCACTGCTTTGCTCTGGCACACTAAGCTGATTATTTGTTAATAAGTAACCGCCGTGTGTAGAGTCTAATGTATAACACCGTGTAGGGCCGCCAGTACTCATTACAAGTAATGACGAGGGGCCGTAAAGCACATAGCCCGCGCAAACTTGGTTTGCACCCAATTGGTTAAATTGCTCATCGCTATCATAGGGCACATCATCTCGGGCTAAATAAATAGTAAAAATAGTGCCTATTTGGCCATTTACATCTATGTTAGAAGAGCCGTCAAGTGGGTCAAATGCCACTATAAACTTACCCTCTGGGTTGGCTCCGACTGCGTGATCTTCTTCTTCTGACGCGACAGTTCTAACTGAGCTGTCCTCTAGCAAAATATCTTTAAGTAGTTGATTGGCTATTACATCAAGCTTTTTTTGCACTTCACCTTGAATGTTTTCATTTAAGGTTGAACCCAAAACACCGGCTAATTCACCTTGGCTTACTCTAAAAGCAATTTCTTTGCTGGTCGCTAAAATTGTGCGAATAAGTAAAATAAGGTCGGTTTGTACGCCATCTTCTTTTAATACTGTATTTAGTCTTTTCATGCGCTATACCTATTTACACAATTTAGATCGTTAAAACACTGAACAAGCCTTGCAACCATACTTTGCTCTGAATGGCGAAGCCATACGCGTGGATCATAGTATTTTTTATTGGGTTTATCGTCCCCATCTGGGTTACCAATTTGGCCTTGTAAGTACGCTTGCTTGCTAGTGTAATAATCTAAAATACCGGTCCAACACGCCCATTGGGTGTCGGTATCAATATTCATTTTAACTACGCCATAGGTTAAAGATTCAACAATTTTGTCGTACTCTGAGCCACTACCACCATGAAATACAAAGTTAATTGAGTTAGGGGGTAAATTAAATTTATTTGATACGTAAGCTTGTGAGTCTTTTAAAATGGTTGGTGTAAGTACCACGTTACCCGGCTTATAAACACCATGAACGTTGCCAAAAGACGCCGCAATAATAAAGTTAGGGCTTATTTTGCTTAATCGCTCATACGCGTAAGCAACATCTTCAGGTTGCGTATACAGTGCAGAACTGTCTAGGTGAGAGTTATCAACACCATCTTCTTCGCCACCGGTACAACCAAGTTCAATTTCAAGCGTCATCCCTATTTTGCTCATGCGCGCTAAATAACGCGCACATATCTCGATATTTTCTTCTAAAGGTTCTTCAGATAAATCTATCATATGCGAGCTAAAAAGTGGTTTGCCCGTTAACTCAAAGTGCTGTTCACCTGCATCGAGCAAACCATCTATCCAAGGTAGTAACTTTTTAGCAGCATGATCTGTATGTAGCATTACGGGTATTTCATAATGCGCAGCAACTGTATGTACATATTTAGCCGCACTAACTGCGCCAAGTACTGCAGATTGTTGCTCAGGTAATACCAAACTTTTACCACAAAAAAATTGTGCGCCGCCATTAGAAAGCTGAATAATAACAGGCGAGTTCATTTTTTTTGCAGCTTCAAGCGTTGCATTAATAGACGTTGTACTAACAACATTTACCGCAGGTAAAGCATACTGATTAGCACGTGCATGTTCGTATACAATTCTTACATCGTCGCCAACTACTACACCTGGCAATATTGCCGGGGCTAAATCTTTCATTGTTTGTTCCTTACTACTTTAATGCTTGAATACACGAGTCAGTAATTGCTTGCCAGTTTTCTTGTGCAACCCACTCTTTATTTGCGATCCAAGTACCACCCACAGCAAATACATTATTTAAAGATAAGTAATCCATTTTATTTTGCTCGCTTACGCCACCTGTAGGACAAAAGCTAGCGGCTCTAAATACTGACGATACAGCCGATACGAATGGTGCACCACCAGCGAGCGATGCAGGGAATAATTTTTGCTCTTCAAAACCGTACTCAAGCGCCATTAAAATGTCACCCGTGTTAGACACACCAGGAAGTACCGGCACATTGCATTTTGTTAGCGCGGCTAATAATTGCGGAGACACTGCTGGCGTAACAATAAAGTCGGCACCCGCTGCAAGTGCTTGCTCTAAAATGTCAGTATTTATTACTGTACCAGCACCTACTTTAAGCGCTGGCACCTGCTCTTTAATAGCTTTTAATGCATCTAACGATGCATCAGTTCTAAGTACTACTTCAACCAAAGTAAGGCCAGCATTGGCCATAGCTTGAGCTATTTTAACGCCTTGCTCTGGTGTGTCGGCTTGAATTATAGGCAATAATGTTTGCCCTGACATAAGTTCAGAAAAGCGAGTCATAACCTTGTTCCTTTATTAAAGATAATGCGGCCGAACTGATGCGGCCTTTAAATTTAGTTAAATACCGGCTTCAGCCATTGCTAACTGAAATATATCTTTTGGCACAATAGCCCCGGGTTGTTGTATAACTGCACCGGCGGCTTTTGCAGCAAGTTGTACTGCGTTTTCAATAGTTAGCCCCGATAAACGCGCACCTAAATATACACCGTTAAAAGCATCACCCGCGGAGGTTGTATCAACAACATTTTTAACCGGTATAATAGTATGGCTTTGAAGCGTATTGTCGTGTTTTGTCACAACTGATGCTGGACCATTTTTAACAACAATTTCTTCAATTTTATATTTTTGTAAGTATTCAATAACCGCATCTACGCTATGCACATTATAAAGTGTGGCTAAATCTTCAACGCCTGGCAGGGTAATGTCTGCAACAGAAAACGCTAAATGATACTGCGCTTTCGTCTCCTCTGTGTTTTTCCATAAACGCGCTCTGTAATTGGGATCAAATACTATTTTTACTCCGGCATTTTTGAGCTGCGTTACAATTTGCCAAAAGCGCTCACGCGCTCCTTCTTCTATTACAGCGAGTGAAATACCCGAAAAGAAAAACATATCACCTTGTGAAAGTTGCTCAACAAGCTCGGGAGTTAAAAAATCAACAACCTTTTTAGCGGCAGCATCACTGCGCCAATAAATAAAGCTACGCTCGCCATGCTCATCCGTTTCTATGTAATACATGCCCGGTACTTTGGTATCGTGAGCAAATACAAACTGAGTGTCTAACTGTTCGCTTTCAAAGCGTTCAAGCATTTTTTTACTTAAGTTATCTTGGCCTAAAGCGGTTACAACAGAGGTCGAAATTTGCGCAAAGCTACGCTTTAAATAAACGGCAGAATTATAAACATCACCTGCAAATGATTGGTGCAGTGTTGCCTCACTCATAGCCCTAAGCTCGACCATGCATTCACCAAGAAAGTAAATATTTTTCATTTTGGAAGTTATCCTATGTAGTTAACTGCTATGCGCTTTATAAAACACAGTGGCATAGCAGTTAGTATCGAGATTATTGAGGCTTTTTAAGAGGTTCTATTTTTGGAATAAGGATCCAAACAGCAGCCATTGCAATAATTGCTAATGAGGCACCAATAATAAATGCTGGCGCATAATTACCATCGGCAGTAAGTATAGGAACCAAAGATGTAAGGCCTACAGCACCTAACTTTGCTGCCATACCAGAGAAACCGGATAATGTGCCCACAGCCTTTTTACCCAGTAAGTCACTCGGTAATGTTTGTACGTTACCAATGGCTGTTTGAAAACCAAATAAAATAACCGCCATAATAAGTACCGCTGTTACTGGGCCACCTGGGTTAGCCATTGCAAGCAGTGCCGGTAGCATAATTAAACAGCCCAATGTTATGGTAAGTTTACGTGTTTTATCGGTATTCCAACCAGATTTGAGCCTGTTTTGCGCTAACAAGCCACCAAACCATGCACCAAACATAGCACCAACATAAGGCACCCATCCGTATATACCAATAGATTTAACATCCATGCCATACACTTCGTTTAGATAAATAGGGATCCAAAAAACAAACAGCCACCAAATAGGATCAATCGCTGCCGAGGCAATAATTACGCCCCAACTTTGCTTACGACACAACAGCTCTGCGGTAGAAGGGTTGTATTCTTCTTCCTCTTCGTCTGTTACATCGCCATTATCATCAACACGTCTTTGGCCCGTTAAAATGTACTCACGTTCTTGTGCTGTAAGCCAAGGGTGAGAGCTAGGCGGCGCTTTAACTAAAATTAACCACGGCACTAACCAAAGAAAACCTAAAACACCAATAGCAACAAACACCATTTGCCAGCTAAAGTAAATTGTTAAATAGGCAATTAAAGGGATGGCAATAATACCGCCAATTGCCGCGCCAGAATTAAAAATACCCTGTGCTAAAGCACGTTCTTTAGTCGGAAACCATTCAGCGTTACCTTTAGCAGCACCTGGCCAGTTACCTGCTTCGGCCACACCTAAAATAGCGCGGAAAAAGCTAAAACTAAGTACACCTTGGGCAAATGCATGTGCAATTGTTGCAAGCGACCAAACACCAATTGATAAAACAAAGCCGAGTCGTGTGCCTACCCAGTCAAATATTTTACCAAATATGGCTTGCCCAAAAGCATAAGAAAACACAAACACAATAGAGATATTAGCGTATATTTGTTTACGCTCTAACGCCGATTCATCCGGGAATAAATCCTCAACTATGTCTGGCCAAAGTACACTCAGTGCCTGGCGATCGATGTAATTGATAATAGTGGCAAGCGCAATTAGCGCGATAACCCACCAACGTAAGCCTTTAAGTTGCATAATTATTCCTCAATAAAGTCTTCACGAGCTGGGCTAAAGGTATCAATTAAAATACCACCCGTTGGGCAGGTTGCGCCATGATCAGCAAAAGGAGGTATTAAACAACTATCACCGGGCTTTAATATTTTAGTCACGCCATCAATATTAAAATGAAATTCACCTTCAACAACATAAGTAACTTGGGAGTGCCTATGCGCATGGTTATAGCCAATAGCCCCTTTTTCGAACCAAATTTTAACGGCCATGAGTTCTTCGTTATAACCCAGCATTTGACGCTTTAAGCCATTACCTAAGTCTTCAATTTCAGTTTCGTTGCCAAATGAAAAGTGTGCACTTTGCTTTTGCATCCTGTTTACTCCTGGTTATTGTTCATCGCATAAACGCCCAGTCGGCTATTTAAGGTGAATACTTTATTTTGAAATTTAAATGTATTTTTTATTGCGTTTTGAGCTTTATTTATAGCCACTAAATACGATTTACCTTTAATACTCAGTTGTACAAGTACTAAGTCATCTTGCTCGGTAAATTTAAGTGCCGACACTCGACTAACCGCTTCTAATGTATATTCTTTACTTGGGTTGTATTCACCATGGGGTTCTAATACCGATATAAACGTATGCTGCTTTTGCGCGTTTACACGGCGAATAAAACCGTTTTCATTGCGTAAATTAAATTGCGGATCGTTTGCACCAATTTGAGTAAACAAAAACGACTCGTCACCCTTCACCAAACTGGTTTGCGTATAAAAACGACCGTTATCGTTAAGCCAAGTTACTTTAGCTAAGCCACTTTGTGGTTGTGCCTGCCCTTTTAGCCATAAGTGCTGATAACCATTTTTAGACCCAAGTGCAGCAAGCTGAGTTGTACTGGCCTTTAATTCAAAGCTGGTATCAATAAGCTGACCTTTGTAATGCAGTGGTAAATCAAATTGATGCGCGTTATCGGCAGTAACATTAAATACATCCAGTGCAATGCTGCTTTTAAGCTCTGGTAAATTAATTAATGCCAAGGTGCGCTCAAGTTCAACACCTTTATACGCGGTGCTTATTTCGCCACTTGATACTGTGCCAAACTCATTGGTTTCAAAAAAGTTTAGTGTAGGATGGTTGTTATTACCCACATCTACATTGGCATTAAAGTGTGTCGTTTCGTCAACCACAACAGTATTGTGTGCAACCGTATGCTTGGCATAGGTTTCGTTTTCAGGTAAGTAGCGCCCGCCGTATTTGGCCTCTACATTTAAAAAACGAGCGGCGCCATAATCAGATACAATTTCGTTACCGTGGTCATAAAACTGCCACGTTAACTTATCAAAATGACCGTGGCCTAAACCTTGTGCTGCTGGCTTAAACAATAAAGCCTGATCGCCCCCTACTTGGGTACGCATAACCACTAAAGCACCTTGCTTACCGTCATTACCATCACCAAAAGCAACCGATTTAAACGAATAAGGTTTTGCCATATCGCTATCGAGTGCTTGTGCTACTTTTAAGCCATCGCCAGAGAGAATTATTTGCTCTTGTTGTTTAGCAATATCTAAATAACCCGCGTCGTTTGTTAAGCCATAAGCAGTAGTAACACCATGCACCAGCTCAATGGTATCTATACCTTTGCTTTTTATTGCATCGTTAATTGGGAAAAACAAACCGTTGTAGCTAAGTTGAATAGTGGTATCAATCGCTTTTAATAAAATACCATCGCGGTATTCAAATATTTTTCTTTGTGGTTCGTTGTTTTCAATTGCCTTCGCAAACGTTACAAACGGCAGTAGTGCAAAGCGTTGATAGTAAGGACCTTCGTTGTAGTAACCTTGTGGCGAAAACAGCATTTCTAACTGCTTAATAAAGCCGCCTTTACCCGACTTTTCTAAATCGTATAACGATTTTTCTACCCACTCTGGCTCACCCAGCACATAGCCTGCCATACCTACACCCGCAGTTGCCCACGTACCATGGTTATGTACTTTATTAAATGTTGATGGTTGGCCTACCGATGTAAATAATGAAACCGGGCGTAATAAATCGTTCTCTATTGTTTTAATATTTGCAGCATTTAACGAATCATAAACGAGATCGTATGCTTGTATTGTGTACACAAGCCACATTGCTTCGTTAAGGCTTTGCCAAAAAAACTTACCAGGGTTTTGAGAGTCAACCTTACGCTTTGGGTGTACATCCAATGTTGGATATAATTTGGCGTAATCAAGTAGCATATCGCGCACATAATTGGCGTATTTAACGTCTTGGCTTAGCTGATAAATAATGCCTGCGTTGTACATAAGTTGGTAATTTTTTTTATGGCGTTCATGTGTATAACCACCACCACCATCTTTAGGTACAGGCACTGTAATAGGGTGTGCTATTTGCTCATCTACTTGCGCTTTTAACAGCTCAAACGCAGTGGCAAACTTGCCACTGCTATTACTGCTAATTGCTTGGCGCATGTGCTTAACATCATCTGTAGTAATTACCAAGTTTGGGTGCGCGGCATGCGCACCCAATGATAAAAACAAGGCAGATACCGCTATAGCAACTGTTTTAAAACGTGTTTGGCATTTTAATAAATACATAATATTAATCTGCCTTATTATTTAAAACGTTATTATTTTTTAACACCGCTGTGTGAGGGCCATTAACTATTAGCTCTTTAACATTAGGTGTTTTTGTGGCATTAAATGTATTGTTTGAAATCTCAGTTTTTGGCTCCCCTACCGTATGCTCAACAACAATTGGGGCCGATTTAACAAATTCATTTTCTTTAATATTTGTTACCTGAACACCATGCACATAAATGCTTGCTTGTGCTTTATTACGCGCCCCAAAACCAACATTATTAAGCGTGTTATTAATCACTTCTAAATGAGGGCCAAATGTACTTTCGTCTGTACCACCTCGATAAAGCTTAATTAGGCTGCCTTCTACATCATTAAAGGTATTGTTATTAACCGTTACGTATTCAGCGTTATAAACACCTAAATCTTCAATTTCAGTATTTAAGCGTAAAATATCCCCTGTCACATTTGTAAAGCTATTACCTGTTAGAATAATTTCATCAGCCATGGCGCCTTTTCCGGTAACAAAAAAGTGGAATGAATGGTTAATATCTAAAGCAATTAATTTTGAATTGGTCATTACAAAGCGATAGTTATCAAGCATGCCCCACTTTTGCGTACGCACAATGCTATTATCAATAGCATCTGGTGCATATTCACCAGAAATAAGTAGCCCTTCTAGTTTTAAGTTACCGCCATCGTGTATTTCAAATAAGGTAGAGCGTTGAAAGGTAAGTTTTGATTTACCGCTTTGCTTCGCTTTAATGGTCAAGGTTTTATTAATTTCAACAAGCTTAGACACATCATATTGCCCTGGTGCAAGTTCAAGCACATCACCCGACTGTGCATTATCAATAGCATTTAATAACGCACTAGCACTGGCTTTAACAACATGCGTTTTACCTGAGTCAAACTCAACTATTGCTGGTACTTTTGCATACCAACTAACACCGGTGTCTTCTTTTTTAAGTACTTTTAGGTCGCGCTTTGCACCCACATTTACACTTTTAGATGAAGGGTAAAGTAAGCCGTTACTTGCTTTTTCAAGTGTAATACTTTGCTGTTTTACACCATATTCAAGCTCAGAGAGCACTTTAGTATTTGCTATATTGTTACTTAATACTAACCCGCTAACATCATCAAATGTCGAAAATGGTTGCTTAGCGTCTTGATTAATAATTAAATTATTGTTCATTACACTATTTTTTGGTGTAGCACTGCGCTCAGCATCGCTACCTGCAGCAAGTTGAATATGACTAACATTTACAAATGTATTGTTTTCAATTGTTGCGTTTTCAACTTGGTGATAACGATTAATAGATGAGTTTGGCACACCGTTCATAACCGTAAAACCACTACCAAAACGATAGCCGGTTAACCCTTGTAGGTAGTTATTTCTAATAATTTGATCTTTATTAATAACGCGAATGCCACCTGTGTGGTCAACACCATTACCAATAAAAATGTTTTCCTCTACAATATTACCGTTACCATGGCGCAGTGTTAATGTGCCACGCGACTCGTAAAATACGTTATTACGAACAATGTTTTTACCGGCTTTAATAGAAACCGTTTCTACTTCACCATTGGTGCGGTCAAAGTAGTTGTTCTCTACTAATGTGTGCGAATCAGTTAATGAATGATGGCTGGTGCCAACTCGTAGGGTTTCACCACCGTTTGAGCCAAAAGTAGGACGATAACCAAAATAGTTGTTATCTATACGGTGGTAATTTTTTTGGCTTTGCACTGAGTTTAAACGAACTGCAACGGTAACCCCTTTGTTTCGTTTACCCACTAAATGGCTATGATCAAAGCGGTTATGTTGTCCATATAAAGCAACCCAGTAATCTGACTCGCGCTTATCTGGATTACTATAATTATCGATCACTATTTGAGTTACGCGTGAATGGTAGGCTAATTCACTTTTATTTCGACGAAATTCTATTACCGCTGAGCTTGGTGTGTAGCCATCTTTAAATACTAAGCCTGAAACCTCTAAGTATTTACCTGCAAGGCGAAGGTTAGATTGACCAGATAAAATTACTTGGCCTTTAGTTTCCGCGGTTAATAAAATTGGGGCGGCTTTACTTCCTTGGCCTGAAAACAAAATTTCGAAATCATTCCAAGTACCATTTTTTAATATTACTTTATCGCCTGCTACTAAATCGGCTGAGATGCTATTAAAGGCTTGTTTATTCTCTACAAAATAATCTTTGGCAGCTAATTGTGTCGATAAGCAACCAGTGAGAACTAGACTAAGCTTTATTATATTCATTAGACGCATAGTTAACTCTTTTTTATTGTGATTTAAATTTAGGCTTTATGAATGTTGAACAACGGTTTTTGTATAAAGCAGTCAATCTAATCAATCGATAATATTGTGTGTTGCGGCGTTTAAACGCTAATTTAAACGCCATTTTGTATTACTTATTTAATTGCTTAAAGTAATCAAAAATTTCTGGTACGTTGCCCTGTCCCATACCCGCATCAAATGCAGCTTGTAGGTTAGCAGAAGAACCTTCGGCAATTTTTGACTCTGTGCCTAAGTCTTCAACCATTTGCAGGAAGTAACCTAAATCTTTGTTTGCATTAGCAATAGAAAAACCAAGATCGCTTACATTATCAACGGCGTAGTTTTTACAAAATTGCATAAATGGAGAGTTTGATGGACCTGTAGACATAATGTCGAAAAGTTGTTGGCGGTCTACACCAGCACGATCAGCCACTGCAAATGCTTGTGACATTGCACATACTGTTGTCATACCCATAAAGTTATTAATTAACTTAGTAGTATGCCCTGCACCTAGCTCACCTAAGTGAAACACGTTTTCGCCTTGATCTTCTAACACTGGCTTAACTTTATTAAATGTATCAATATCGCCCGCAGCCATAATATTTAATAGACCATCTTTAGCGTGTGCAGGTGTACGACCTAATGGTGCGTCAATCATACCTGCGCCTTTAGCAGCTAAATCTGCACCAATTTTTTTAGTAGATGATGGAATAGATGTACCAAAATCAACTAATACTGCGCCTTCTTTAATACCGGCTAAAATGCCATCTTCGGCGTAAACAATTTTTTCAACAACAGCAGATGTTGTAAGACAAAACATAACAATGTCTGACCCTGCAGCAAGCTCTTTTGCTGTGCTTGCTGTTTTTGCGCCTCTAGAAACACACGCTGCAACCGCCTCTTTGTTAAGATCCATAACAATAAGATCGTAGCCTTTGTTTTGTAAATTCTCGGCCATGTTGCCGCCCATTAAGCCAAGGCCAATAAAACCAATAGTAGGTTTTGACATAAAAAAACTCCCAATAATTGTGACGTATACTTATAGTCGAATTATTTATACACCTGATAAGCACACTTTATTTAAATTTAAATTCATTAAAATTATTTACCAAAAAGCTTTGGTTGTCATAACCAAATTAAGTATCCAATTTTAATCAACCTGAACAATTTAGCTTAATAAACAATCTAATTTTAATTTAGAACTGCTCTTCTCTACATTGATAAAGCGTTACATTAGTAAAGAATTACCCTTGAGAATGTAAACACCGTATTACCAACCACTTTAATTGTCAACCAATATAATTTACCAAGCAACAACAAAGTAAGGTTTAAAACATACTCCTCATTTGAAAATAAAGTTATTAATATGACAAAAAAACAACCACGGAAGGCAAGCCTTTGATTTTAAGTGACTTATATTTATTGCGCACCTACCCAACCTAGTGCACCCAAAAAGACAAATTGGTAATAACACTGTGAATTTAATTTAAAGCTTTTTTGCTTTGTTACTAAAAAGCAGCAGGCATAATTGATGGCTCAACTTATTTCAAGACAATAAAAAGGGGGAATTTATGATTTAAGGAACTAATATTAATTAAATTTAACAAAGCTCTCAGAAAAGCTATGCAGGGTAGATGCGCTTTCTTACAGATATAATAAACCTAAATTTAATTTAATAAGGAATGAAAACAATGACTTAAACTAACTATACCTAAGCAACCATGAAAGCCACGGTATTGTTTTTATAGGATAAAGCTATATTGCCAAGCGTTTGATTATTGAAGCTATAAATTGCTAATTTAAAAATATAAGCTAAGTAGAGGTTACAAAGCGAAGTAGTGCTTATCATTTTATACTGAATGCTATTGCTAGGTGCTAGGTATTAGGTGCTATGGCGGGTATTCTGATTTATTCACTAAAAAAGTAAGTCATGCTTTAACATTACAAATGTTAAAGTTAAACGCTTTGGCTGTTGTTTAAATCAATGTTAGATTAATTGGTTACTTATAAAAAATGAAACCGCTAGAAATATATCTAAACGGTTTCATTGGTTAAATTATATTAAAGTAAGTGTATTAACCAAATACCTTCATACGTTCTTCAACCGGTTTAAACTCCTTGTCGCCTGCTGGCTGATCGATAGCGCCAAATACCATTTGTGCATTCAATTCCCAGTCTGCAGCTATGTTCCACTCATCTGCAACTTTTTGATCGATAACTGGATTATAATGTTGCAGGTTGGCACCAATGTCTAAGCTAGCCAATGCTGTCCAAATCGCATACTGATGCATAGCGCTGCTTTGTTGTGCCCAAATTGGAAATTTGTCAGCATACAAAGGTGCAGCTTCTTGCATGTTTCTTACTACGGCTTTGTCCTCGAAGAACAATACCGTACCTGCACCGGCTCTAAAGCCTGCAATTTTATTTTTAGTACCTTGAAATTTTTCGTCGTCACCAACGATAACTCTAAGCGTTTCTTCAGTAATGTCCCACAGTTTGTGATGCTCATCACCAAACAAAACGACGATACGTGCCGATTGTGAGTTAAAAGCTGATGGCGTATGCAAAACCGCGTGCTCAACAAGCTTAACTACTTCTTCGTTAGAAACTGGCAACTGATCGCTTAGAGCATAGATAGAGCGACGCTTCTGTGCTAATTGTTGTAAATCTTTTAAGTTTGACATTATTATCTCCTGTGGTTGTTCAAATATTTAAGTAATTAAAAAACTAATCTATTTACAGTTACTTACCTAAAAGTAACCAAAAACCGAGCACTAACAATAAATAATTCATTATCTTTAAAAATAACACTTTATCCAGTACTTCATTAATTTTTACCCCTAACCAATTACCTACAAATGCCAGTGGGAAAAAGGCCAGTGCAGTTAAAATTGTCTCACCCGTTAACAAGCCGAACGATAAAGCTGCAATAAGTTTTATTACATTCATCATTGCGAAAAATATCGCCGCGGTAGCAACAAACTTACCCGGAGTAAGCCCTATCGCTGTGAAATAAATAATAATGGGTGGCCCACCCGCATGCACTAAACTGCTGGTAATACCGGAGAACATGGACATTATCCCCGCGCCAATTTTATTACTGAGAATTTTAAGCGAGCTTTTTTTAAAGAAAATATTTTTAATTGAAAAAACAATACATATTAAGGCGATTATCAAGCGTAAGTGCTTTGCATTAATAACGTCTATAATTAAATAAGCAATGAGCACACCTACTATTGCCCCAGGAATTAGGGGCAGAAGTAGTTGATTGTCCCATTTTCGCCAGTAACTTCTTACGCTTAACATGTCGCCAATAATTAATAGTGGCAGCATCAGTGCAATGGCTTGCGCTGCTGGCAATTTTAGCATTAGCAGCGGCACGGCAAACACGCCTAGTGCCCCTGCAAACGCTGATTTTGAAACACCTATCAACACAACAACAGCTGCTATTAAAACAAGTGTTGTAATATCCATACTAGAAATCCGCCGGTAATTCAAACCATAAAGCTTCAAGTTCAGCTGTTGCTTCAAGGTTTAACTCTGTCGCAGGGTCAACCGCAAAGGCATCACCTGCAGCAAATTCTTTACCATCAACCATTACGCTACCTTTTACAATGTGCAGGTAACCAATTTGCTTACCCGAGGCCAGCATAAACGTTTGTTGCGCGTTTAAAACTAAGCGTGACAAGCTTGCATCTTGATTAATTGACAATGCATTTTCGCCGCCCTCTGGTGTAAGTAATGGCGTTAGTGGACCATTTTGCGCAATACTTTTTTGCTCATAACTTGGTTTAATTCCCATTTTATTGGGCTGTATCCAAATTTGTAAAAACTTAACTTGGTCAGTGTTAGATGCATTATATTCTGAATGCATTACGCCACTGCCCGCACTCATACGTTGTACGTCGCCTGCCGGTACAGTGTGCTTATTGCCTTCACTGTCTTCATGCTTTAATGCGCCTTGCATAACATACGAAATAATTTCCATATCGCGGTGCCCGTGCGTCCCAAAACCTTTACCTGGCATAACCATGTCGTCGTTTATTACGCGCAGTGCTGAAACACCCATATGTTTTGGATCGTAGTAACTGCCAAAAGAAAAACTATGTTTGCTTTGCAACCAACCAAGATCGACAGAGCCGCGCTCTTGTGACTTTCTTATATATTTCATTATAAATTCCTTCATCTATTTCAATGAAGCCAGTTTACTACTGTGTTTATACGATTAAAATTAGCTGTTTTAGTATCAATCATTCTATTTAAAAGAATGTTTATTGTAATTCTTCACATTGGTATCTTAGTTCAGCTAAAAAAGCTTTGGCTGCTGGACCTAAGCTGTCGCCATCTTTAAAGATTAAATGCAACTGCATAGAGCGCTTGCTGTTATGTTGCAAAGGGAGTGTTTTGAGTTGGCCCTGTACTAGTTCATTTTTAATAGAAGTTAAAGGTAGCCAAGCAAAACCTAAACCACTGCAGATCATATCAATAGAAGTGCGTAAATGACTCACCGTCCAGCGCTGGTTAGCACCTAACCAGCCTGCATCACTTTTACGATGCATACCTGAGTCGCGCACTACAATTTGACGATGACTTTTTAAATCCTCTGCGGTTAAATCTCTCCCCAAAGAATGTAATGTGTGATCTGGATTAGCAACTGCAATAAAGTCTATTTGGCAAAGTTGCTCACTAAAACCTTCTGTTAATGCAACCGGTGAAATAGCGATATCTACATCAGCATTCTCAATCAGTTCGCTTGCCCCACTCAGTACCGATTCCACCAACTCAATTTGCAGCATTGGGTATTGGGCAGAAACAGTATCAAGCACTTTATACAGCCTTGCTTGTGGAAACATTTCATCAACTGCAATTTTTAGGCTCCCTTCTGTGCCTTGACCAAGAGTATGACCCACTATTTCCAGCTTAGCGGCTTCATCAAGCAAAAAGTTGGCGCGCTTAAGCATTAGCTCACCTGCTTGAGTCAAAACAGTTTTTCGCCCTTCAATTTCAAATAACTTAACATCGAGCGAGCTTTCTATTTTACCCACCGCATTATGAATACTTGACTGGCTTTTATGAATTCCTTGTGAGGCTTGATTAAAGCCACCAAATTGCACCACAGAGCGAAACATTCGCCATTGCTCTAGTGTGACTCTAAGCATGATTACCTCTTATTGCTTTATATTTTATTTTTGTTGTTAATTCTGCAGGCTATCTTCAGACAAGTTAAACTTGAGCAAAACCACACCTAGTTATGATGTATAAATAGATGTGGCTTTTATTCGGATCTCAGGTAATTAGCTATTAAAGCTCAATAGCTTTGGCATTATTTAAGTGGAATAAACTCTTTATCATCACCTGGAATAGTTGGAAAGCGCCCATTTTCCCAATCGTCTTTCGCCTGCTCAATGCGCTCTTTGCTAAATGACACAAAGTTCCAATACAAAAATGGTACTTTTTCAAATTTATCGCCGCCTAACATAATAAAGCGACCGTCACTTGCCAGTGTAATTTCGCTATCGCCTGGCTCTAATAAAATAAACTCATTAGTACCAAACGTTTCACCGTTAACAGTTACTTCGCCACAAATGGTAAATATTGCAGTTTCTTGTTCTGGGTGTGGGCGCTTTATAACACTTCCTTTGCTGGCAACAACATCAATATAAAACATGGGTGAATAGGTTTTAACCGGCGAACTTAAACCATAAGCTTCACCCACCACTAATCGCATCATTACTCCTTCGTGGGTAATGTGCGGTAATTGGTTCTTTTTCACATGATTAAATGACGGTTCAATTTCTGCCATAGCTTCTGGCAATGCAACCCAACACTGTAAACCACTAATTGAATGTGGATTTGCTCGTACTTCAAAGCTTTCACGCTCTGAATGGGTAATACCTTTGCCGGAGGTCATCCAGTTAACATCACCGGGGCGAATTTCTAAATTATTACCCAGCGAATCACGATGTAAAATACTACCATCAAATAGGTAAGTTAGTGTTGATAAACCAATATGTGGATGCGGTCTAACATTTATACCTTGGCCCGCAGGGAAATTATTTGGCCCCATTTGGTCAAAGAAAACAAATGGACCTACCATGCGTTTTTCTTGATGAGGTAAAACGCGTTTTACATTTAATCCACCAATATCATGCTCTTTAGCTTTAAGCACTTTAGCCATAATAAACATCCTCTTAAGTTGCTTTATAAAAATAAACGTATGTTATTTGTAATTTATATACATTCAACTATCTACGATTCATATTGTAATTTAATGATAGCCAACATCCGTTGTTCTTATTTAATTAATGAATAACGCCACTTTAGCCCGCAGCATTCTTTCTTTGAGAATGTTAGCATGTCATTGCAATAATACAAAAGAAACCGGTAATTTACATGGTTGTTTTTTATTCTTATTTTAAATTAAACCGTTCTTATTTTTAGGTTAAAACGTGCATACCTGTGAAAATGTTTATACCTGTAAATAGTGCTGCAGTACAAAATACCAAATAGCTTAGCCAGTTTTATCGCAAAGAAAATTCATAGCATACAAGGTATTTAACTTATTAAGTTGTCTATACTTTAAGCTAAAATATAATTTTAGCACTTAAAATAGTACGCTAGCGCAAAAGTATATTTGCATTAATTGCTATTACTGAGCTTGTTTTTTTTACCCTCAATGGCTTAATATTTATACTAATCCAAAGCTTAAAAACAGCTAATACAATATTATACTAATGTTTGAGTAGCCGTTATTTTAATCACACTTAACCTTTGGTACATATTTTGTACCAACAGAAAAACCCCGTATCTAATTAATAAATAACAATAAATAGTTAAATCCATTGAAAAAATGCAATTTTTTTAATTTTTTTCTGGACAATTTATTTTCCTCAGCTAACATCTAGCTAGAACATAGTTATTTCCTCACAACTCTACACGCCCTATGATTTGAGCTTTAACAGACTCTATTTGCGGGAAGTAGATACACACCCTGATATGTATTCGAAGTTTATCTTCATCAGTTTTGCAATTTCAGGCAATTAATTGCCCGCATACTGACATCCGGCGAAGGCTAACAAGCCAACTCCGTCAATTTGACCGAACCCACACATGTGGACGTTCTTAAAGATTTTGCTATCTTAAGGCTATACCCCTGCGCGTCAGAAAAGCCATAAATTTAGCGAAAGGTGCACTGCTGGGCCTATATAAAAGGTATATGTTGGAATGATGACACTTTCCTCCATGCCCGTAACACATCGGGCAGACGCTAAATCTGGGCATAGCTTTGATGCCAATCGCCACTGGGCGGCTTCTTTAACGCTCGGCTTCTGTGCTCAAAACAG
This sequence comes from Pseudoalteromonas sp. SCQQ13, assembly GCF_015864415.1. NCBI lineage: Bacteria > Pseudomonadati > Pseudomonadota > Gammaproteobacteria > Alteromonadales > Pseudoalteromonadaceae > Pseudoalteromonas > Pseudoalteromonas sp. SCQQ13. The sequence goes on along the minus strand of NZ_JADYXG010000008.1, from coordinate 127,572 downwards.
CGGCGATACACGTGTTACGCGCATGAATATTGCTCGTCATTATGGTCCATTACGTGTGCAAAGACCTTTTTACCCTGAAGGCAAAGATGGTTGCTGTCACGTGTATTTACTGCATCCGCCCGGTGGGGTTGTGAGTGGCGATGCGCTCAATATCGATATTTCGCTCACTAAAGGTGCGCATAGTTTAATTACCACACCTGCTGCCAATAAGCTTTATAAAGCCGACAGCAACGGGGTTGCATGGAGCCAAACTACTAATTTAAAAGTGGATGACAACGCCATTTTAGAGTGGTTACCGCAAGAAACCCTCGCCTTTGATGGCTCTCGTGGGCTGCAAGTATTTAACATTGAACTGGCTAAAACAGCTAAGTGCCTAGGCTGGGAAATACTAGGCCTTGGTCGCCCTGCCAGTGATTTGCCCTTTGCTACTGGCTGTATTGAGCAGCGCTTTAAGTTAACCCAAGACGGTAAGCCATTGTGGTTAGAGCGTCAAAATTTAGACCCCACTCACCCTAGATTTAACGGTAAATGGGGCCAAGGTGGTGCTACCGTACATGGCACATTTTGGACAGTTGGCTTAAGCGATCCAACAGCAGCTATTGCTGCACTGCGTGAACAACTACCGCCCAGTAATAATTGGGCCGCTACCTACCGCCGTGACGTTTTATTAGTGCGCTATTTAGGGCACGAACGTAACCAAGTATGGAAATTATTTGAACAAGTACGCAACATACTTCGCCCGCTATTAAGCGGACATCAAGCCACCATACCACGGATTTGGTTAACCTAATTTTTAACTGTTTGTCATGGCTAAAAATGACAACAATAATTCTATCGCCTATGCTCTTTAGGTGATTAATTAAACACTATTATTTACCAAGGTGTTAATTATAAGCAGAGCCTAGTTATTGCTTATGATTAGCCTCTTGGCTGAAGAAAACTGTACCGATATTTTAAACATATCGTCTTAGCTTTTGCTTAGGCGAACACACTACCTGTGCCAATTAGTCATAGGTAATTAATATAACAACATCGAGGACTATGGAGTTAGCGATGGAATTAACACCCAGAGATAAAGATAAATTAATGTTATTCACTGCAGGTTTACTTGCAGAGCGACGCAAAGCCAAAGGGCTAAAACTAAATTACCCAGAAGCAATTGCTCTAATCACCTGCGCTATTATGGAAGGTGCGCGCGAAGGACGCACAGTGGCAGAAATGATGGCATTGGGTCGTGAAATGTTGACCCGCGACGATGTAATGGAAGGCATTGCTGAGATGATTCAAGACGTCCAAGTAGAAGCAACGTTTCCTGACGGTACCAAACTGGTCACTGTGCATAACCCTATAGTTTAAGGAAGTTCATTATGATTCCAGGTGAATATCAACTAAAAAGTGGCGATATTGAACTGTGTGTTGGCCGTAAAAGCATCACCATTAATGTTGCTAATAAAGGGGATCGACCTGTACAGGTTGGCTCTCATTACCACTTTGCCGAAAGTAACCCAGCACTGAGTTTTGATCGCGAGCAAGCCTATGGTTATCGCTTAGCTATTGCTGCTGGTTTAGCAATTCGCTTTGAACCAGGACAAACCCGTGAAGTATCTTTGATCCCCTATTCAGGTTTACGTCGTCTTTACGGTTTTCGTGGTGAAGTAATGGGACCTTTAGACAATAAACCTAAACAGGAGAGCGTGTAATGAAAATATCTCGTCAAGCCTATGCTGACATGTATGGCCCAACCACGGGTGATAGAATTCGTTTAGGTGATACCGAATTATGGGTCGAAATAGAACACGACCATACCCATTATGGTGAAGAAGTAAAATTTGGTGGCGGTAAAGTTATTCGTGATGGCATGGGTCAAAGCCAACGCTGTGATGACGCCGTTATGGACACGGTTATCACTAACGCAGTGATTATCGACTGGTGGGGCATTATTAAAGCCGACGTAGGTTTAAAAAATGGCCGCATTGCTGCTATTGGCAAATCTGGCAACCCTGATACACAGCCCGATATAGACATTATTATTGGCCCAGGTACCGAAATCATTGCCGGTGAAGGTCAAATTTTGACCGCCGGTGGCGTTGATACCCACGTGCACTATATTTGCCCACAACAAGTTGACGAAGCGCTCATGAGTGGCCTAACCACCATGATTGGCGGCGGCACTGGCCCAGCAACAGGCTCAGTAGCTACAACACATACACCGGGGCCATGGCATTTAGGCAAAATGATGCAAGCCGTGGACGATTTACCGATTAATATTGGTTTTCTAGGTAAAGGCAGCGCAAGTACTCCCGAAGCACTTGAGCAACAAATTAAAGCCGGCGCTATGAGTTTAAAAATTCATGAAGATTGGGGCGCAGCACCCGCTTCTATTAGCAATGCTTTAGATGTTGCCGATCGCTACGACATTCAAGTTGCCATTCATGCTGATAGCCTCAATGAATCTGGTTTCGTGCAAGATACTTTAGAGGCATTTAAAGATCGTTGTATCCACACCTACCATACTGAAGGTGCCGGTGGTGGCCATGCTCCTGATATTATTGTTGCTTGTGCTATGCCTAATGTGTTGCCGTCGTCAACTAACCCGACTCGCCCATACACTATTAATACCGTGGATGAGCACCTTGATATGTTGATGGGCTGTCATCACCTCGACCCCAACATTCCTGAAGATGTAGCCTTTGCCGACTCACGTATTCGCCGTGAAACAATTGCGGCCGAAGATATTCTTCATGATATGGGCGTTATTTCGATGATGTCCTCTGACTCGCAAGCCATGGGTCGCATTGGCGAAGTAGTGTGTCGTACGTGGCAAACCGCTCATAAAATGCGCGTGCAACGTGGTTTATTACCAGAAGATGAAGCACTGGGCGCCGATAACTTTCGCGCAAAACGTTACATTGCCAAATACACTATTAACCCAGCTATCACTCACGGTATAAGCCATGAAGTAGGCTCAATCGAAGTGGGTAAATTTGCAGATTTAGTACTGTGGAAACCGCCATTTTTTGGGGTTAAACCGTCAATTATATTAAAAGGCGGCATGATTGCAGGTGCGGCAATGGGCGATCCAAACGCAGCTATTTCTACACCACAACCGGTACATTACCGCCGTATGTTTGGTGCACTGGGTAAAGCGGTAAGTGCAACACGTATGACCTTTGTAAGCCAAGCAGCTATGAATACTGGGCTTGAAGAAAAGCTCGGTTTGAAGAGCCAGCTTGTGGCCTGTAAAAATGTGCGACAAGTGCGTAAATGCGATATGAAGCTCAATGATGCTTGCCCGGTATTAACGGTAGATCCGCAAACGTATGAGGTTCACGCTGACGGTGTATTACTTACCTGCGAACCTGCAACTGAATTACCGTTAGCCCAGCGCTACCATTTGTTTTAATCCATTTTTAGGACAATTAGATGTTTGAATTAACAAAAAGAATAGATAGCAACACACAAGATGCTGTGTTTGACACCCTCACCTTGCCATACGAGTTACGTATTCGTGGTCGCCTAAAAGCAGTGACCGACAATGGTCATGATGTTGGTTTATTTCTTGACCGTGGCCCAGTGCTTCGTAATGGCGATTTACTGCGTGCCAGCAGCGGCGAAGTATTTAGTATTAGCGCTGCCGATGAGCCGGTTACCACTGCATACATAGAAAACGGCTTGCCTTTGGCACGTTTATGTTACCACTTAGGTAACCGCCATGTGTCACTTGCAATTGGCGTTGATGCTGATGGTCGCCATTGGATACGTTTTCCGCCAGATCATGTATTAGAAGAGTTAGCGGTACTTTTAGGCGCGCAATTAACGCACCATCAAGCACCGTTTGATCCAGAATCAGGTGCATATGCACACGCTGGCCGTGAGCAATCGCATGCTCACTCCCATGAACATTCACATGCCGATGGTCATACTCATGCACACTAATACTGAGCCAACACAAAGCAGTGATCTGGCATTATTGGGCTTGATGCAATTGATCAGCCCTGCGCTGCCAATTGGTGCTTTTGCTTGGTCTCAGGGGTTAGAAAGCGCGTTTGAACTTGGCTGGGTTACTAATGAGCAACAACTTGGCGAATGGTTAGAAGGTGTGCTTGACGACGGTTTAACGCGCTGCGAATTACCGGTACTTGCTCGGCTACAAAACTGCTGGGCTAAAAGCGACAGCGAAGGTTTAAGCTACTGGAACGAATGGCTACATGCAAATCGTGAAACTGCCGAATTAAGCGATGAAGATACTCGCTTAGGCTTAGCCCTGATGCGTTTGCTCAACAGTTTACAGTTACAGCCACAAATCGAGCAAGGTCATGCAGCATTACCGCAAGACCCAGGTTATGTCACCGTTTTTGCCTGGTTAGCGCAGCAGCGACAAATTCCAGTACGCCAAAGCTTACTCGGGTTTGTTTGGGGCTGGTTAGAAAACCAACTGGCGGTTGCCTGTAAAGCAATGCCGCTTGGGCACACGGCAGCGCAGCGTTTAATTGAGCAATTACGGCCTAAAATGGTTATCGCAATCGACACTGCATTAGCATTAGCCGACGACCAACTTGGGCCAATTATGCCTGGCTTAGCGCTTGGTAGTGCACAGCACGAAACACAATATTCAAGATTATTTCGAAGCTAATACGCTTCTATATACACAAGGAAAACAGCAATGACACATTGTTTACGAATCGGCGTTGGCGGCCCAGTTGGCTCTGGCAAAACAGCTTTATTACGTCAATTATGTAAAGCATTGAAAGATCACTATGATATCGCCGTGGTTACAAACGATATTTATACCCGCGAAGATGCTGACTTTTTACTTAAACACGACGCACTCCCAGCGGACCGTATTTTAGGAGTAGAAACAGGTGGTTGCCCACATACGGCAATTCGTGAAGATGCTTCTATGAACTTAGCTGCGATTGACGACTTACAAGCACGCCACCCCAATTTAGAAATAGTACTGGTTGAATCTGGCGGCGATAACTTATCAGCTACTTTCAGCCCAGAGCTTTCTGATTTAACACTTTATGTGATTGACGTGTCTGCTGGCGACAAAATTCCACGTAAAGGTGGCCCAGGTATCACTAAGTCTGACTTATTAATAATTAATAAAATTGATATCGCAGAATATGTACATGCTTCGTTAGAGGTAATGGAACGTGACTCGAAAAAAATGCGCGGTGAACGCCCTTTCGTTTTTGCTAACCTTTACGATGGTGTTGGCTTAGAAGAAATTATCAGCTTTATTTTAAAGCAAGGCATGTTACCTGAACGCCGACCTGGCAAGCCAAATAGTATTAATTAAGCAACACAATTTTTAATCAAAACACAATTCAATAGTAAAAAATATAAACGGAGAATAGTATGAAAATAATGACCAAATTACTGATGGGATTAGGCCTAATGCTAACAGCTACTGCAGCTTTAGCCCACCCTGGTCATGGCGTTGAAACCCATAACGGTTTTCTTAGTGGCTTGTTACATCCACTGATGGGTATTGACCACTTATTAGCAATGGCAGCAATTGGCTTTTGGAGTATTCGCCAAAGCACAGCAATGAAACGCGGCGCGCCATTATTTGTAGTTGGCGGCATGGTTTTAGGTGCGGCCCTTGCTTGGAGTGGCTTAAGCTTTGCAGGCGTTGAAACCGGTATTGCAATGACCGTATTACTAGCCGGTATTTTAATTGCCACTATGGCTAAATTACCAACCGTATTAGGCGCAAGCTTAGTCGCTTTATTTATGCTTACACATGGTTATGCCCACGGTGCAGAAATGGCTGAAGGCGCAAGTATATTGAGCTACATGGCAGGCTTTGTTGTTGCTACTTTAGCTATCACCTTTATTGGTCGTGGTTTAGGCACACTTATGCTAAAAGCTGATAACCGCGCTACCCGTGCACTTGGCGGTGTTGTTGCTGTAATTGGTGGCGTATTGGCAGTTGGCTAATAGCAACTGAATTTATTATCCCCATTAGGGTAGCTTTACTGTCGCTAACATAGTTGATGCTATGGTTACCCTTACCTTCAAATCAATGACTATCGAGCAGCAGCTAGATAGTCTGCGAGAATAAACCCACTTTTAATGTGGTCAATTTAAACCTCATTATAACTATCTCAGCTAGGAGAAATATCAAGATGAGCGGCACAATCATAAAGCTTTCAAGAAACACCAATAATGCACCAAGCTGCACTGTAGCTACACAAACAGTTGCTTTTTCGCATTACAATAATATTTCAGCACAATTACCGATTGATCCTAAAAGCGGTAACATTGTGGCTGATGATATAAAAACACAGGCAAAACAGTGTTTAACAAATATTAAAGCGGTTATTGAAAGTATTGATCATGTTATGGACGATGTGATTAAAATTAATGTGTTTTTAAAGAACATCACAGATATTGATGCTGTAAACGACGTATACGCCAGTTTCTTCCAAGACTACTTACCAACACGCACAACAGTTGCCGTGGCAGCTTTACCGCTAGAGGGGGCATTAGTACAAATGGATGCGCTTATCTCTAATGGCGAAGGTACTACACCACAAGCGCCTTGCGATTTAATTAAAGTAGCAAAAAATAGCAATAATGCACCTATATTCCCAGTGTCTACGCATACAGTTGCTTTTTCTCATTACAATAATATTTCTGCTCAGTTACCTGTCGATCCTAAATCGGGAGAAATAGTAACCGGTGGTATAAAAAATCAGACTAAACAGTGTTTAAGTAATATTAAAGCTATTTTAGAGAGTATTGACGTACCCTTTGACGACATAGTTAAGGTAAATATATTTGTTAAAAACCCAGCAGATATTGACGCAATAAACGAAGTTTATACAACCTTTTTTCCAGACTCAGCTATTGCCAGAGCTGTAGCTTACGTACCAGCAAGATCAACCATGGTTGTTGCAGCACTACCTATGGATGCTTTAGTACAAATTGATGCAGTTATATCCCATGGAGATGGCACACCACCACAAGCAGTTGAGGACAGACACGGCATTATTATTAGAGCAAGTAACACACAAAATGCACCAATTAATGCCCTATCTACACAAACAGTGGCATTTTCGCACTACAACCATATTTCAGCACAATTACCCATTGATGCAAAAACGGCTAATCTTGTAGCTGATGACGTAACAACACAAGCAACACAGTGCTTAAACAATATTAAAGCCATTGTAGAGAGTATTGATCATGTTATGGACGACCTTGTAAAAGTTAACATTCAAGTTAAAAACATTAGCGATATTGCCGCTATTGATAAAGTGTACGCCAGCTTCTTTAAAGGTGATTTGCCAGCAAGAACTGTGGTAGGCGTATCAGCTATCCCTATGAATGCGCTAGTACAAATTGATGCGGTAGTGTCTAACGCTGAAGGTACGCCACCTAAGTTATAATTGTAAACTTGGGTTTATAAGCAATGGTGATTAATCACCAACTAAATACAAACATGACTTTAAACGTTAAGTTTGCATAAATAAGGGCAGCGCAAAATCCACTCGGATCTCTACGCTGCCCTTTTTAATTTTTGCGTCTCCACTATTATCTTGAATTTAAGTAATTAAATACAGATTGCACAATATTGAATACAAAAGCTGCCCAATATTTCTGTGTACATAATAATTTCACCTAGTCATAAGTGTATTTTAAATATACGACATTATGTTTACCTGCTTCCCTATTAGCTGGTAACGCCTCGTGCTATGGTTAAAACGTAAACTAGTAAAAGGTAAAAGTGTTTAATAAATATGTATTAAATACTCAGTGCACATTCTAATCGTTAACATTAAACGAATAAGGATAAAAAATGAGTAATAATGTAGATATTAATAATCGCCCTGATTACGACCATGTAATACAAGATATAGCTGATTATGTATTAAATTATAAAGTAAGCAGCAAGGAAGCACTCAATACTGCCCGTAACTGTTTAATAGACACTTTAGGGTGTGGGCTATTAGCGCTGCGATTTCCTGAATGCAGCAAACTCCTCGGCCCTATAGTAGCAGGTACTATTGTGCCTAATGGTGCACGTGTACCGGGCACATCTTTGGTACTCGACCCTGTAAAAGCGGCATGGGATATTGGCTGCATTATTCGCTGGCTCGATTATAACGATACTTGGTTGGCCGCCGAATGGGGTCATCCGTCAGATAACTTAGGTGCTATTTTAGCCGTTGCTGATCATCTATCTCAAGTGAGACTGAGCAAGGGTGAACAACCTTTAAAAATGCGCGAAGTGCTAGAGGCCATGATCATGGCGCATGAAATTCAAGGCGTAATAGCGCTAAAAAATTCGTTTAATCGGGTAGGTTTATGCCACGTATTATTAGTACGGGTTGCATCTACTGCGCTTGCCACTAAAATGATGGGCGGCAATAAACAACAAATTATGGCCGCTATATCACAAGCTTGGGTAGATGGCTCAGCGCTGCGTACCTATAGGCATGCACCCAATGCAGGCTCTCGTAAATCATGGGCTGCTGGCGATGCAACTTCCCGAGCTGTTCATTTAGCTGATATATCTATGCGTGGTGAAATGGGCATTCCAAGCGTGTTAACAGCCCCGCAATGGGGGTTTTATGATGTCTCTTTTTCTAAAACCAACAAAGACCAAGCACTTAAACCTGAGGCCGAATGGCAGTTTTTATTCACCCAAGGCTACGGCAGTTATGTTATGGAAAATATTTTATTTAAAATATCGTTTCCTGCTGAGTTTCATGCCCAAACAGCCGCTGAAGCGTCGGTTATTTTACATCCTCAGGTAAAAGATCGGTTAGCCGATATTGATAAAATTGTTGTGCGTACTCATGAGTCGGCCATTCGTATTATTTCAAAAACGGGTTCCCTTGATAACGCAGCCGATCGCGATCATTGTTTACAATACATGATTGCAGTGCCGTTAATATTTGGCAATTTAACCGCTGATCATTACGAAGACGAATTTCATAACGCACACCCGATTATTGATGAGCTGCGCAACAAAATGCACATCGTAGAAGATGCACGCTTTACCAAAGAATATTTAGAGGATGATAAACGCTCTATCGCCAATGCTATTCAGGTTTTCTTTAAAGATGGCAGTAGCACCGAGGACACAGTTATAGAATACCCTGTGGGTCATCGTCGCCGTCGTGAGGAAGGGATACCACTATTGGAGCAAAAATTTAAAGCTAATTTAGCATCCCGCTTTGAAAATCAACAATGCCACACTATTTTCACGCTTTGTAAAAATCAAACAGCGCTTGAGGCCATGCCTGTAAATAGCTTTATGGACTTATTTGTTATTGAGTAAGTACACCGCTGGCTGGTTTATTAAAGCGCGTAAATTTAATTATATGGCCAAGTAGTTAAGGCCATAACTTTAAAAGTCACAACTCGCGCCAATAAGAGGATTTAATATGACTGAGCAAAATGAACACAGTATCGCAAACTTTGCAGCGTTAAAAACCGCCATAGTAAATGCAGAAGAAGAGTCAGTAAAAGCGCTATTAACAAAGCAACCTATGCAAGATCTTGAAAAAAGTTACCTAATCGATTTAGCCAAATTAAACAGTAATCAGGCTATTTTAAAGATACTCGAAGATATTCCCGTTAAAAAATAGCTCATAGCCCTTATACTAAATAGCGAATAAAGCTGTGCTATCTATTAGCACAGCTTTATTTAAATATTTTCAAAGTGATAGCTAATATATTTATTATAAACTTCGCCCGGCTTTAGTATTGAGTTTTCAAAATCTGGAAAGTTTACTGCATCGCTATAATTTTGAGCTTCTAAACACACTCCCTGATCAGGGCTTAATGGTGCGGCTAAAAATGCACCAGTATAAAGCTGTATAGATGCTTGGTCGGTGTACAACGACATTTTAACTTTATTGCGTAATGAGCTTAATACCGCTGCAGCTTTGTTTGCTTGTGGCTGATTTATAACAAAACAATGATCAAACCCTGTTGGCCCTGTTAGTTGTGGGTGCTGAGCTGACTGCAGACGCTGGCCAATAATAACCGGTTGGTCAAAACAAAAGTCACTATTTTTGACACTTAACACTCTACCCGTTGGTAAGCTGTTATTGTCACGCTCTAAATAGCTGGCCGCATTTATTTGTAACGTGAGTGGCAAGCAATTTTGCTCACCTAAATTAAAGTAGCAATGATTAGTAGCGTTAATAGGGGTTGCTTTATTTGTGGTTGCGCTAAAACTCATAGTCAACTTATTATCATGTGATAAATGATAACGTATTTGCATTTCAACCTTGCCAGGAAAACCTTGGTCGCCATCTTCTGAGCTTAAGCTCAAAATCACTTCGTTGGCAGTACTCGATTGCACTTGCCAAAAACGCAGAGAAAAGTTATCCGCACCGCCATGTAAGCAATTTTCACCATCATTTTTATTCAGTAAATATTGCTCACCTTCAAGCTCAAAACTAGCACCACTAATACGATTAGCAACGCGACCACAGGTAGCACCTAAATAATAAGTATCGGTTAAATAACGACTGCTATCGGCATACCCGACTGTCATTTCTGTGGGTGTATCGTTTACCGGAAATAAAATAGATTTAACCCGCGCGCCATAATTTAATATTTCGACCCGCATGCCTTGCTCATTGCTTAATATATAACTGTGTAATTGATTCATTTACTGTTTTCTTGTTATGTCTATTAGAACACAAAAAAATCAAAGCAACCTAAGCTGCTTTGATTCACTATATTTTGCGTTAAACACGTGAGCAGATAGCTATGGCTGTCATACTCACTGAGTAAGCATTCTGCATTACCACCAAGTAGTATACAAAGCGATTAAGATGATAACTACACCCAATGCCGCTATGTTGAAGTTGCTTGAGGTTTTAAAGTTAACATCGTCTAGGCTAACGCTACTGTCTTGGCCTTTATCTGGCTTAGCTAATGATACAATTACACACAATGCTAAACACAGTAAAAATACTAAGCCTACTCTGTCCATAAATGGCAGCGCTACCCAGTAAACTTTTAACAGGATTGAGAATACAGCCGAGCCAATTGCCGCAGCTAACGCACCCGCTGAACTGGCTTTTGACCAAAACATACCCATTACAAAAATCACTACAATACCTGGAGTAAAGAAACCGGTGAATTCTTGAATATATTGAAACGCTTGATCGAACTTACCTAATAATGGCTCTGCCACAACCAAGGCTATAGCTAAAGATATTAATGCAGCTGAGCGGCCTATAAATACATAATGTTTTTGTGATTTACCTGGTTTTAACTTGCTGTAAATATCCATAGTGAAAATAGTTGAAATACTGTTAGTCATAGAGGCAAGTGATGAAACAATTGCCGCCACTAATGCAGCAAAAATAAGACCTTTAATACCTGTTGGCATTAACGCCATCATAGACGGATACGCTTGATCTGGCGTGGTAAGTTGCGGGTATAAAACAACCGCAGCAATACCTGGCAACACTACAATTACTGGCATTAATAATTTTAAATAGGCAGCAAAGGCAATACCTTTTTGTGCTTCTTTAAGGTTTTTAGCGGCAAGTGCGCGCTGAATAATATATTGATTAAATCCCCAGTAGCTAATGTTCATTATCCACAGGCCACCAATTAATACTGATAAACCAGGTAAACTCATATAATGCGGGCTATCTGGGCTTAAAATCATATCAAAGTGGTTAGGTAGCTGCTCAGTTAAAACACCAAAACCTGCTATTATTCCGTCGCCATCTGCCACTGCATCTAGTGCTAAGTAACTTAAAAACAAGCCACCAAATACCAGCAGTACTACTTGTAAAATATCGGTATAAGCAACGGCTTTCAAACCACCATAAAGTGAATAAGCGACTGAAAATAAGGCTAAAAAGATCATTCCGTACATCCAGTCAACACCGGCAACGGTTTCTATTGCTAAACCACCAAGCCATAAAACAGCGGTTAAATTTACAAATACATATACCGCTAGCCAAAACAGCGCTAACACTGTTTTAACTTTACTATCAAAGCGTTGCTCTAAATATTGCGGCATAGTAAATATTTCATTTTTAAGAAATATCGGCAGCATATATTTACCTACAATAATTAAGGTAATTGCTGCCATCCACTCATAAGATGCAATAGCTAAACCAATCGCATAGCCCGAACCAGACATGCCAATAATTTGTTCTGCCGATATATTTGAAGCAATTAATGATGCACCAATTGCCCACCAAGGCAGTGCTTTACTAGCAAGAAAGTAGTCTTCAGTATTTTTACTGGCACCTTTCTCCTCTCGCGAGATCCACAGCGCGAGTACTAATAACCCCACCACATAAGTAAAAAATATGGCAATGTCGAGCGGTTGTAATTTCATAACTTTAACCTTGTTGTCTTATTGATTTTTATTGTGTTTTATTAATTACTAAAAGCACCTTGAGAAGCCAGGCATACGTAAACGTCTGCTTGAAGCCCTGTTTTTGCATAATAATGTGTGTCAATAGTGTTACGTACTTGCTCAACTAAATGATCCGGTGTTAAAGCAACGATACAACCACCAAAACCACCACCGGTCATACGCACTCCGCCTTGTTCGCCTAAAACTTGAGCAGTAATATCCACTAAAAAGTCTATTTGAGAGGTAGTAATATCAAAATCATTTTTCATTGATAGGTGCGATTGTGCCATAAGTTGGCTCATAGTTACCATATCATTGACGTTTAGCGCTTTGAGAGCTAGTTCGGTACGGGTATTTTCAGTGACTATATGTTTAGCGCGCTTATATATTAATGGCGGTAAATTAGCTTGCTCTGCTTCTAGTTCCTCAAGAGTAACATCGCGCAATGCCGGTTTATTAAAGTGCTTTGCTGCAGCTTCGCATTGCTCGCGTCGGGTATTGTATTCGCTGTCGACCAGCCCTCTTTTAACATTAGAGTTAACAATAACTAACGACATTCCCTTTGGAATCACAGCATATTCAAAGGTTAAACTTCTGCAATCGAGCAACATGGCATGCCCTTGCTTGCCCATCGATGAAATTAATTGATCCATAATGCCGCAATTACAGCCGACAAAGTTATTTTCAGCACTTTGTCCCATAAGTGCCGCTTTAACACCATCGAGCGGAATATTGTTTAATGTTGCAAACGTTTTTAAAAGAGCAATTTCAAAACTAGCTGATGAACTCAAACCTGTACCTTGTGGCACATTGCCCGATACCACTAAGTCGGCGCCACTAATATTTGGATAGCTTTGCATTAATGCTTGCAGTGTGCCGCGAATATAATTAACCCACATTTGTTGTTGGCTAAATTCTATTTTATCTAGGCTAAAACTATTGGTTTCGCTGTTACAATCAATTGCTAAGACGTTAATGTTGCGATCAGCTCGTGCTTTTGCAGCAATGTCGGTGCCAAAATTAATCGCAGCAGGTAGCACAAAACCATCATTATAATCTGTGTGTTCACCAATGAGGTTAACGCGCCCAGGTGCATGAAATAGCTGTTCTGGCGGGCAATTAAAATGTTGTTCAAATTGGCTAATAAGCATTGTAGTTCTTGGCATTACTTAGCCTCCTTATAATGTACGTTTGGTACATCACGTAATCTTTGTGCTGCTTGCTCTGGGGTTAAATCACGTTGTGATTCAGCCATCATTTCGTAACCCACCATAAATTTACGCACAGTAGCTGAGCGTAATAATGGTGGAAAAAAGCTTGCATGAAGCTGCCATTCACTATGCTCTTGCCCATCATAAGGCGCGCCGTGCCAGCCCATAGAATATGGGAACGAACAATTAAATAAATTGTCGTATTTAGTGGTAATTTGTTTTAATGCATCGGCTAGAGTTACCGCTTGTTCTGGGGTTAAGTCGACCATACGTGTTAACGCAAAACGCGGTAATAATAAGGTTTCAAATGGCCAGCCTGCCCAGTACGGTACAACCACCAGCCAATCTTCATTTTTAACAACAACACGCTCGCCCGACTGCGCTTCACGCTGAGCGTAATCAAGTAATAAGTTACTGTTATATTTTTTAGCATAGTCGCTCAGCGCATGTTGTTTTTTATTTACCAAAGTAGGTAATTGCTGCTGCGACCAAATTTGGCCATGCGGATGCGGATTTGAGCACCCCATCATCGCCCCTTTGTTTTCGAATACCTGCACCCAGTTATACTTTTCGCCTAACTCTAAGCACTGGCTTTGCCACGTTTTAACAATGTCGGTAATAGCGCTAATACTAAGTTGCGGTAAGGTTTTGCTGTGATCTGGAGAGAAGCAAATAACACGACTTTCGCCTTGCTCTGTGGCCATTTTAAATAGCGGATCGTCTGTTTTAAATTCTGGAGTATCAATTTTCAGAGCTGCAAAGTCATTAGTAAACACATAAGTTTTTTTATAGTTGTCATTAACCTCACCGTTTATGCGGGTATTACCAGCACATAAAAAACAGCTTTCATCATGACTTTCTCTAACGTCTTCATCAAGAGTTTCAACTTGTCCCTGCCAAGGTCGTTTGGCACGATGCGGTGAAACTAACACCCACTCATCAATCAATGGATTGTAGCGACGATGTGGATGCTCAGTTGGGTCAAAAATTGTATCCATAAATATCTCAAATGTGGTTTATGATAAAACCGAAAAGGGTAAACGCTTACCCCGCTATTTGCAACCTAAAAAATCAACATATACAGCCCACGTTAAATAGTGTAAATTTTATTATTAACAGGATGTAGAAAACGATTACCCGCCAATGACAACAATAAAAGATGTAGCCAGAATTGCAGGCGTGTCTATCGCCTCGGTATCTCGTGTAATTAATAATGGCCCTAAAGTAAGTAAGGCAACCATAGAAAAAGTAAATAAAGTAATGCAAGAGCTTGGCTACACGCCCAATGCTAATGCACGTGCTTTAGTAACCCGAAAAAGCATGACCATAGGCGTGGTGATCCCCGAACTTACCGACCCATTTTTTGCATCATTAGCCAGCGGGGTAGATAAAGTAGCCCGCGAAAATAATATGCAATTGTTGTTAAGTACCGCAGGACAAAGTGTAGAATCTGAACGCGCTGCTATCAATTTATTACTTGAGCGCCGCTGCCAAACTGTTGTTATGCATAGTAAAATAATTCCTGACTGCGAACTAATTACTTTATGTGAAAAACTCCCCGGCTTAGTGCTTATCAATAGACACATTGAGCAAATAAAACATAAATGTATTTGGTTAGATAACGAAGAAGGCGCAAAAATAGCAGCGCGCCATCTAATGACGCTCAAACATAAAAACATTGCCTGTATAAGCAGTAAATATCAAATTGAAGATCCTGCGCTACGCCTTAATGGCTTTTCGGCAGAACTAAATATGGCAGGCAGCCCCATTAGCCCTGCGCTGATTAAATACGCGGAGCCTACCCTACAAGGCGGACAAAGCGCTGCGCAAAACTTATTAGCCTCTGGGCAGCCCTTCAGCGCTATTTTTGTTTATAACGATGCTATGGCTATTGGTGCTATTTCAACACTTGAAGATAATGGCTATAAAGTACCCGGTGATGTGTCGGTGATTGGTTTTGATGATGTGCTGATTGCACGTTATTCAAGGCCAAAACTAACCACTCTAAACTATCCCATTGAAAAAATGGCGCAGCACGCAGCTCAGTTGGCGTTAACACACTTTAAAAATGAAATAGTTGAAAGTGTCAGTCACAGTGAGCATAAATATTTACCCCGCTTGGTCAAACGAGAGTCAACGAGTATCAAAAATAGCCCATAACCAAAAAAAGTTGATGAGCAATACCCTAAAGTATTACCGCATCAACTTATGCATAAATTATAAATAACTTAATCGTAATTAAAACAATGCTTTATTGCGGTACTCTTACCACGCCTTCCATTAGTACCCGTGCACTGCGGCTCATACTGGCTTTAGTTACTTGCCAGTTACCATCCGTATTTGTAGCGTGTGCGCCTACTTTTAAGGTGCCCGATGGGTGACCAAAGTTAACTTCACTCAATGCCCCGCCACCAGCGGCTAAATTAACTAACGTACCGTCAATTGCCGCAGCGGTACCAATAGCTACTGCTGCTGTGCCCATCATTGCATGGTGTAATTTACCCATAGACATAGCGCGCACTAACAAGTTAATTTCACTGGCGTTAATTTGCTTACCGCTTGACGCTTTGTAATTTTGTGCTGCACCAACAAATGCCACTTTAGGTGTATGTTGGCGTGCTGCTGCCTCATCAATATTTTGTATGAGTCCCATTTTAACTGCGCCATAGGCACGAATGGTTTCAAGCTTTTCAAGCGCTGCTGCATCTGCGTTTATATCATCTTGCAATTCAGTGCCGGTATAACCAATGTCGCTTGCATTAACAAAAATGGTGGGAATGCCTGCGTTGATCATCGTCGCTTTTAAAGTACCGACTCCCGGCACTTCTAGGTCATCAACCACATTGCCAGTTGGGAATAACGCCCCGTCGCCATCTGCAGGGTCAATAAATTCCAGTTTTACTTCAGCTGCTGCAAATGTAACGCCGTCTAGCTCAAAGTCACCGGTTTCTTGTACTTCGCCATTAGTCATAGGTACATGCACTAAAATGCTTTTTTTAATATTGGCTTGCCACACACGTACAACAGCAACGCCATTATCCGGTACACGGCTTTTATCAACTAAGTCATTACTAATAGCAAAAGCACCGACAGCTGCGGTTAAATTACCGCAGTTGCCGCTAAAATCAACAAACGCTTTATCTATTGCCACTTGGCCAAATAAATAGTCAACATCGTGATCGGCTTGCGCACTTTTACTTAAAATAACTGTTTTACTGGTGCTAGATGTAGCACCGCCCATACCATCGGTTTGTTTGCCGTACGGATCTGGGCTGCCAATAACGCGCAGTAATAAGTTATTACGTGCCTCACCTGCCACTTGGGCAGGCTTTGGCAAGTCACTAAGGTTAAAAAACACCCCTTTACTAGTACCGCCACGCATGTATGTGGCAGGTACTTTAATTTGTGGTTTAAACATAATTAACCCTGCCCTTATGCTGTTTTTGTAGCTTCTAAAAAGTCTTGTGCAAAGCGTTGTAATACACCACCTGCAGCATAAATAGACAGCTCTTCTTGTGTATCTATACGACATTTCATTGGGACGTTTAGTACTTCGCCATTTTTACGAGTGATTGACAAGTTAAGTGTGCAACCAGGGGTTGGTTCACCCGTTACATCGTAACTTTCACTGCCATCTAGTTTGAGTGTTTTACGAGTTGTTCCCGCTTTAAACTCTAACGGTAAAACACCCATACCCACTAAGTTAGTACGGTGAATACGCTCAAACCCTTCAGCTGCTATTACTTCAACACCCGCGAGTCTTACGCCTTTTGCCGCCCAATCGCGCGACGAGCCTTGGCCATAATCTGCGCCAGCCACAATAATAAGTGGTTGCTTACGCTGCATGTATGCTTCGATTGCTTCCCACATGCGAGTATTTTTTCCCTCTGGTTCTATGCGCGCGTACGAACCTTGTTTAATTTCGCCGCTTTCATCAAGTACCATTTCATTTAGCAATTTAGGGTTAGCAAACGTAGCGCGCTGCGCTGTTAAATGATCGCCCCTATGGGTTGCGTATGAGTTAAAGTCTTCCTCAGGTACGTTCATTTTTAATAGGTATTCACCCGCGGCACTGCTGGCCATTATCGCATTTGAAGGCGATAAGTGATCGGTTGTAATGTTATCGCCAAGTACTGCCAGTGCACGCATACCTGTCATGGTACGCTCGCCTGCTAATGCACCTTCCCAATAAGGAGGTCGGCGAATATAAGTGCTTTCTGGACGCCATTCGTATAGCGGGTCGTTATCTTCACCGTAATCTACGGTTAAGTTAAACATGGGCTCGTATACTTTTCTAAATTGCTCTGGCTTAACGCTTTGCTTAACTACTGCGTCAATTTCTTCATCTGACGGCCATAAATCTTTAAGGGTAACGTCGTTACCTTGCTGATCTTTACCTAGTATATCTTTTTCAATATCAAAACGAATCGTACCGGCAATTGCATAAGCAACAACCAAAGGCGGCGATGCTAAAAACGCTTGTTTGGCGTAAGGATGAATACGGCCGTCAAAGTTACGGTTACCCGACAGTACCGCGGTGGCGTATAAGTCGCGATCAATCACTTCTTTTTGAATTACAGGGTCAAGCGCGCCACTCATGCCATTACACGTAGTACAAGCAAAACCAACAATACCAAAACCTAGCTGTTCAAGTTCGGTAAGTAAGTTAGCGTCTTCTAGGTACGATTGCACGGCTTTAGAGCCCGGTGCTAATGAGGTTTTTACCCAAGGTTTACGCGTTAACCCCTTGGCGTTAGCATTACGCGCAAGTAATGCCGCGGCAATCACGTTGCGTGGGTTACTGGTGTTTGTACAGCTGGTAATAGCGGCAATAATACACGCACCATCTGGCATTAAGCCTGCTTCGTTTTCAACTACGCCTGAAATACCTTCTTTAGCTAAATCGCTTGTAGATACACGGCGATGTGGATTTGATGGCCCAGCAATGTTGCGCCCCACACTTGATAAATCAAACTTAAGCACGCGATCGTACTGCGCTGTTTTTAAGCTATCGCTCCACAAGCCGGTGGTTTTAGCGTAGTTTTCTACCAGTGCAATTTGCTCTTCTTCACGACCCGTTAAACGCAAATAATCTATGGTCATATCGTCGATGTAAAACATCGCCGCTGTGGCACCAAATTCAGGCGTCATATTTGAAATAGTTGCACGATCGCCCAGCGTAAGTGCATCGGCACCTTCACCGTAAAATTCTAAGTATGCTGATACCACACGCTGCGCGCGTAAAAATTCAGTAATAGCCAGTACGATATCGGTAGCGGTAATACCCGGTTGGCGCTTACCTGTTAGCTCAACCCCTACAATGTCTGGCAGGCGCATGTACGAAGCGCGCCCTAGCATTACGCTTTCTGCTTCAAGGCCACCTACACCCACAGCAATAACACCCAGTGCATCAACGTGTGGAGTATGGCTGTCTGTACCTACTAAGGTATCTGGGAAGGCAATACCATCGCGGTTTTGAATTACCGGTGACATTTTTTCAAGGTTAATTTGATGCATAATGCCGTTACCTGGCGGGATCACATCAATATTTTTAAACGCTGTTTTGGTCCAGTTTATAAAATGGAAACGGTCATCGTTACGTCTGTCTTCTATAGCACGGTTTTTTTCAAATGCATCGGGATCAAACCCTGCATGCTCTACCGACAAAGAGTGATCTACAATTAATTGCGTAGGTACAACTGGGTTTACTTTAGACGGATCGCCACCTTTAGCAGCAATCGCGTCACGCAGTCCAGCTAAATCAACCAGTGCAGTTTGACCCAAAATATCGTGACACACTACACGCGCCGGATACCAAGGAAAGTCTAAATCTTGTTTGCGTTCAATCAACTGGTTTAGTGCATCGGTAAGCATTGCTGGATCGCAGCGGCGCACTAAGTTTTCGGCAAATACACGTGATGTATAAGGCAGTGTTGCATATGCACCTGGTTTAATTGCATCAACAGCTGCTTGAGCATCAAAATAATCAACGTTTGAATTGGGTAAGGGTTTTCGATATTCAGTATTATTTATTATAGTCATTAAAATATTCGCTAATTTGGTGACGGTGGTTGTGCACTACTAGCTTATTTAAGGAGAGAGTGAAAAGTGATGAGCCTTAAAATAGTGTGCAGCAAATAAAAAAGGTGAGCACTTTACGTGCCCACCAAATAATTTTAACGTGATTCGATAGGTGTGTAGCTACGTGCATCTGGCCCAGTGTAATCAGCACTTGGACGAATAATACGGTTATTTGCACGTTGCTCTTTAACGTGTGCTGTCCAACCTGTTACGCGGCTCATTACAAATATTGGCGTAAATAATTTGGTCGGAATATCCATAAAGTGATACGCCGATGCGTGGAAGAAATCAGCATTACAAAATAACTTTTTCTCGCGCCACATTACTTCTTCACAACGAACAGACACAGGATAAAGTACATCATCACCTACTTCTGCTGCGAGCTTTTCAGACCACTTTTTAATAATTACGTTACGTGGATCTGATTCGCGATAAATAGCGTGGCCAAAGCCCATAATTTTATCTTTACGCTCAAGCATGCCCATAATTTCTTGCTCTGCTTGATCTGCGCTGGTGAAGTTTTCAATCATATCCATTGCCGCTTCGTTAGCACCACCATGTAATGGCCCACGTAACGTACCTATGGCACCGGTTACACATGAATGAATATCAGATAGCGTTGATGCACACACACGACCAGTAAAGGTTGAGGCATTAAATTCATGCTCTGCGTATAAAATTAGTGACACATTCATTACTTGAGCAAATAGCTCAGACGGGGCTTTATCGTGTAATAAGGTTAAAAAATGCGCGCCAACTGAGTCATCATCTGTTTGCGTTTCAATGCGTACGCCATCATGCGTAAAGCGATACCAGTAACAAATAATACTTGGAAATACTGCAACCATGCGGTCAATCGCATCATTGGCTTCGCTAAAATCATTTTCCATTTCAAGGTTACCCAGCATAGAGCAACCTGTGCGCATCACATCCATTGGGTGTGCGTCTTTTGGAATGTTCTCAAGCACTGTTTTAAGTGCTTGTGGTAAGCCGCGTAAGCTTTTTAGTTTAGCTTTGTATTCTGCAAGCTCACCGGTTGTTGGTAATTCGCCACGAGATAATAAAAACGATACTTCTTCAAACTGCGCTTTTTCAGCAAGCTCGCTAATATCGTAACCACAATAAGTTAAACCTGAACCTGTTTGGCCTACTGTACATAATGCAGTTTGACCTGCTACTTGTCCGCGTAAACCTGCACCCGCTAATACTTTAGTACTCATAATTTATCTCCTTAAATTGTTATTATTATTTAGTTGATGAAAAAAGGTTATCTAGGGTATTTTCATAGGTGTGATAATCTAAAAAATCATAAAGCTCAGCACGGGTTTGCATATTTTCAATTTGGCTTTGTTGCGAACCTTCATTTAAAATTGAGCTATATACATTATAGGCTGCTTTGTTCATCGCTCTAAATGCGCTTAATGGGTAAAGCACCATTTCAACGCCTACATCGCCTAACTGCTCTTTAGTATAAATAGGCGTTTGACCAAACTCAGTAATGTTAGCCAATACAGGAACGTTAATCGCTTTTGTAAATGCTTGGTAGTCGGCAAGGTCGTGCACGGCTTCTGCAAAAATGGCGTCTGCACCGGCTTCAACACACGCTGCTGCGCGCTCAATAGCGGCATTTAAACCTTCTTTTTGAAACGCATCGGTACGTGCCATAATGTAAAAGTCACTATCGGTTTTTGCATCTACAGCAGCTTTAATACGGTCAACCATTTCACCTTGGCTAACTATTTCTTTATTTGGGCGGTGGCCACAACGCTTTTGCGCTACTTGGTCTTCAATATGGAAACCGGCAGCGCCTGCTTTAGTCATTTCTTTTACTGTACGGGCAATATTAAACGCACCACCCCAACCTGTATCTGCATCTACTAATAAAGGTAAGTCGCTTGCACCGGTAATACGGCGAATATCTTCAAGCACGTTATCAAGGCTAGTCATACCTAAATCAGGCATACCAAAAGAAGCATTGGCAACACCAGCACCCGATAAGTAAATTGCCTGATGACCCATTTTTTCAGCCATCATTGCTGTGTACGCATTAATAGTACCCACTATTTGTAATGGGTGATTATTGGCAATAGCCTGTTTAAACTTTGATCCTGCTGACATTCGTTTCTCCTAACTTTGAACGGTGGCTGCTCTGGGGCAGTTTTGATATTTTAAATACTAAAACGATTTATTTAACTGGCTTTAGTTTGCGCTGCAAGTAAATCAAATTTAGTTTGAATATTGGCTTGTGAAGCACTTATGTGGCGCTTCATCAACATTTCGGCTAATTCACCATCGTGGTTTTCAATCGCATTAATAATAGCTAAGTGCTCATCAAATGCTTTTGATACCCGCGGACCAACCATACCCATTTGTACGCGGTACATTCTTATTAATTGATAAAGGTCGTGGCATAGCAAATGAATCAAGTGGGCATTTTTACTGCCTTTAATAATGCGGTAATGAAAATCTAAATCACCTGCTTCTTGATAGTACGACTCGCCTTCTTTTACTCGTTGCGTTTTTAAATGCTGATTAAGTAATTGCTTTAAACCTTGGACTTCATCGGCTGCCATATTGTCGGCAGCAAGACGACACGCCAAGCCCTCTAAGGCACTGCGCACTTGATAAACTTCTATCAAGCGATCTGCTGTTAACGATACAACTCGGCAACCTATGTTGGCTTTACGCTCAACTAAATAACAGCTTTCTAAACGATTTAACGCCTCACGCAGCGTTGCACGGCTTACTCCATAACGCTTTGCCAGTTCTGGCTCAGATATTTTACTGCCTTGTGCTATGCTGCCCTCTACTATTTCTCGGCGCATATTTACAAACACTTGATCTGATGCGGTTGTAATAGGTGTTTCATTTAACAGGCTTTGCGTCATAGGTTACTATTAGATTGTCGACAATTTATAAAGCCACTATGAACTCACTACCACTAAGTGTCAACCCTAAAACAGTATGAAAAGCTTAAAAAACACACGCATTGTCGACATCATTAGCCTAAAGTATAATAATTACCTGCTCTAAAGTGATAAACCACCGCTAAGTGTCGACACCAATAAAAACTAACTTTTTACCTGTTAAGCACTGAAACACACTTTAAGAAATGTTATTATTTGTCTTTAATATAACGACTGGCCAAACCGTGGACGCAAATACCTTTATCCCCGAGCACTTTATCGATGATGTAAAAACCTATTTACCTGCACACCTAGATATAGACGACTTTATTAATGCTTGCCGGCGGCCACTACGAAAATCTATTCGTGTTAATACCTTAAAAATATCTGTTACTGAGTTTAAGCAATACGCTAAGCAAAAAAATTGGCTACTCACTCCTATTCCATGGTGCGAGGAAGGTTTTTGGTTAGAGCGCCCTGCCGCAGAAGAGCAAAACCTAGCACTTGGCAATACCGATCTTCACCTTAGCGGTGCTATGTATGTTCAAGAAGCAAGCTCTATGCTGCCCCCCATAGCACTAAAACAAAGTATAGAGCACACTAATTACGTTCTTGATATGGCATCTGCACCTGGTTCTAAAACTTCGCAGCTTGCTGCACTAATGAATAACCAAGGGGTGTTGGTTGCAAATGAGCTTTCGTCATCACGCTTAAAAGTACTTAGCGCTACTTTAAAACGCATGGGAGTAGGTAACTGTGCGTTATCGCATTTTGATGGGGTGATTTTTGGTAATTATATGTTTGAGTGCTTTGATAGCATTTTACTCGATGCCCCCTGCTCTGGCGAAGGCACAGTACGAAAAGATGCAGATGCACTAAAAAATTGGTCAATCGACTCTAATATTGAAATTGCCCAAGTACAAAAAGATCTAATTAAAAGTGCATTTTACGCCTTAAAGCCCGGTGGAACCTTAGTGTATTCAACCTGTACGCTTACTCCACTTGAAAACCAACACGTGTGCGACTTTTTACTCAGTGAATTTGGCGACTGTATAATACCCGAGTCTTTAAGTGATCTATTTCCTGGCGCAAGTAAAGCAACTACGCCAGAGGGGTATTTACATGTGTGGCCGCAAACTTTCGACAGTGAAGGCTTTTTTATTGCCAAATTCAAAAAACAAGCAAGTAGTGACAACCCTAATCTAAAAGTCAAAAAAGGTGCTTTTCCGTTTCAGCAATTTGAGAGCAAAAAAAGTGCTGTTTTTATGCAAACACTTAAGCAACAATTTGGTTTAAATACCTTACCGGGCACATTAATGCAGCGCGATAAAGAGCTGTGGTTATTTCCGCAGGAGTTTGAAGCTGTGCAAAACAAAATTAAATACGCCCGTTTAGGCATTCAACTTGGTGCCATTCATAATAATGGCGTGCGTTTAGCCCACGAGTTTGCAACCGCATTTGGTAAGCAGTGTAAAAGTAATGTATTGCCTTTAACCGACACTCAAGCTAACGACTACTTTCAGGGTAAGGATATTCGCTTAGCTGATGTAAGCCAAAATACAGGAGAAGTTATTTTAACTTTATGTGGCTGCCCTATTGGCTTAGGTAAATGGCAAAAAAATAAAGTTAAAAACTCACTCCCACGCGATCTAGTACAAAATACGCAGCTAATAACATGGGCACAAAGCAATTAAACAGCGTTTAATGTAAAATGTGAGTATTAAAACATGCATACATTTGTGAATATGATTGAGTTGTTAAAAGTACTTAAATTCGGATAATAAATGTGCGGTTTTAATCATATTAGCTATACTTATATGTACTTTCTTCTTCTCCCTATAATCAAGAAAGCGTCTTCAGTTAACGTAAGGCTCAACTAAGAGTCATTTTATAGCCCAGAGTTTTTATAACTCTGGGCATTTTTATTTGCCACTACCACAATGTTTTTTAAATATATAACTTTTGCGAACAGAATCGAAATCGCCACCAAATTGTAACGATAAACACAATATGGGTAAGCTATTACTTTGTTTTGCAATATCAAATACTTGATTGAATTTATAGCCATATTTAACTGCTAACTTCAATTCGTTAACATATAAAGCTTTGTATTGTGGAGTTAGTTGCGACCAATGAATCAACGCTATTTGAATAATACCTAAATGTACATCAAGCTTATAAGGTCCTACTTTTTTTGCTTGTTGAATATAATCATAAACCTGCTCTGTGGGCCCATCTTGATAACTCACCACTTGCGCCAATGCTATCCAAGTTTCTGCCCATGTTTGCCTTAATTCAATAGACTTTAAAAGCGCTTGTTCGGCTTGTTGGTAAGCCAGCTGATGTGTAGGAGCATTAATTACAGTCGGCTGATTTAAAATACTTACTGATAATATTTTTATATACGCATTCAAGTGCCAATAATGAGGATGGCTTGGCTCAAACTTAGCCGCTAAAGTAATAGCTTTTTCGGCCTGTTTTAATTCTGAGCGCTTAATTGGAGAGGACAGCTGTTCCAGCGTATTTCTAGCATTAAAATACCAAGCATTGGCGCGTATGCTTTTTATACTGTAATAGGCAATAAACAAGGTTATAAGCGCTAAAACAATAATAGGGATTAACCTATTTAATTTAAAACTAAT
The DNA here is from genome assembly GCF_015864415.1 of Pseudoalteromonas sp. SCQQ13. Lineage (NCBI taxonomy): Bacteria > Pseudomonadati > Pseudomonadota > Gammaproteobacteria > Alteromonadales > Pseudoalteromonadaceae > Pseudoalteromonas > Pseudoalteromonas sp. SCQQ13. Next base: position 102,371 of record NZ_JADYXG010000008.1, on the reverse strand, counting down.
CACAAAATAGTGACTCAGTTAAGCGCCAAGGGTTAGTTACAAATAACATATGTGCTTTATCCTCCCCTACTAAATTACTCACAATGTGTTTTGCTTTACTAAGTATTGGCGGCCTACGTTTTACCGAATGCGCATCAGAGGCAACATAATTAACTAAATTACCTTTAAGCATGTCATTGCTAATTTGTTTTGCTTTATCCCCCCACCCACCTTCAATACTTGAAGCGGTTAATTGAAACTCACAACCTAACTGCTTTAAATGTTCTATATAAAAAGGATTAGCCTGAATATCACGGTTACGTTCAGGGTGAGGTATAATCACTTTAATATTTTGTTTTGTTAACCAGCCAATAAACTTATCGTAGCCTGGTGGTACATGAGAATGTGGTAGCTCTAACAATAAGTAATTTGCTCCGGCTAAATTCCCAATGAAGGGCAATTTATTTGCCTTTACCAGTGCCATTAACTCTATATCAAGGCGTACTTCTGCCGCTACTGCTAGTTTTATAGTAATTTGAGCCTGTTTTGCATGCTCTTTTAAATCAGCTAAGTCTCTGCGAAGTTGTACCGCGGAGTTATCAAATCGCCCTATATGAATATGCGGAGTAATCACCATATGTGTTATTCCATCACTTTGCGCTAGCTTTAATAATGCTAAAGATTCATTTAAATTTTTAGCGCCATCGTCAATACCGGGTAAAATATGCGAATGAATATCAATCATAATTTAGCCATTAGGTTGAGGTTTTTCTGGCGGTTGTGAGTAATCATAATAATCATAGTATCCGTAGCTATGCTCATCTTTAGTTTTGCTCATATCTACTTGGTTAAGTATAACGCCTGCCACATGTGCTTTTACCTCAAACAAACGCTCTAACCCAGCTTTAATCGGTTTTACCCTTGTTACGTCTGCTCTCACTACATACACTACCGAATCAACACTTTGTGCAATTACTAATGCGTCACTAACCGCTTGTGTTGGGGGAGTGTCAATAATGATGTGATCGTACTTGGTTTTTAAAACCTTTAATAACTCATCAAAACGGGCGCTAGAGAGTAACTCTAACGGATTTGATGGTATTTGCCCACTTGGCATAATAGCAACACCAGAGCGCTCATCTAAATGAACGCACTCAGAAAACTGCTCTGTACCAGTAATTAAATTACTTAAGCCCGGGTGAAATACAGGTATATCAAACCGTTTTGCTAAGCTGGGTTTACGTAAATCAGCATCAATCAGTAAAACGCTCCCCATTTGCGCAAGCGATAAGGCTAAGTTAGCTGATGTGGTGGTTTTCCCTTCACCTGGGACGCTTGATGTAACTGCTATTATTTGATGATTTCGGTCTAACTGAGTAAGCAATAAGCTTGTTCTAAATGTACGCACAGATTCTGCAAAGCGACGGTATTTATCCTCTAAATATGCGTATATAGGAAACGGATTCTTTCTCGATATTTTAACTTTGGGTAATAAACCTAGCATGCGTTGCGCTAGTTTACTTTCAACGTCATTTTTTGTTTTTACCGTATCGTTTAATGCATCAAATATAAAGCTCATCACTACTGCAAAGGCAAAGCTAGCTATAAATGTAATTATTACAATAAGCTTTTTATTAGGCTTACTGGGATATTTAGGTGTGTATGCTCTATCTGTAAAGCGAGCTGCTGCTGAGGTGAAGTCGCTGGTTACTTCGGTTTCTTTAGAGCGAGATAAAAATGTATTAAATATATTTCGGTTAGTTTCAACTTCACGTTTTAACTGATTATACTGCGTTTCTTTACGTGTAATATATTGATAATCATCTCGAATTTTTTTCAAATCCGCTTCTAATGTATTAACGGTTCGAGTTGTTCTGTTTAACTCTTTTTCGATACCTGTAACTAGGCCTTTAATTTGCTTATTTAAATTAGCTTTTACAGTTGCAAGTTCAGCTTTAGCAGAAATCATTTTTGGGTGCTTATTGCCATATACTTCGCCCAAGTCACTCACTTTTCGCTCAACAAGTACTAACTCGCGCTTTACATCTTGTACTACTTTATGTGACGTTATTTCGGGCATACTGCCTAAAAATTCTATATTATTATTTCCATACTCCTTGATCACTCTGTTTATACTCTTTAAATTATTTCTTGCAGCTCGAGCATCAACTAGCTGCTGAGACATTTGCTCTAGCTCTTGTGTCACTAGCCCCGCAATACCTTCTATATCAACTAATTGCTGCGCCTCTCGGTATGCTTGTAGGCGAACTTCTGAGTCATCTAATTGGATCCGTAATTGTGACAAACGTGTGTTTAACCAGCTTGTTGCCTGTTGCGTTATCCCCATTTTGGCGCGCATTTGGCTGTCTATGTATACCTCACCTACCGTATTTGCTACTAAGGCTGCAAGTTTAGAATCACTCGACTCAAAACTCACCCTAACTAATTGCGTTTTACGAATTGGTGAAACTATTAATGCTTTATTAAATATACTAAGCAAATCTTGCATTTGTTGCTCAACTTGATCTTCATACGAGAGCGCAGCAACTTCTTTTTTATTTAAAAAAGGCAGCAACTCTTTAATTAGTATATTAACTTCATTAAATATTGAAGGTTTTGGAATAAAGTCAGTGTGTGACTGCAGATCTAGTTTCGTAATAACTTCACGTGCAATACTGTCTGATTTTATTACCTCAAATTGAGTTAAATAATATTCTTTTTGGTTTGAGTCTAAACCATATATTTCTTCAAAACTAACCGCTTTAGCCTGCTCAGCTTCAATTAATAACGTTGCACTTGCTTTATATTTAGGTATTAAAGTTAACGTAATCATTATCGCTAATAATGTAATAACTATCGCAAAGCTCAAAATTCGCCACTTTGCTTGCTTAATAACATTAAAGTTAATGCCCAACTCAATTACATCATCATTATTATTTAATTTTTCTGATTTTTGATTCATTCATCACTGCCTTTAACGGCTTAAAACAAGCGCTGTTCTATTTTAATGGTGTCGCCCGCTGCAATTTGACTGTTTAAACTGCCTCTAATTTGTTGCTCTTTGGTTTGTTCTTTAAAAATATATATTTTATCTATCGATGCTCGCTCTGTTAATCCACCGCCAAGTGCAATCGCTTGATTTACTGTCATTGCCGGCTGATAAGGGTATGCACCTGGGTTATTTACCTCACCATGAATATAAAAAGGTCGATATTGTGTAACTTGCGCATACACATTGGGGTTAACTAAATAGTCAGGCTGTAGCCCTCTTATTATTATTTGTTCAACCTGTGATGTATTTAGGCCAGCGAGTTTAACTTTTCCCAAAAAAGGGTAATTAACTTTGCCACTGTTACCTAATAACGCCGTCACATCTAAATCTGGTTGGCCAAAAACTTTTATTTCAATTTTGTCACCTGGCCCTAAAGTATAGTTTTGCGCATTTTGGCCAAAACTATTAAAACTTAATAAAAAAGCCAGGCAAACAAGCATCCAAAATTTCATCGATTAGCCTTTAAAACAAAGGTAAAATTAATCCCGACAATGACACGATCATATTCAATCGTATTTTGATTAGAGTTTTTATCTATAAAATCAACGTAACTAGATACCATCCCAAAGTTACTAACCAAATAGTTTAAACCTAGTCGAGCCGCTGTTGTTTTATCTTGTCTGCCAACATCCCCAGTGTATTGCTCATCTGCATAATTTAAACTTGCCAACGAACTAAAGTAATTACTCCAATTGTGATCCCAGGTAATGTTATAAACACTCTCTTTAATATAATCACCTGCTACTAAGGGATCTTTAGCTGAGCGGCTAGTTAAAAATTGTAACGATGAATAAGTAAGTGGTTGCCAAAGTACTGCGGCTTCCCAGCTTAAACCGGTAAAATCTTCACGTAGGTCAGAAAAAAAATCTTTGTCTTGATAACCGACTTTGAAGGTACCGGATGTTACCGCCGTTGCCTCCCACTCTATTCCCAGTAATATTTTTCTGTCATCTGAATCTCGTGAAATACCATTGGCTTGCAAAACATCATAGCGGTACTTTTCTTGTGTTAGCTCCAAAAAAGTGCGCGTTGCTGCAAGCGTATTGTAGTAACCGGTTATTCCCACTAAAGTTTTATCATAATCGCGATATTGAGATACAGGTCTAAAATTTTGGTATTTTTTATTGAAAAAACCAGCAATAAGCGCAACTTGAGCTTTAGAGCTTTTTGCGCCATATTCATAACGCGTTGTTACATTTTGCTGTTGGTACTTTACTAATTCATTAACAATATCCCCCAAACCTTCGGTTAAACCACTACCTCTGGGTTCATATAACCAATCTGCATCACCTTTAATATCGAGTCTATGCTGTTGGGTAAACTCTTTATGAACGCTCGCTGCTGTGGTCACTTGAGTGAAGTTATCTGTGGTATCTTTATTATGAAAGGACGTTATTGTTCCAACATTAAGCTTATAATTGTCTGGGCCATCTTCAATTACAGCCGAAATGTTAGGTGATATATTCCATATTAACCGCGACTCCTCATTAGTTGGTGTTCTAAAAAAGTTATTATTAGTACTCACTCCTGTTTGTAGTGTAGGCGTTATTACGGCACCATCTTTTGTAATAATACTACCTGGTTTTAGGTTAGCCGTTGCATAAGGACTGCCCCCAATACAAACAACGAGTAGGCAAGGGGCAATTGTATTAGTAGGCATTTTCATTCTTAAATCCTTTAAATATTGTTATGATTATTATTTTTATATCAAATAGTAATGACCAGTTCTTAATATAGTGTAGGTCATACTCTACACGTTTCGCCATTTTTATTAACGTATCTGTTTCACCACGCCAGCCGTTAACTTGCGCCCACCCTGTAATGCCTGGTTTGGCTTTGTGCCTAAACATATAAAACTCTACTTTTTTTCTATACTCTTCGTTGTGCGCAACCGCATGAGGTCTTGGGCCAACAATGGACATGTCACCTTCAAGTACATTTAAAAACTGAGGAAGTTCATCAAGACTCGTACGTCGTAAAAATCGGCCTAATTTTGTTATCCTCACATCATTTTTTGTAGCTTGAGTTACCACTTTGCTGTTTTCTGTTACTGCCATTGAACGGAATTTCCAAACTTTTATTTTTCGTCCATCAAGTCCGTAACGATCTTGCTTAAATATTACAGGACCAGCTGATGTTAATTTCACTGCCGCGGCAATAACTAATAGTAATGGCGAAATCAATAACAATATAATCATTGAAAACACAATATCCTCTGTACGCTTAATAAACTCATGAGCACCAATGCATGGCGACTCAAACACACTCAAAGTATCAACTTCGCCAACATGTTCAATACGCGCATGTATAAGATTAGAAAGTAAAAAGTCAGGTATTATATGCACATCAACAGTGGTATCACCCAGCTGCAATAAAATGTCTGCAATACGTTTTTCTGCTTTCATGGGAAGAGCAATATATAACACATCAACTCTGCCCTCTCTTGCTAAATCCACAGCTTTTTGTATGTTGCCTGCAACATCATGAGAGGCTAATTTACTAAATAAACGCTCTGGGTTTCTATCATCAAAAAACCCTAAAAACTTAAAGCCTAACTCATCATTCTTCTCAATTTCATCATATAAGTAAGCAGCGGTTTCTGTAGCACCAATGATGGCTACATTGCGTAAATATGAACCAAATTTACGACGATTTCGCTTATACAAGTACACAGCTAAGCGCCATAAATATAAATAAAGCATGCTTAATAAAAACCACAAGCTAATGCCAATCCGAGATAAGGATTCTGAAAACTTAAAAATAAATGATATAAAAAACAAACAAGCGAATGAAACTAATAAAGCGCCCCAAACACACAACATCATTACCCTAAACTTCCCTGCTCGCCACGATCTATAAGTGGAAAATATTTCAGCGCAATATAAGTAAATTAATGCAACACTTAGCACTGATACCATATAAAAAGAGCTTAGATTAAAGTTATAAAATAAGGCGGAGCATTGAAAAGCAAAAAACAATGCAAAAATATCGAAGAGTCTATAAAAGCAGGCATCTGACGAACCTGATAACTTAAATGTCCTTGAAGAGCTCATAACTATTAATTCCTATTAATTGGTCTCAGGTAAGAAGAAGCATCACTAGACTATGGAATTAATACTAAATTAACATCTCAAATTGCACAATTAACATACAGGCGGGTTTACTAATATACAAAAGGTTAAAGCTATTTTATTAAACATATTTCTTAAAATATAAATGTATCTAAACTACAACTCCCCATCTAAACAACAGCCCTTTTTTATGTAATCATGCTTAGATATTTAAATAAACAATGCATGAATCCATCTGGTTAATATTATGAGTAGGGTATACGTAACTTACTCTCTCAGTAAAAACTATGCCGATGAATAAAAGCTAATAGCATAATATTACAATAAATTTTGCACATTTTTGGCTCTGTTCTTGATGTGTAATTTGCCCTACAGCTATTTTTAATTATCATCTACTTAGTTTTAGCAACTACATTCATTTACTAACAACATAATAGCAACCTATTACCTTGGGGCTTAATTACTGTTTACTTGAAGGTTTTAATAGTTTTATTTATAGCCAATAAAATAAACAACTTAAAAAAACAAACACAAAATAAACAAACATAAAACAAAAACAAACATAAAAGATCGCTTTATACAGCCTGCTTATCAGTGTTTAGGTTTAAACTGCGACTATATAAAAACTACTATCAACCAAACCCTGTGAAATAGTACATTTTTACCCTAGTGTAATCCTTTAGAAAAATAATAGGCTGTACAAAAAGTAAGAGAGCAGACCGCTAACTGGTTTAGATAATAATTAATAACACAACCGAAAACACGTTATAAGTGTTTGCTTCTAAGTTTTAAATAAGCATAGTGCGTCTATTATTTGGTGGGTTTAAGGTAGCCTGGGGGAATGTTATACTACACACGGTGGCAATGACTAACCAGTAAGGCTTACACAAACGTTTGGCGTTAGTTAATAAACAAAAAACGCTAAGTACTGAAGAGCTTAAGCGCAAACAATATCAAGCCTAAATACGGTGAATACTGAAAACTTAGCTTTTATATTTTGAGTTGATGGGAGCTCTACACACTTGCAAATTAACAATAATATAAGCTAGGCTCTATTTATCTAAAGAACAAGATAAGTCTTTGTAAATAAAGTTAATATAATTTTTTAATCTGATTTTTTATGCCACGAGGTATAAACGAAGCCAACCGTTCTTTTAAGCTTGTAACTGCTTCATGCTTTAGATTATAAAAGCCGTTGTTAATTATTTGGTTACTAGCTGCACAAAAAACTGGTTTTTTAGTGAGATGATTAATTTCAATACTTTGCTTATAGTCGCTTTCAATAAAAAGCTCTGCACTACTTTTTTGATAAAATAAAGCTTTATGCTTTGCATGACTAATTTGCTTTTGTCCTCCTTCTTTACCAGGTAAATCTTGCATAATTAAATACTCGTATTCTACTTTATACTTTTTTAACCATATCTCAGTCTGTTCTCGATACTTTTCTGACCGGCTGGTAACAAGCGCATAAACTTTTCTAGAGGGTATAAATAATGGCTGTGCATTTAAAATAAACTCAATGTACTTTTCGGCATCATTAGTTTGCTCTTCAGTAGGGTCAATACACAAAACACCATCTATATCTAAACAAGCAGTCGTTAAAATTGGATGATGAAAAATGTTCCATTCAAACACCCTTGGTGATGGTAGGTACTCTAGAAAAAAATCAACATCATTTCTTTGTTTTAGCGATGAGTAAATTGCACATGTCGTAATTTTACTGTGTAAATATGTGGGAATTAAAGCCATATCAGCTTTAATCGAGTCACCTTTTGCAATACTGTCATCCACTAATAATATTTTTTGTGCGTTTTGTGGGTATTTTAAATATTGATTTTTACTTTTTCGTGTACTTCCTGTTTTGAGCTCTGAATTATTAATTAAAGAAATCAAATCCGTACAATGAATATTCAAATACAATGCCAGCATATTAGCTGGTGTTAAACCACTTCTTGGAAGGCCTACAATTAAATCAAAGTTTAAACTCTGTATTTTAGGCAAGTGTTCTTTTATATCCTGACTTAAATGACAATAACTTTTATAATTCATTAGAATCACCCTCCCTTAAAAACATTTTACCTAACATACTAAAATTATTATTAATTACATTGCTTTTATTAAGGTTAGTACAATTTATCGCAATAATGTAGATCTCACGTCAAAAATAGCCATCAAATTGTTATTATATCTTTGATTTAAGCGTTAGCTTCACGCTAATAGAAATTAACTTTTACCACTCCCTTTAATTACAAAACTCTTTTAGTACTGGAGCGATATACATTTAAAAAAAACAATGGGATCCCGACAACATAACGAGAAAATAACCTTTTAGGCTCTAGAGCAAATCTGTATAGCCACTCAAAACCAAGCTTTCTAAATATCGTCGGTGCGCGCTTTACCCTACCCGCTTGAAAATCCAATATTGCACCACCACATATTATTATCATTTTATTTTTGCTCTGTAGTTTTAGTTGTGTAGCTATCAGCTCTTGCTTAGGCATACCCATAGCAAGAACGACTACGTTAAGACTCTCAGTTTGATACTGTAAATTGTGCTCAAGATAACAGTCGACATCTTTAAACCCATTTAAACTATAATATTGGGAGGTGTTAAAAAGCGAGGTTGCACCTATATCTAACCAAGGTTGCTGAGTACCGTACGCAAAAAGGGTCATTTCCTTGTTAGATAAATATAATTGCGAGATTAATCGCGGAATAAAGTCTGTACCATTTAAGTTAGATTGAGGGTCAATATTGTTGTACAAGCACGCTAATTCAACCCCTTTACCGTCTCTGAATAAATAATCTAAATCGAAAAAGTTAGCTTTTATAGCATCACTACTACTTATTAAGTTATATGCATACTGATTTAAAAAACCGATCGAAATTGCTTTATCCGTATTTGTGATACGCTCTAAAATACTGGCTAAAGATACCTCATTGACTAAAGTTAATGACTTTAAGATAGGGTCCATCGCTTTAAGCTCCTATTTTATTACTTTAAAGTCAGCAAACTTTATTTTTCTTTGTGAATAATAAAAAATACCAACCATAAGCTTTCGCAAATAGTGATAGTAAAGAGCAGTACTTTTTAGTTTGTGGTTATTTAATACCGCGAAAGAGCCTTGAAAATACTTATATCTAAATTCTGGTAATGGATCACGATGGCCAATAGCTGCAGAGTTCATAAAAAATATAACCTTACTAATAAGTGAAGCTTTTATTGCAAAGTCCAAATCTTCACCTCCATTATTTTTAGCGCCGACGCCAAAGTTTTCATCAAACAGCCCTACTTCATTAAATACTTTAGATGCATAAAATGTAGTGTTAGATGATGCGTATCGTATTAAGTTTGACGAATTATGTTCATTAGAAGTAAAGGGGCTAATACTTGGTGCTGATGAAAATTGAGTATAAAACAATTCAAATCGACTGAGTGCTTGTAGTTCATTAAAGCTATTCCAAAACCCTTCTGGGTACCAACAGTCATCATCTGGGCAGGACACGAAATCAAAATTATTCAATGAATACCGACTGTTCACTTCTTTAATAAGCTTATTTCTGGCCTTTGATAACGACACAATATGACTTTGACTAATTGTGATTAGCGTATAGTTACTAGCTAGCCCAAGTAAACACTCTTCACTGTAGCCATCTGCACTTTGTAATAGTACATAGTGTACAAATTGAATGTTTCTTACACTATTTATCGATAATATTAGTCTTTTTAAGTCTTTGATATTTTCGTCATTACATATACATGTTGTTAGTAATAAAATTTTCATTACAATCCCTATAAGTAGTTATTACATAATATGAAGTTAAAATTTTATAAAGAAATAATGGTGGAACATTCCGTTAAAATCGAAATCAGAAATATAAATTCTGTACCACAAAAATAAAATAAACGCGATTAAAGATAATGAAAAAAACAGTAGCTTTAGCCTGACAACACGTAGTATTAAAGAAAATATATATACCAAGCCAATCCATCTAAAATAATCAAAGTAGGCATAATAGCGTAGCTGTAAGAAGTTTGTTGTATGCATAAAACAAATTAATACGATAATACCTATATAATAAAACCACACCTTATCAAATGTCGATTTACGCCTAACCATATAGGCGAATATAGAAAGCAGTACGATAGCAACATCTAAAAGCTTAAATAGTATTCCTGAACCTCTATCATCTAATTCTTCATAATTGGTAAATGTGGCGTAATAAACTAAAAGGTATAATATTGATATTGCCGCAGAGCCCATAACGACATATAAAATTTTGTATCTATTACTTCTTTCATCAGAGGCCGTAACATAATAAACAACAAAATAAATTGCACAAACAACCACGGCTGCATTATGTGTTAATGATGCGATGACACCAAAAAAAATGGCGAAGCGTATTTTGTCAAAATATAAAAAAAATAGAGTAATAATTAAGAAAGAACCTGAGCAATAATGCCGTATCATGTTAAACATGTTTGTAAATTTCATTGAATAAAAAATAAAAAACATCAGCGCTAACGCAATTAACACCTCACTAAATTTAGCTGAATCTAATATCTTGTAAATAACAATACATGCTGGTAAATAGATAAATAACGTAATCGTATACGTATAAAATATATAATTGCCATTCGTTAATTTTGAAAAGAAGTAAGAATAGCCATGATAAATCGGCTCCGATATTTTCGGTTGTACCAAAAAGCCATCATTAATAAAAATTGCATAATCTTCATCAAAAATACTCAAAAAACCATATTGATAATTATTGAATGCAAACCATTGGGTTGAATACCAGCCTAAGTCATTGCCTATTCCTAAAAAATCGCCAAATGCCCATGCTTCTTTGTGTAAATTCATATTGCAAAAAAGCAAAATAAAGCTAATAAAAAAAACGTAAAGCCACTCAGATCTTTTAGTTGTTAAATACGTGAATAAAGCAAAAATTCCTATATAAAAAGGCGCTAGCAGTGAAACTAATGATACAAAAACAAGAATCAACATTGTTCTATTTAACAGAAAAGTTTTATTGTGATAGATCAAAATAAAGCTTCCTTTTACTTTGAGTAATATTGATATTTCATCCCAAACTTTACGAGTAACTTAAATGATTCATAAAGTTGTTCGCTTGTTCTTGAGCGCCATACTATTTTTGTGAACAAAAATTTAAATAAAGAGAAATTGCGCCCATGTTCAAGCCAGTAATTATGATAGTCAATTGTGCTCCACCTATAATTCAAATCGTTTTGCTCTGAAGCTGACAACGTGACCTTATTACTTAGCTCTTTTTCTAATTTACACCTGAGCTGTACGCCTGCTATTGGTCGAGTACCTGTGGTAATACTCGCTCCATTGTGGATTGTATGCACAAAGACATTTTCAGCAAATACGCACACACTATAATTTTGAATAAAGGCCTTTAACATTAAGGTATGATCTTGTAAGTAAGGTGTATCATAAAACCCACCTATGGCTTCTAAAACACTTTTTTTAATCATTATCATTGAAGTATAACAACTCCCAGATAGCAAAAAGGTCTTAGCGTCATGGCCTACAAACTTATCATCGTTTGCTAAAACACCTTTACCATTTTCTTCTACTTGCATATGGCTACAACAGACAGCAGGCTGCTCTTGTTGGTGTTTAAAAAAGTTAAGTTTTTCGAGTAATTTCCCATCTATAAAAAAATCATCATCGTCTAAAAAAGTTACATACTCGCCATTGGCTTGCTTAATACCAATGTTTCTGGCAATCCCTGCTCCTGAGTTTTTTTCTAATGGTATGTATTTTATTTTTTTAGAGACAATTAAATCCTCTAAAATAGACTCTGTATTTAGCTGATGCTCTGACCCTTTACCATTATCATCAACAACTATTACCTCACAAAGTGAGTTTATAAGTGCACTTTGTATTGCATTTCTTATTTTTGTGACTCTTCCATAAGTAGGAATAATGATGCTTAACTCAACCATTTAGCTTAATCCTTTTAATTTTTATAAATGAAATTTAGCATAACCAAGTTTTTAACTTTGTTATTTTATATACATCAATCGACATCCAAATATTCCACAGCACTAGACTCATGCTTACAGCTAAAGCCGCCCCAATTGCTTGATAGATAGGCACTAAAATAAATAACAACAACACGTTTATTAATAATGTAGCCAACAATGCTTTTAATGAACGTTTTTCATTTCCTGTCATATTCAGCACTAAACCAACAGAGCCAAAACAAATATTAATTATTTGGCCAATACATAAAATAATAAGAATTGGATGGGAAGCCAGATATTGCTCTCCAAAAAGTATTCTTATAAACCAATCCCCAAAAAAAATTAAAACAACCGCTATTGGTATTGAAAAAGTGGCGCTTAACTTTACACTTTTAGTTAGTAAAGCCTGTGTTGACTGTATATCGCCACTTCTATACAACCTAGCAACTTTAGGGCCTATAATATTGTTTACCGCTGCAAACCCTAAGGTAACTAATGTCACCCCTTGTAAAGCTACCTTAAAAGAAGCGACAGACTCTTTATCATCAAAGTAGCCTAAAAATACGTTTGCAAGCTGTGCATTCATGGTGCTAATAAATATCATTAGCGTAAACGGGAGTAATGCAATATGCCATTTTTTAAAATAGTAAGTAGGTTTAACATGGTTAAGGTTATTCGATCGCTCTTTAAATATTAGCCCTAAGCCTAATAACAGCGTTAATGCCGATGTTATTAACTGTACTTTTATAAGCAGTAAACTGGTGAACTCAGTTTTTGATACAATAAAATATAAGTAAACTAAAATGGCTAAAAATGGCATCAAAATAAACTCTGGAAATAAGCCTAGAATTGGTTTTCTAAAACCGTTTAAAATAGCTCCCTGTTTTGCAGAAAAGCTTTTTATAGGGATCAAAAAAATTGCAAACCAAAGTAAACTAGCAGTCTGGGAACTTATTAAGCCTAAATATAAAATAAGCATGGTCGTAAGCATCACAAGCGCAGAAATACTGATAATGAATGCCGATGACCACCTGAGTAACCCCTTTAATTCTCCCCATTTACCTTCCAATTCAGCATGTGCAATTTCACGGATCAATAATTGTGGTAAACCTGCTATAACAGGTATTGTGACTATGGCAATAATTGATAAAACATAGGTATATAAGCCATATTGCTCAGGTCCTAAATAACGGGCAAGTATTACGCCTGCTATAACGGATAAAGCACGGCTTATCATTTGTAAACCGGCTGTGCCTAAAAACTTATTTAAAATAGCTGGCGATTGGCTCAAAAAACTTACCTTGTAATAATAGAGTCATATTTATAACTTCAATAAATCAAAATTTTAAAATTCAATAACTAAATAAATTAACTGACTGACTGTTTTGGATTTATAAAGATCTCAGTGTAGTAACCATATTAGTAATGTGTACTGCTTTATTAAAATTCACTAATCACTGCTACGTAAAAAATGCGCACATAATTAGTACTCATATACAAACATCGTTTCCTATGTCGACTTTTGTGCATATTTAACAGTACTTTTTTGCCCTAAAAAAATTCGTGATGCGTAATTACTTTTTGATAATACAATTTCAACTGCAATCGGACCAAAGATCCCAAAGAACATGCCAAATACAATATTAAGCTCTGTCGATTGCACACCTAAATAAACTAGTAACATTCTAGATAAAACCAAAAAGTAAACATGGTATAAGTATATTGAAAATGAATATTTACCAATAAACACAAGGGGTATAATCTTTATTTTTGCAAAGTAAAATAATGAACAACCAACAAAGCCAGTTACTAGCCCCATTAGGCTGTTTCTTTCAAAGTTACTCTGGCTTTGTAGTTGTAAAAATTTATACAACATAAGGCCAGCAAACAAAGTTAATAATATTGTAACTAACTTTATATTTAGCTTTTCTTCGCTGTGTCTTTTTGAGCTAAGTAAGCACCCTAACGAGAAGAAAGGTAATAAAAAGAAAAATCCAGATAATGAAAAAAAATAAATTTCTGTAGGCATAAATACGCATAAAATAATCCCCGTAAATAGCGCAAATATGTATTTATTTTGAGTTGTAGTTTTTATAAATGATGATAAACCATAAAATAAAAACACCAAAAACATTGCTTGTAAAAACCAAAAATGAAATTTACTTTCCCATATCACGCTAAAGTAATAAGTAATATTGGTTATTTCTATTTTTTGATTTGCTCCTAAAGTATGTGCCTGAATAAATAGATAAATTGGGCCTACAAAAATTAGAGGAATGATTAGTCTAAAGTACTTTCCTTTTAACATAGAAAAAAATTGCTCTGATGTCACTCCTCTAAAAGAGAAAATAACGCCGCCTAAAAATGCAAATAATGGCATTCTGACATTTTCTAACATTAAGTTAAAAAAATAAAAGTCGTTATTTTCGGGTAACTTTAAACCTGATATATTTGGTTCACCTATTAAGTGATTAAGTACTAATAATAAACAAGCCCACCCTCTGAGTGTTTCTAGGCTGAGAATTTTTTTTATTTTCATCTTCACTCCCTTAAAGTAAAAGCGTGAACCATTTATTAAATATACTTATTCTCTTAATTTATTAACCATTGTTTTTAAAAGCTAATTTCATTTTACTTGCTAACTCCCTATCAAACTTTTCAGGCAAGAATTTAATGTACCCATTCCCAGGAGTAAACGTTAATTCACCAAAATATATTTTATCTTGAATATAGAGATCAACTCTTACAAAAGAAAATGAGCTACTCAATGCTTCTACAATTACAACTGCCTCTGCAAAATTTTTTGGTTTGAGTTCAACTTCTCCAATATCACATCCAGCCCTTAAGATTGGAAGTGGTTGCCATAATCTTGAATAGTAGTTGTGCGTTTGCTTATTGCTTGTCCTTTGTGAAATTACCTGTACAAATTCAATTACGCCCTCTATACAATAAAATTTATAGTCTTTTAGGCCATCTGTTGATTCAATAAACTCTTCACAAATAACTAGCTGCTCAACGTTTTTATACTGTTTTTCTTTACTTATTGCATAAAAATCAGACTTTAGCCATTGTGTAATTAATTGGCGAATTTCAGCATTACAATGATCATTTTTATTATTGATAACAAGATTATAGCCACTACCGTTATTTAGTTTTATGACAAATTTATCTGGCATTTCGGTTAAATTAAAATCTTCAGCTACGGTACAAGTTTTTAGTAAGGTTGGAAGGTATTTTTCACCGCATTTATCAGCGACAAATGCTCTAACTTTATATTTATCCACAAAAATAGAAAAATCAGTTAGTTTCTTACTTAGTTTCCACGAGAAAATCCTATCGCTAAAAGTAAGCACTTTCTTTTTTGAATAAAATTTACGGTGAAGCTTTAAATATTCATATCGAATATATATAGAGTCAGGTATCAATACCTTTAATTTATTTTTCAACAGTTTCAAAAATAAACCCATCCGTTGACTCTCTTAAATTTACTAAACGTAAAATAATTTTTCTAACTCCAAAATTGGAGCTACCATCAAACTCACTTGGTTTAAAATAGAACAATTCATCTTATAATAGATCAACTTATAAGATTAAACTTTTAATTTACTTAGTAAAACAGATCTCAAAAAACTCATAAACATTGTATTTTCATGTGCACCGAGATTGTGTTTAATATTGAGCCTCTCATGTATTACTTAAGCTTTAAGTAATTAATATATATGGTTTATCAATGGTATAACTTAACAATGTAGTGTATTTGCTACATAGCACTTTATATCAATTGCCATACAATTTAATAAAGTCAAAATTTAGTGCCAATTTTTATTATATCCAACGAGCAATCTTTAAAACTTTTAACGCATATGTTGGGGTCACTAATCGCGATTACGTACATTTAAAGTACAAAACAACGCAATTCAATAAACATTAAACCACACCTTTTAATTAGTCAATGCTAACAAATTGTTTCATTAAAACTTATTTAACCTACTTTATTGCTAGTTTCGGTTTTAATGCTAATAATATAATAAGTGTCGCATCTAAATTTTAAGGAACTACTTGTGCGTTTGGGGTGCTGCATTGTTATCTTGTTATCTTTTTATGTTTACTCACAAGACACAATCAATTACTTGCGTAATAGCGAAATAATTGAACGTGCAAAACAACATTATGGTAAAGATGGACATAATCGCA
Organism: Pseudoalteromonas sp. SCQQ13; assembly: GCF_015864415.1. Lineage (NCBI taxonomy): Bacteria > Pseudomonadati > Pseudomonadota > Gammaproteobacteria > Alteromonadales > Pseudoalteromonadaceae > Pseudoalteromonas > Pseudoalteromonas sp. SCQQ13. The sequence goes on along the minus strand of NZ_JADYXG010000008.1, from coordinate 86,077 downwards.
TAAAGCAATGGCTTAGGTTTATTGATGCATCGATTGATAAGAATGAATGGCGGCAGGTACATCTGGTTAATAATTTTTTTAATGAACATATAAAATACAAAACAGATAATGAGCTTTGGAATAAAAATGATTATTGGGCTACACCAATAGAAAGCTTGGGTGTAGGTATGGGGGATTGTGAGGATTACGTTATAGCTAAATACTTTACTTTAATTGCGCTTGGTATTCCTGAAGAAAAAATAAGGTTTATGTATGTGCGTCAACACACCATTAATCAGCCCCACATGGTACTGATATACTTTCCTGAAGCTGACCAAATTCCTTTTGTTTTGGGTAACTTTAATACCCAGTTACTCCCCGCAAATAAACGTCACGATTTAACACCTATATACAGTTTTAATGGCCAAGGTTTATGGTTAGCCAAAGCAAAAGGGCTTGGTAATAAAGTTAAAAATAGTAGCGGTGTGTCGGCTTGGGATACTATGCTAAAAAGAATTGAAAAAGGTGAGCTTGCACTCGTAAATGGAATTGATACAGGAGATGAAAATAATGTATCACCCTTTTAAACAAGGTATGAGTCTTAAAATACAGATCTACGGGCTAATAATTTGTATTTCCATTTTATCTTTTTTTGTAAGAATTATTATTGATGTAGATACAACCCGAGACTATTTACAAACACAAATGGCAAGCCATGCAAAAGACACAGCTACAAGCCTAGGACTTTCTATCTCCCCTTATTTGGATACAGATGGACTCATAATAGGGCAAACTATGGCAACCGCAATATTTGATTCTGGTTATTATAGTAAAATACGCTTTATTAATACGAAACATGAAACGCTATTCTCATTAGAAAACCCTACCCATGTAGATTCTGTGCCTCATTGGTTTACAAACACTGTAAAATTAAGCGCGCCTACAATGCAATCTGAAATAAATACGGGTTGGATCATTGCTGGTACACTTGAAGTTACCAGCCACTTAGGAGAGTCATATTTAACTTTATGGCTGCACACAAAGCGTAGCTTTTATAGTTCGCTCATATTATTAATTGCTTCACTGCTGATCACTTATTTTATTTTACAAACAATATTCAAACCTTTAAAAGCAGTTGAGAAGCAAGCACTGCTTGTTACTCGCAAACGCTTTACACTCAATAATAAAGTGCCGTTAGCCCACGAATTGCGCATAGTAACCAAAGCAATTAATAATATGGTGCTTAATTTGCAAAGTACATTCGACTCTTTAGCTAAACAAACCCAAGCACTAACAAACGCCGTGTATAGTGATCCACTAACAGGGTTAGGTAATCGCAAATCTTTTGAAAACTATTTTAACGCCGTTACCCACTCCATTACCTCTGAGCGTCCAATGACAGCAACAATGGTCACACTTCCCTCGCTAGTAAACATTAATCGAACACTTAGCTATCAAAGGGGTGATGAGTATGTGACTGACGTTGCTAAAATATTAAAACTCTCTTTAGCTGAACTAAATAATTATAGGTTATGCCGAATAAATGGCAGTACTTTTGTTTTTATTGCGCCATACGATATTACTTTTTTATATAATTTACACGCTAACCTTATTGACCTGTTTAGCCAAAAACAGCACAGCTCACATAATAATGGTTATGCCCGCTTAGCTTCTATAAGTGTTGAAAAAAGCTTAACACTGAGTCATTTACTTTCGTCATTAGATACAAAATGTACTATTGGGGAAAGTACGATTGACGCTAACATTGATAATAAAATAGTCTTTAGTGTTGAAGAGTGGCAAAAAATAATTCAGAGCATAATTAACTCTGGGGAAGTGAGCTTTTCAGTACAGCCTGTGAAAAAAAGTAATACCGAGTTTACACAGTCCTACTTTGAAGTATTTGCGCACTTTATCTATAACAATGAAAAAATAAACAATAGTCACTTATTCGCTATGGCCGAAAAGTTAAATTTGACAGAAGAACTGGATAAAAAATTAATCCGTGATTTTATTAATATTAAAATGCAATATCCAGAGGATAAATTCGCATTAAATATAAGTAAGTCCTCGTTATATTCACCGGAGTTTATACAATGGCTAGGTGCGTTTTCTCAACACTACCCCTGCCTCAAAAACAATCTTATTTTTGAGCTTCATGAATTGAGCTTACTAAGTAATATACGCGTTGCTGCACTTCATATTGATGTGATAAAAGAGGTTGGTATTAGTGTGTGTGTAGAGCACTTTGGCACCAGTTTAACCTCTTTTAAGTATTTACATGGTCTTGATATTGAGTATGTGAAAATTGACGGTAGCTACATTCAAGATTTAATTGATAATCCGCAAAGTCGCTTTTATATTCAAACTGTAAATAATATTTGTCATGGCTTTGGCATAAAAGTCTTAGCGTGTTTAATTGAAAAGCCCGAAACATTAAACATACTCGAAAGCTTAGGTTGTGATGGTGTTCAAGGGAATTTAATTTGCTCCGCCTCACAAGTAATCAACATTATTGATGAAAACACAAATAAAAAGTTTACTTTTCATCCAAATGTATTAGAATTTTGTAAGTAGCCTATTTTTTAAACAAGGGTCGATCATGAAATCAATTATCTTATTTGGACTAATAGTAGGGCTGTGTGTATTTTATGTACCGCAAACTTATGCACAAACTAATACATCAAAATCTGTTCAGTCTGCAGGGATAGACAACTTGATTTCGATTTTAAGTAATGCACCAATAAATGTATCTCCTGAGCAACTGCAACAAGACTTAGTTGCCGCCATTAAAATTATTTGTAAAAACAATATAAAAAACCAACTAGACAAAACCTTGCCACGAGGCAATTGTAGTAACGCTCAGGTTGATCAAATGATTACTGCCGTTATTGCTGCTTTTGGTGTAGACAGCCCTATGGTTGCTACTTTATTAGCCGCACTTTCTGCATACGGAGTAGATTCAGACACTATTACACTTGCTGCAATTAATGCGGGCATAGATGCTACTATTGCTTCACAAGCCACGGCAGCAGGCCCTATCCAAGCACAACCTAATCCTCCTATTAGCTTACCTGTATTGCCTACACCTCCTGGAACGGGTGGTACTGGTGGTGATGCTGGTATATCTGAAGTTGGTAACTAACTTTATTAAATATAAATGCAGCCTTAGCGCTGCGTTTATATTTTGAGATGGCTGTGAATCGCTTTATATTTTTTGTTATATGTTTAATTATTTTTTTACTCCCCCTACCCCTTGGCAGTTACCGCCCATGGGCAATATTAGCTATAGGCGTGCTGATTAGCTTTACGTTTTTATTGCATTTATTTAATAGTGCTATTAAAAATAAACAACTGCTTTATCCTCCTTTATACTCTTGGCCTATATTTATTGCTCTTGGCGTTGTTGTTTTAGTTTGCACAATACAGCTATTTAGTATAAGTGTTGATCCGTTTCAAACTCAGCAAATGTTAATTAAAACCTGGTTTATGCTATTATTTTGCTGGTTAATTTTTATTTACTGTAACCACTCCCTACGAATTAAAAAACTAGTTTACACTGTTATTTTTGCTGGGGTTTTTCAGGCCTTATATGCAAGTTATTTAAGCTTATCACCCGATATTATTAGCCCATTATTTAGTTATAAACATACCGATCGTGCTATTGGTACTTTTACTTATTCTAACTTTTTAGCCAACTATTTAGCGCTGTGCTTATGCTTAGGCATAGGTGTGTTGATCAGTGAGTTAAAACGCTCTGCTAACGACAATACACAATCACTCGCACAAACATTACGTGACTGGGCTGGTATATTATTAAGCTCTAAAATTGTATTACGCGTATCATTAATTATTATTATTGTTGCCTTAATATTAACTCGCAGCCGCATGGGTAACTCGGCATTTTTTATCGCTTTAATGGTTATGAGCTTATTGGCTTTATTTATTTACAGACAAAAGCCCAAAGCGTTTAAACACCTTATTATTAGCTTTTTTATTATCGATTTAATTATTATTGGTGCAATATTTGACGTTGAAAAAGTAAAACAGCGTATTAGCGAAACCAGTATACACTCAGAAACGCGTGACGAAGTGGTACGCGACTCTATACCACTTATATTAGATAAACCATTGCTGGGATCAGGTGGGGGTACTTTTTACACTGCTTTCCCTGCGTATCAATCAGAGCCCTTTTCTGGCTACTACGATAATGCGCATAACGATTATATACAATTTGCTGTGGAGCTAGGTATACCGGCAACATTAGCACTTGGTTTGCTGATACTTTATTGTTTATGGCTCTGTATTGCGACCATGCGCCAACGAAAAACCGCACTTTATCAAGGAGTAGCATTTGGCTGTGCAGTAGCTATTATTACTATGCTACTGCATTCTTTAGTCGACTATTCGCTGCAAGCAGGCGCTAATTCAATGCTGTTTATGGCTATTTTATGCTTAGCTATTTTAACTAATAAATTACCTGCGCCTAAAACTATAAAAAAAAGACGTAATCAAGCCGACTAGTGCTGTGCTAAATCAAACTCTGTTAAGTGACCGTCGCCATGAATAAGCTGATAGCGGGCCAAATTACCTTGCTCTAGCGTTATTAAGCTAATAGCTGAATCGCTCACTAAATACTTTTGCCCATCGCCTTTGGTTTGGTGTTTATCAACCTCCATATGCCAACGTTTAGTAAAGAAATTCAGCGGACTTTTCGGGCTATATAAAATTGAATCGAGTTTATCGAGTATATTTATTAATTTACGCGGAAATTCATTTTTTATACCACTGGCAGTCAGCTGCCACACTCTATTAGGATGATCGCCAAAACGTTTTTGCACCGAAAAACAAAAGGAGTAATGTACATCACCAGATAAAATTAGCGTTTCGTTTGGGGTATCGTCTCTTCTAAAAGTATCGAGCAATTTTCTTGCCGAGCCTTCGTGAGCCATCCAGTTCTCTACGTCTACCGTGAGCGGTTGGCCGCACATATTAAATAGCGCTTGAATAGCTTCAATCGATTTAACGCCAAATACTGGCGCGGGCGATACAATAATAACTTGATCATGGCTCAATAAGCTCTGCTCAAGATCAGTAAGTCGCTCCCAATCAAGTAGACCAGAGGGCTCATTAAAATTTTGCTCATTACGCCAACGATGTGTGCGAGTGTCGAGCACCACCACTTTAGGAACCGTTGTCAGTTCATAATGCCAATGACTAAATTCTGTTAGTGTTTTATCAAATGTTTTAAATTGCCAAATATTACTACTCGCTAAGCTGTGCTTAAACGCAGCGATTAATGTGCCCGTTTTAGTGAGTGCATCATTTCCCATCCCTTGAAACAACCAGTAACTAATTAAACCATTGCTTACAATACGTTTACTCACTGGGTTTTGACTAATCGCTTGCTCCCATCCAGCTGTCAGGTTCCAGTCATCGGTTACATCATGATCGTCAAATATCATTAATGTAGATACATTGGCAAACAACCGCTCTACATCACTCAATCCTTTTGTATAATCAATCAGTGCTGATTTTTCGGCGTTAAAAATAGTCTTGTTTTGCTCGTTTTGACCTGCATACGTTATGCTTTGTATATCTACACATTGCCAAGCGGCAACACTAAAATTTAATAAATAAAGTGCTATATATTCTTCAAAGTGAATAAGGTGATTGTGGGCTTTTACACTTGAAAAGTGAGGTTCATCTTTTTTCAGCCAGTAACTAACACCTAACTTTGAGCGTTTTTGCCAAGGTGTTTTTGGTAAGAACAAATGGCGATTATAAAGCTGCTCATTTATATCGTTCGGTAGCTCAACTGTAAGTGGTTGCTCTTTATAAATACCTAAGGCTTCAATTAACTGATGAATGGCTAATAACATAGGTCCTGCTACGTCATCGGCATAAACCTGATCACCGCTCAGTAATAGCAATTGTGCACCTTGGTTGTTATTACCGCGCTGAGTATTTTGCCAATGACTTGCACAGACTAAACTGTCTTTTGCGGGATGATGTGCATTACGACATGATCCGTGCAAAATATCACTGAGTTTATTGGGAATTACAAATGCAGGTGTTGCTTGATTGCTATAGCACCAAGGCGATAAATCAATTGGGGTATCGTCAACTATAAGTTCGTAGCTTAATAAGCTGTCAGTAGGAAACTTATGATTTATTGGCTTTATAATGACGAAATGCAGATATAAGTGCTCGCCGAGAGAAACGCTGTGCTGATCGCTGTAACATTCATAATTTAACAGTTCAATGCGACAGTTTACAGGCTTAGAGGTAGCAAACTGAATGCATACACTGGTTTGCTCTGCACGGCGCACCATAGGCCCCATTAATAAAATAGGAAGTTGCGCCGTGTGAGTTTTCATGTATTTAGCCTTTGGCTGCTAATTTAAATAAAGAGTAAAAGTTCTCTGTAGTCGCTTTTGCCAGCTCGTTAAAGCTAATTCCCTTTAATTCACTAATGTAATAAGCCACATCTTCTACATATGCTGGCTGATTAGTTTTTCCGCGATATGGTACTGGTGCTAAATATGGAGAGTCGGTTTCTATTAACAAGCGATCGAGCGGTATTTGCTTTACCACTTCTTTTAACTCTACGGCATTTTTGAAGGTAACAATGCCCGAAATCGAAATATAAAAGCCCATATCAATGGCTTTTTTAGCCATATCCCAATCTTCAGTAAAACAATGTAGTACACCACCGCAATTTTCGGCGTTATGCTGTTTCATTAAATTAATGGTATCGCTACGAGCGTCACGAGTATGAATAATTAATGGCTTTTGTAGTTGATTTGCTACTTCTATATGACCAACAAAGCTTGCCTGTTGTACGGCATGCGTGTCTTTTGCGTAGTAGTAATCAAGTCCTGTTTCACCAATGGCGACGACTTTATCGTGCGACGCTAAATCGATTAATTGTTGCTTATTAAGCGCATCTTTTTGATCAAGTGGATGTACGCCACACGAAGCTGACACATCATCATAATGCTTAATTTTATCAAGCATATTCGGGAATTGATCAAGTGTTACGCTTACACATAAAAAGTGTTCAACCTTTTTTGCACGCGCTTTATCAAGCACTTGGTCAAGGTTTAAATCGAGCTTATCAAAATCAAGGCGGTCTAAATGGCAATGAGAATCTACAATCATGGTACTACTTTACATGGTATAAGTTGGATTACCGGAGTTTAACATAGTCCCCAGTAGTTTTTCGATCTTGGCGTTTAGGTTTGTTTTATCATCTAAAAAACTAATACCTATGCCAGGCGGGTTAGAGCTTTGCGCTCCTTGTGGTGTGATCCACGACACTTTCCCGGTCACAACGTCATCCTCTAACGCATCTGGAAGGGTAACTCGTAAAGCGAGTGAATGCCCTACTTCGTAACGCATATTAGTGCGTACAAATAAGCCACCTTTTTTTAAATAAGGCATATAACAGCAATATAATTCATCTAAATCGTCTATATCTACTAATAGCTCTTGCATGCTCAGTCCTTTAATTATTTCGCAGTACGGACGCTAATCTCGATACTGCTAGCGGTAAATTTAGCCCGAGTATTTTGGTATTATTTTGTAAAAACTCGTTTAGAGCATGTTGCACATTTTGATAAGCGTCAAAGCTCATGCCTTGCATAAGCTGTTGTTTTAATTGCTCGCTTAAAAACAACGTAAATATACGAATAAGCTCAGGCTGTTTATTTATTATTGCTATTAACTCAGTAAAATTATGACTTTGTTTAAACTCAGTTGCAAATTTATAAAGTGTATTTATATTTTTTAGCTGATTTTGCTCTTGCCAGTATTTAACTTGCAGTGGTTGGCTGTAAAACAGCGGCAACCAGGTGTAATTAGTTATTTCTAGCGATTCTAACCATTGCTGAGCAAGTGCTAAGTTTGTTACTTTTACATCCGTTTTTGCACAGCGACTTAAAACAGTGGCTGGCAATTGTGTAGCTTGACTGGTTGTGAGAATTAAAAACCGGCTTTGACTTGGCTCTTCTAGCGTTTTTAATAACGCATTTGCAGCAGCGGTAGTCATTTTTTCGCAGTTTTCGATAATAGCGACTTTATTACCATTTTGCGCTGCCGAATGATGCATAAAATCACTAATACCACGTATATCGTCTACGCCAATACTCTGCCCATCAACTTGCGTTAAGCGCTTATCAGGGTGAGTACCTGCCTTTATTAATAAACAACTTTTACACTGTCCACAAGCTGATAATACACTTTTTTTTGCCGCAACTTGCTCGGCTATATTGTTGCACAACAATGCATTTGCTAACTGGTTTGCAAAAGCAAACTTGCCAACACCAATAGGACCACTAAACAACTGCGCATGATGAAAGCGCTGTGCTTTAAAACTTTGTGTTAAGCGTTGCTCTATATCGTGTAGCCAAGGCAGTCTCATATTATTTTTGCTCTGCAAAAAATGTGCGTAATACATTCGTTATATCACGATGTACGTGCTCAATGCTTTGGTTTGCGTCAACAGTTTTAATGGAGTTGTCGTCATTAGCAAGTTCTAAATAACGCATCCGTGTACGCTGAAAAAACTCAATCGCTTCTTGTTCTATTCTATCTAATTCGCCTCGACCTTTAGCGCGTTCAAGGCCAATAACCGGATCAATATCTAAGTAAATGGTTAAATCGGGTTTTAGCCCTTTTAATACCATGGAAGAAAGTGATGCAAGTGTATTAGCACTAATACCACGCCCACCACCCTGATACGCCTGCGATGACAAGTCATGACGATCGGCAAGTACCCATTGCCCTTGCTCAAGTGCTGGGTTAATAACATTATGCATTAGCTGCGAGCGTGCAGCGTACATAATTAATAACTCAGTTTCGAACGCTATTTCTTCGTCATGTTGTGCTTTTACTAATGTACGTAACGACTCAGCAAGCGGCGTACCACCGGGTTCACGCACATTAATAAAATCAATTTTTTTGCTGTTTAAAAACGACTGGCACAAAGCAATAGCGGTAGATTTACCGGCCCCTTCTAACCCTTCGATTACTATAAATTTAGGTTTCATAAAAAATTAGTTCTTTTTGTTTAATATATACGTTTTAACTGCCGCATTGTGTTGCTTCAATGTGGTTGAAAATTGATGACTGCCATCACCTTTTGAAACAAAGTAAACATACTCAGTTGTGGGTGGATTAACCGCGGCTAAAATAGCTGCCTTTGATGGCATGGCAATGGGTGTTGGCGGCAGGCCATTAATACGATAGGTGTTATAGGGCGTGTAGTTACGCAAGTCTTTGCGTTTAATATCGCCGTCAAAGCTCTCCCCAATGCCGTAAATTACGGTTGGATCTGTTTGTAGACGCATATTAGTATTTAGTCTGTTTACAAATGCAGAGGCGATTAATGGCCGCTCACTGGCAAGGCCCGTTTCTTTTTCAATAATGGAGGCCATTATCAGTGCTTCGTACGCTGTTTTATAGGGTAAATTTTGTGCACGCTGCTGCCAAGCAGTATCAAGGGTTTGCTGCATTTTTTGGGCGGCGCGTTTTAGCACACTGCTAATTGTGTCGTTATTATGATAGTGATAGGTTTCGGGAAATAACCAGCCTTCTAAGTGCATATCACTGCCAAGTATTTGCTGACTTAGTTGCTGCTCTTTTAAATCATTTTTTAAGTTATTGGCATTTTTAATAGCGGCTAATACTTCGCGCAGCGCTTGGCCTTCAATAATTGTAAAACTAAAGCTAACTTGTTGGCCATTATTTATTTTTTTTATATTGCTAATAACACTATCACTATTAAGTGCGTAAAGCCCCGTTTTTAAATCTGTGAGTGTTGGGTCTAGTTTAGCAAGTAATTGGTAACGCCAGCAGTTTTCTACCCAGTTATTGGCTTGCCATTGCTTACATAACTGATTAAAGCCAGTACCTTTTTTCACTTCAAATTGGGTGTTATTCGCTACTTTTAATGGGCTATGGAGCGTTGCTTGTAATTGCTGATAACCAAAAACACTGGTAATTATAGCTAATAATAATACCGATAAAGTAACTTTTAACACTTAGCCTCCTTGGCTAATAATTTATTTAATAATAACTGGCTATGCACAATATCAAAGCTACGCTGCTCAAGACGATTAATAGGCACTACGCCCATTAAGCTATTACAGATAAAAACCGCATCTGCTTCAAGCAAGTCTGCAATACTTACGCACTTAAAATCAACGGCTAATTTATCACATAATGATTGTAGATAAACCCCCTTTATCCCGCACTCATTAAGGCTTGGGGTAAATAATTTATTTTGCTTAATAGCAATAATATTTGCTGCAGAGGCTTCTATCACATTGTTGTTATAATCAAGTACAAGCACATCGTCACAAGGTTGCGTTTGCAGCGCTTTTTTTATTAATACTTGTTCAAGGCGGTTTAGTGTTTTGAGCCCTGCAAGCAAGGGTTGTGCGGCTAGTTTAATGGGGCTGATGTTAAGGCTTATACCCTCATTTACCAGTCTGCTGTAATTTTGAGGATACTCTAAAACACTCAATAACACGGTTACATTACAGGTTTGCGGCAAACCATAACCGCGCCCTCCTTCGCCTCGCGTTATTACAATTTTAAGCACACACAACGTATGCTCCGCTATACTTTTAGCTATGTGAGCTTCAAGTTCAGCAATATCTACTAATGGAAAACCAAGTCGTGCAGCACATTCAATTAAACGTGCTTTATGATGTGACCAATGCTCTACTTGCCCATTTACTACTTTTGCAGTTGTAAAAAAGCCATCACCATAATTTAAGCCACGATCGTACGCGCTTATAGTGCTGTTTTTAACTGTTGTAATAATAGTTTGTGTGTTTTTTTGTGTTTTTTGCATATAAAAAAAGCCCAGTTAAACAACTGAGCTCTTATAGTCTGGTCTGTTGTTAAAAAAGATTATACCTTTTTAAACAGTAACGAGCCATTAGTACCACCAAAGCCAAACGAGTTACATAGTGCAAACTCTAATTTTGCATCTCGGGCAGTGTGCGGTACATAGTCTAAATCGCACCCTTCATCTGGGTTATCAAGATTAATTGTTGGGGTAACTTTTTGATCGGTTAACGACAATATTGAAATAATCGACTCAACCGAACCAGCAGCACCTAATAAGTGACCCATCATAGATTTAGATGAACTCACCATTACGTCTTTTGCTGCACTGCCAAAAACACTTTTAACGGCCGAGGTTTCTGCTTTGTCGCCTGCATGAGTCGATGTACCATGTGCGTTAATGTAACCAATTTGGTCCGCATTTACTTGCGCATCGTTTAGCGCATTTTCCATCGCTAATGCTGCGCCTGCACCATCTTCTGGTGGTGAAGTCATATGAAATGCATCACCACTCATACCAAAACCAACTAGTTCTGCGTAAATTTTTGCACCACGTGCTTTTGCGTGTTCGTATTCTTCAACAACCACAACACCCGCACCATCTGATAATACAAAACCATCGCGGTCTTTATCCCAAGGACGCGAAGCCGCTTGTGGATCATCGTTGCGTGTTGAAAGTGCACGAGCAGCATTAAAGCCCCCCATACCAATTGGTGTACAGGCTTTTTCAGCACCGCCAGCTACCATAGCATCTGCATCGCCATACGCTATCATACGAGCAGCATGGCCAATATTATGCAAACCCGTAGTACAGGCTGTAACAATAGAAATATTAGGGCCACGTAGTCCATTCATTATTGATAAATGACCAGAAATCATATTAATAATGGTAGAAGGTACATAAAATGGGGATAACTTACGCGGTCCACTATTAAGTAGTTTTATATGGTTTTCTTCAATAAGCGTTAAACCACCAATACCTGAACCCACTGCTACGCCAATACGCGTCGCGTTTTGTTCAGTTACTTCAAGGCCTGAATCTTTAAATGCTTGGATCCCCGCGGCAATGCCGTATTGAATAAATAAATCCATTTTTTTAGCATCTTTTGCTGGCATATAAGCCGATGCATCAAAATCATTGATTAGACCCGCGAAATGCGTACCAAATTTTGATGTATCAAAGTGTGTGATAGTTTGAATACCACTTTTGCCATCTAATAAGCCCTGCCAGGTTGATTGCACATCATTACCTAGCGGCGTCAACATTCCTAAGCCAGTTACGACAACTCGACGTTTAGCCACGGTTTGCCTCCAATAAGGTGTTTTATAAGGGGATAATAATACCCAAGCAACTTCAAAGTACTCGTCTCAAATTAGATTTAAAACGCATAATACCAATAAAATCAGTGTAAATTAGATTGATGTTTAGCTTTGCTTTGAATCATATACTTTGAAGTGGTTTGGATATAGAGATTAAGGGCAGCGAATGCTGCCCTTAATATGCGATTAATTACTCAGCGTGAGCTGTAACGTAATCGATAGCAGATTGTACTGTAGTGATTTTTTCAGCTTCTTCATCAGGGATCTCAGTATCAAACTCTTCTTCAAGAGCCATTACTAATTCAACTGTATCAAGAGAATCTGCACCTAAGTCATCTACGAAAGAAGATTCATTCTTCACTTCTTCTTCTTTAACACCTAGTTGTTCGATGATAATTTTCTTTACGCGTTCTTGGATATCGCTCATTCTTCTTTCCTTTATTAAAAACGCCAATGCGTTATTTTCAGATTGCGGCGTAGTTTACGTCGCATAATTCTCTGATTCAATCTTTTGACCATAAATAATTGTCTGGTCAAACCTCTTGAGTGTACGTTTCGTCTTTTATCGCTTATTTTAACCACGATTTCAAGTATGTTTAAAGCAAGATTGCCAATAATTCAATCTTTTTTGGCAATTTAATTACTTATATTTAATTACTTTCTTTGCACATAGGCTATTAAACCATGTACATCGCACCATTTACATGCAAAGTTTCACCCGATACATACGCAGCCGCATCTGACGCTAGGTAACATACAGCAGCAGCAATTTCATCTGGTTGCCCTAAACGCCCTGCTGGTACATTTGCCAGTGTGGCTGCTTTTTGCTCATCCGTAAGACCATCAGTCATATCGGTTTGAATAAAACCAGGCGCAACTACGTTTACCGTAATACCACGCGACGCTACTTCGCGTGCTAGTGACTTAGAAAAGCCAATAACACCGGCTTTAGCCGCTGCATAGTTAGCTTGCCCAGCATTACCCATAGTGCCCACTACTGAGCCAATATTGATAATACGACCGTTCTTTTTCTTCATCATTGGGCGTAATACCGCCTTAGATAAACGGAATATAGAACTTAAGTTAGTGTCGATAATATCATCCCACTCACTTTCTTTCATGCGCATTAATAAATTATCGCGAGTGATGCCGGCATTATTAACCAATACGTCAACATCGCCAAAATCAGCTTTAATCGCCGCCAATGTCGCCTCAATAGATGCAGGATCAGTTACGTTTAACGCATAACCTTTACCGCTTTCACCTAAATACTCGCTAATTTTAGCAGCACCCGACTCACTGGTGGCCGTACCCGCTACTTTTGCGCCTTGGGCAACTAAAGTAGTTGCAATGGCTTTACCAATACCACGGCTAGCGCCCGTGATCAGGACAACTTTGCCCGCTAATGAAAATAAATTAGTCATATTTTATACTCTTATTTTGCAGCATCAATTGAGGCACAGTCGTTAACTGAACCACAGATCATTGCTTTATCAATTCGTTTTGCAAGGCCAGTTAATACTTTGCCTGGGCCAAATTCGTAGCTTTGCGTTACACCTTGTGCAACTAATGCTTGTACTGTTTCAGTCCAGCGTACTGGGCTGTATAACTGGCGTACTAATGCGTCTTTAATTGCATCAGCTGACGTTTCAGCTTTTACATCAACATTATTAATAACAGCGCATTTAGGCGTGTTAAATGTTAACGCAGCTAAATCAATAGCTAGCTTTTCAGCGGCCGGCTTCATTAGCTCACAATGCGATGGTACGCTAACAGCAAGTGGCAATGCACGTTTTGCACCTGCATCTTTACACGCTTGAGAAGCGCGATCTACAGCCGCTTTATGGCCTGCAATAACAACTTGCCCAGGAGAATTATAATTTACCGGAGAAACCACTTCACCCTGCGCTGCAGCGGCGCAAGCCGCTTTGGTTTCATCGTCGCCTAAGCCAATAATAGCAGCCATTGAACCCACACCTGCAGGTACGGCTTCTTGCATATATAAACCACGGTTTTCTACTAGCTTTACCGCTTCACTCAAGCTTATTACTTCGCTACATACTAATGCTGAGTACTCACCTAAGCTATGTCCAGCCATAACAACATCTGCATCTGGGTTAGCTGCTAACCAGTCACGGTAAATAGCAACACTGGCTGTTAATAATGCAGGTTGAGTGCGGTGAGTTTGATTTAGCTTTTCTTCTGGGCCATTAAGAACCAGTTCTGCTAGGTCATATCCTAACGCCGCTGACGCTTCGCTAAAAGTTGCTTTAACAATGTCTGAGCTTTGGAGTAACTCAGTTAACATGCCAACACTTTGTGAGCCTTGACCTGGAAATAGAATTGCAATTTGTTGTGCCATATTTTGCTCTTTTTAATTAAACAAATAAATAATGTTATAAACACGGCAACTCAATTACTACTCGTTCACCGTGTCTTTAGAATGTATTTTTTCAAAAATTGCGGCTATTTTGTCAGGAAGTTGGCGTTCAACCTCCTTTACCGCTTCATCAATTGCTGCTTGAAATGCTTTAGCTGAGGCATTTCCATGGCTTTTAACCACAATACCGCGCAATCCTACCAGACTTGCACCGTTATACTGGTCGGGGTTCACCCTTTTATAGAGTTTTTTTATTATTGGGCTCAGCATAAACGCCATGCATTTATATACGAGGTGCTTTTCAAGCGCGGCGGTAAACTTATTCATTATAAGTTTTGCAATCCCTTCACAGGTTTTAAGCGCCACATTACCCACAAAGCCTTCGCATACAATAACATCGGCTTTTCCGGTAAATATATCGCTACCTTCACTGTAACCAATATAGTTGATTAAAGGGCTTTGCTGCATTAATTGTGCAGCTTGCTTAATATCTTCATGGCCTTTGATATCTTCAGAGCCAATATTTAATAAACTTACTTTGGGATTATCGCAGCCAAGTGCTTGTCCTGCGACTACCGACCCCATAATGCCAAATTGATATAAGGTTTGCGCATCGCAATGTACGTTAGCACCCAGATCAAGTAAATAAACAGGGTTTTTTCGCTCTGTAGGTACCGCAGAAATAAGTGCTGGACGTTTTACACCAGGAAGCATTTTTAACACGTAATGTGCCATAAAGAATAACGCGCCAGTATTACCTGAACTTACGCATGCTTGAGCCTCGCCCGATTTAACTAAGTTAAGGGCAACGCGCATAGATGAATCTTTTTTGGAGCGTACAGCAACACCGGGCTTACATGCATTTGTAACAACTTCGCTACAGTGGCGAATAATAAGTCGAGGGTGTGCTAGTGAATCGAGTGATTCGAGTTGTTTTGATATGACTTGCTCATTTCCGCATAAAATTAGCGTTAAATTAGCATGAGCATTTACCGCGTTAACGGCAGCGGGGATAGATGAACGGGGGCCGTAATCGCCCCCCATCATATCTAACGCTATGGTTAGATTATTCAGCATAAAGAAATCTCTTATTTAGAAATTACTTGAACGCCTTTGTAGTAACCATCTGCAGTCACATGGTGGCGACGATGAGTCTCACCAGATGTTTGATCTACAGTTAAGCTTGGACCACTAATCGCATCGTGTGAACGGCGCATGCCGCGTCTTGCACGAGACTTTTTGCTTTTTTGTACAGCCATAGTCTTCTCCTAAGAATCTTTCTTAAGTTGTTTCAAAATATCAAATGGATTAGGTTTCTCATCTTCCGCCTTTAAAACACCAAAGCTGGCAGGCTTTGCTGAATAACTGCATGAAGCTTCGTTGTGGGTAGAGACTAATGGAACTGCTAAAATTAATTCGTCTTCAATTAAATTAAAAACGTTAATTTCACCATTTTCATCAAGCGCTACTTCATCGTAGTCTTCTGGAAAAATGTCTGATTCTGTTTCATCACCAACTGGTGAATAAACAAAATCTTGCACCAAATCCAACCCTAAATCACCATTACAACGTTGACAAGTGACAGTTACGTGTGTGGACAAATTGCCTCTAATCACAACAAAACCTTGGTCGTCGTTTTTGCAATGAATTTTTACCGCTATTTCACCTACTTCTTCCTGCACAACTTCTCGTAAACGAGTTAGTTTCTCAAGCGGTACAATGCCGTCATACTTTAAACGGTGTTGCGCTGCTTTGCCTGGATGAAGAGTGATGGGAATTTTCACCTTTTGCATAGGGGCTGCATCATATAGATAGTTAGTTGGTTAGTCAAAGTAAAAAACCATATTTACGTGGTTTTTCACGTGTTTTACTCACGGATCTGATTTATCCTAACTCAATCTGATTTTGGTTAGGAAAACAATCTATGAAGTACCCACTTATATTAGCCTCAAGCTCACCCTTTAGGCAGTCTTTATTACAAAAATTCAATCTGCCATTCGATACATTTTCACCGAATGTTGACGAGTCAGCATTAAACAATGAAACCCCTGCACAACTAGTTAAGCGTTTAAGTGAATTAAAAGCCCGCGCAGCTAGTAAACACTTTAGTAAAGGCTTAGTGATTGGCTCAGATCAGGTTGCTGTATTTAATGAGCAAATTTTAGGTAAACCTCATAATAAACACAATGCCGTAAAGCAGTTATCCCTTTTTAGCGGCCATAGTGTAACATTTTTAACTGGCCTGTGCGTTTACGATCTTACATCTGGGGAGAGTAAAACCTGCATTGAACCATTTAATGTTACTTTCAAAACACTCACTGATGCGCAAATAAGTGCTTATTGCGATGCTGAGCAGCCCTATAATTGCGCAGGCAGTTTTAAAAGTGAAGGCCTAGGGATTTGTTTATTTGAAAAATTAACTGGAGACGATCCCAACAGTTTAATTGGTTTACCACTGATCAAACTCAGCCAATTATTAGCTGAGTTTGGCCTTGATGTGCTAAGTGCGCAATCAAATACCCCCCTTAGTTAATGCTCAGGCAGCAATAACTGTTGCAACTGCTGATAACTATCAACAGTTGCAATCGGGTTAAACTCGCTAAGTTGCTTTGCGTTATGTACACCCATAGTGACACCTATGCTATCCATACCCGCGGCTTGCGCCATTGCCATATCAATTTTTGTATCGCCAATCATAACCGCTTCGTCGGCGCTTATGCCAAGCTCTGCTAATAATTGAAACAACATATCCGGCGATGGCTTAGAGCTTGCGTCATCACTACTACGCGTTGCACTAAAATAATGCCCTAACTCACTTTGATGTAATAAACGATCGAGTCCTGCGCGCCCTTTACCTGTTGCCACGGCTAAAATAATGCCACTGTGCTGTAGTGCTAATAGCACTTTTTCTACATCGGCAAATAATGGTGTAGCCGTAGTATCTGTTTGGTAATGCTGCTTATATCCACTAATTAACGCTTGGTGCTGCGCTCTATGCAGCGGAAATAATACCGCAATGGCTTTATCAAGCGACAAACCTATAATGCTTTTTGTTACTTCATTGCTTGGCGGTTCTATATTTAACGCAACGGCACTGCTGCGAATACAATTAACTATTTTAGTTATTGAATCCATTACTGTGCCGTCCCAATCAAAAATAACCAGCTTGTACTTTTTGAGCGAACTGACTGCTATCACGTTTTATTAGCACGCAATTTAACTAAGCAATTAGCCAGTGCTTTATCAAGCGGTGCTTCTACGCGCATGGTTGTTTCGTTTTTAGGATGATAAAAAGTTAAGTCATGAGCATGTAAAAACAAACGATTTAACCCTGTTTTACGCATCGAATTATCAAACTCTTCATCGCCATATTTATCATCACACGCAATGGGATGCCCTTTGCATTGTGTATGCACACGTATTTGGTGAGTACGCCCGGTAACCGGTGACGCCTGCACTAACGAGCACTCGTTAAAGCGCTCAAGCACTTTAAAGCGGGTATGTGAGGGTTTACCTTCAGTGTTATCTACACGCACTACGCGCTCCCCAGACTTAAGCGTATTTTTACGCAGCCCTTCGGTAACATTTTTAGTTTTAGAGTCCCATTGGCCATCAACTAGCGCCCAATAGTTTTTTTCCATGGTTTTTTCACGTAACTGCTCATGTAAAGCAGTCAGTACTGAACGGCGCTTAGCAATTAATAAACACCCCGACGTATCGCGATCTAGTCTATGCACAAGCTCTAAACTGCGCTCTTCTGGGCGTAATACTCGCAGCGCTTCAATTAAACCATAACTTAAGCCACTACCACCATGTACCGCCATACCCGATGGTTTATTAATAACAATCAGGTATTTATCTTCAAATATAATATCATTTTCAAGGCGTGTTACTTTATCAAGTTTTGAAGGCACAAACTCTTCTCGTTCTGCCACCCTAATTGGCGCAATACGAAGAACATCTTCTAGCTGCAGTTTATATACCGGCTTAATGCGTTTTTTATTAACGCGCACCTCACCTTTACGCAAAAGTTTATAAATTGCGCTTTTAGGCACCCCTTTTAAATGGGTAATAAGAAAGTTATCAATTCGTTGACCTAAATGGTCTTCGTTGATCGTGACATAAGTTACTTGTAAGTCGTTTTTTTCTGACATTGCCTAATCACTAATTTAAGAAAAATAATTTAGTTGCTAACACAGTTATAATAGTGGGATAATCAGCAGCGCAAATATTTAGTATTTGCAAATAACAACGGTGCTTTTTAACGCAGTAATACATTCGTGATGCACATTCTGGGTAATTGATCATACAGATCCGAGTTAAGTTTTCCAAAGCTTTTATACATACCCAGTCAACACGTGCGATCAATTAGCGGCAATGCGCGTAATATATTGCCAGTTAAGTTTGAACATGAATTGATTTTTAATGCGATTGAAAAAGCAATGAACAGATAATTTGTCTGATAGTGACGACGTAAAAACGTCGTTCAGCACTTGCTCAATTGTAGTACCGTACAGCAGCTTATTTAGAACTAAAAAAATCTAATAAATAAGTCGTCATTAACATTGGCAGCGATTTTTGCTCACAAAAATGGATTTTAGTAGTACATCACATTGTATTACTCACTTACTTAACGAGCCCTATGCGCCTAAATATGAACGGCATTTAATAAGATTAGTATGACAGGCCAACTTCTGGGTAAAACGTGTAACGTAGCTGAAAAGCCGACAGTTTTAGCCCTGCTATGAATTTAATAGTAATAAATACACTATTGTTTGCCTGCATTTAAAAATACTGCGTACGCAAAAAACAGAGCCGTTCCATTAAAGACCCAGTCGTGAGGCTGCACATTCTAAAAATAGGAATAACTGAACAGACGTGAAAACAGCGTCATGTCAGCGACACAAACTAGTAGAGTAACAATATGAAACGTATGCTAATCAATGCAACGCAGCAAGAAGAAATGCGCGTAGCACTGGTTGACGGCCAGCGCCTATATGATTTAGATATAGAAAGCCCAGGTCACGAACAGAAAAAAGCCAATATTTATAAAGGCAAAATCACTCGCATTGAACCATCTCTTGAAGCAGCATTTGTTGAATACGGTGCTGATCGTCATGGTTTCCTTCCTTTAAAAGAAATTGCCCGTACTTACTTCCCAGCTGGGTATACTTTCCATGGCCGTCCGAATATTCGTGACGTGATCAAAGAAGGTCAAGAAGTTATAGTACAAGTTGATAAAGAAGAGCGTGGCCAAAAAGGCGCAGCACTTACTACCTTTATCAGCGTTGCCGGTAGCTACTTAGTTTTAATGCCTAATAATCCTCGTGCTGGCGGTATATCTCGTCGCATTGAAGGTGATGAGCGTACTGAACTAAAAGAGTCACTTAGTCGTTTAGAACTTCCTAAAGGTATGGGGTTAATTGTTCGTACTGCTGGTGTTGGCAAATCGTTTGAAGAATTAAACTACGATTTAAAAGCCTTACTTGTTCATTGGGAAGCAATTGGTGTTGCAGCCGACAGTGCTAAAGCGCCGTTTTTAATACACCAAGAAAGCAATGTAATATTTCGTGCAATTCGAGACTATTTACGTCGTGATATTGGCGAAATATTAATTGATAAACCACGTGTTTTTGAAGAAGCTAAAGCGCATATTGAACGTTTTCGCCCTGACTTTATGAGCCGTGTTAAGCTTTATCAAGGTGATACGCCATTATTTACGCATTACCAAATTGAAAGCCAAATTGAGTCTGCGTTCCAGCGTGAAGTACGCTTGCCTTCAGGTGGTTCAATTGTAATTGATCCTACAGAAGCATTAACCTCTATCGATATTAACTCGTCTAAAGCAACAAAAGGCGGCGATATTGAAGAAACAGCACTTAATACTAACTTAGAAGCAGCAGATGAAATTGCACGTCAATTACGTCTTCGCGACTTAGGTGGCTTAATTGTTATCGATTTTATCGATATGACACCACCACGCCATCAGCGTGAAGTAGAAAACCGTCTAAAAGACGCTGTTCGTCCTGATCGTGCTCGTGTGCAAATTGGTAAAATTTCACGTTTTGGTTTACTCGAAATGTCGCGTCAGCGTCTGCGCCCTTCATTAGGTGAAGCAAGCCAAGGCCCATGTCCACGTTGTAGTGGTCAAGGTACGATTCGTTCTAACGAATCAATTGCACTGTCTATTTTGCGTTTAATTGAAGAAGAAGCAATTAAAGACAACACTGCACAAGTTAATGCTCAAGTGCCTGTTGCTGTTGCCGCTTATTTATTAAATGAACAGCGCCGTAGTGTTCATCGCATGGAAAAACAACATAAGTGCGACATAGTGATCATTCCTAATCAACACATGGAAACACCACACTACGAAGTAATGCGCTTACGTAAAGACGAAACGATTGAAACAGTAAGCTATGGACAAATTGTTGCTCCAGAGCCTGAAGCATTTGAAATGTCTAAGTCGCCTGTAGCACCAGTACGTGAAGAGCCAATGTTAAAAGGCGTTGTAATGCCTGCAACACCAGCTCCACAAGCGGCTCCTGCTAACGTTGTTACCCCTGCTGAAACTAAAGCGCAAAGCGGTTTACTGGATGCAATTGGTAAGTGGTTTAAATCTTTATTCGCCAGCGAAACCGTTGAAGTGAAAAAAGAAGAAACACAAAAACAGCAACAAGAAACGCGCGATAATACGCGTAATAACGATAATCGTCGCCGTAATAACAACAATCAGCGTCGCCGTAATAACCCTCGTTCTAAGCCACGCACTGAGCGTACTGCGGATGAAGAGGTTAAAACTAACTCTGTATCAACACCTGAAGCAGCAACGCAAACTAACGAGAACCAAGAGAGAGGCGAGAATCGCAATAAGCGTCGTCGCAATCCTAATTCACGTAAGCGCCCAGAGCCACGCACTGAAGATAAAGATGCAGTAAAAGTTGATGCACCTGCAAAAGCAGAAGCTGAAACTAAGCCAGTTCAAGCCGAAGAGCCAAAGGATCAAAAACCAAAGGTTCGTCGCCAGCGTCGTAATTTGCGTAAAAAAGTACGCCTGCAAGATGAAAATGCTGAGCAGGTACAAACAACAGATGAAACACCTGTACAAACAACAGATGAAACACCTGTACAAGCTACAGAAAAAGAAACACCAGTAGCCCAAGAGCAAGCACCTGTTGTAGAAAAGCAAACTCAAACAGCGGCAGAAAAAACAGCTCATATTAAAGAAGAAAAAGTTGAAGATGTTGATTCTAACGATGAAACACCTACAACCGAAGACGAGCAAGAGCAAACTCGTACACGTTCACGTCGCTCACCTCGTCATCTTCGTGCATCAGGTCAGCGTCGTCGTCGCCCTGAAGGTGAAGGCAATGAAGCTAAGTCAGATGAAGCACCGGCATTTGTTCCTGTTGCCGACCAAGCTGCTGCAGAGTATGAAGCAGAGCTTAAAGCTAAATCTGCAGCTACACCTGCGGATGCAGCGCAACAAGTTGAACAAGCCGTTGCGGTTGAAGACTTAGCCAAAGTTGAAGCTGTAGAAGAGCCAGCTAAAGTTGAAACTCCAGTAGTAACTGAAGAGCCAGCTAAGGTTGAAACTCCAGTAGCAGCTGAAGAGCCAGCTAAGGTTGAAACGCCAGTAGCAGCTGAAGAGCCAGCTAAAGTTGAAACGCCAGTAGCAGCTGAAGAGCCAGCTAAAGTTGAAGCGCCAGTAGTAACTGAAGAGCCAGCTAAAGTTGAAGCGCCAGTAGTAACTGAAGAACCAGCTAAAGTTGAAACTCCATTAGTAACTGAAGAGCCAGCTAAAGTTGAAACCCCAGTAGTTACTGAAGAGCCAACTAAAGTTGAAGCGCCAGTGGTAACTGAAGAGCCAGCTAAAGTTGAAGCGCCAGCTAAAGTTGAAACTCCAGTAGTAACTGCAGCACCACATGTTAAAACAGCGATAGCTCAAGGGTCAGCAAGTGCGCCAATGGCACAGCCTACCCCTGTAGCTGATAGCGAAGTAAAACATACATCTGTTGCTATGGCTCACGATAAACGTGAACTAGTGCCAGACAGTGGTTTACGTGCGGGTTCAATCAAACCTGCTGGTCGTGCAAGTTCTACAATGACTAAAACAATGAGTGTTGATTAACAATACTCATTAAAAAGCCCCGCTAGTTAATTATTAACTAGCGGGGCTTTTTTGTACCTGTAACTTTAGATCAATCGCATTAGTCTTGTTCTTTTTCCATGAAGCGTTGTAACTGATCTTTTAAGTTTGGCGGAATGCCTTTGATCACTAAGGTATCGGTTGCTTCATTATAAGTAACACGTTCACCTAAGTGTTTACGCTCAAAGCTCACACTTACACCGCCACCTAAACCAGAGAACTTAACCATACTTGCCACTGTTTTTTTATCAACGGGGAATGACTCTTCTAAATCGTAACTTTGCTCTTTGCAAAAGCTGTCAAACGGACTGTCATCGCCTTTTGTAAGTGTTGCCGAAAGCTCACTTACGTTGGCATCTTCACCTGTCGTTACACAATCATTACAGTAATCAAATACTTGTTTACGTAAATCATCTTTTTCTGATTTATCAAATTGTTGCTCTGATAAGTAATCCTCTACAGCACTGAGCATTACTTGGCTTTGTTGTTTAGGATCAATACCTTCTTCACAGCCTAAAAAGTCTAAGAAGAAATCGGCAACTTTGCGCCCTGCGCGGCCTTTAATAAATGAAATATAACGATTGTCTTGCGCTTGGGTGTCCCAAGCGGTTAAATCGATTCGTGCCGCTAATTGCATACGCGAAATATCTAAATGACGTGACGACGCTAAATCAAGTTCAGAGGTAATTGAGTAATGCTCTTTAATATTAATCATCGCAATCAGCATGTAGTCTGTAGCCACATACTGATAGTGACAAAACACTAAATAACCGGTTTCATTAAATGCGTATTTATCAAGTTCCTCTTTTAACACACTCGATGCTTGATCTGTCATATGCCAAAAGCCAAGTTCGTTGTTACGGTAACTTTGCATTGCCGATGCAACTACGCTATTTTTATCGCCACTAAAAGCGCAAAAGCCTTTACCTGGCTTACCATTATATGCATGATGCAATTGCTCAATAAACACAGCTACTTTATCGTTGATTAGCATTTCATCATTACGTAAATGAATTTGAGTATCGCCGTCTTTTTTGTCTACATAATGAACGACTAGTTTTTTAACGTCTGTTGCCATCTTTGTTTTTCACGCCTCTGGTGTTAAAATGTGAGAATATAACTATTAAATTGAACCAACTGATGCCAATCTTATCAAAATACTCTAATGAACAAGTAGAACAAATCGTCGATCAGCTTATTGATGTGTTAACTCAACACAATGCGCCGGTTGATTTGAGTCTTATGTGTTTAGGAAATTCTATCACGCATATCTTAAAAGAGCATGTACCAACAGGGAAAAGACAAGCCGTTACCGAGAACTTTGCTAAAGCTCTCGCACAGTCGGTTAAATAAACTCTATGAATTTATCGCAGCACAATCAGTTTTCATCAAAAGCGAGTCAATTACTAAGTTGGGGGCATTGGTTTACCTTTGCCAATATTGGCTTAGCGCTCTTAATTAGCTTAAGCTACTTGTTTGCCGACTCGCCACCTACAAGCTTTATGGGTATTACTTATATGCTAGTTACTTGGCTTAGCCATACTAGCTTTATTGCCTTTTTAGCGTTTGTGCTGACGGTATTTCCGCTCAGTTTAGTTTTTCCATACCCTCGCCATATTCGCGGTATGGCTGCAGTTATTGCTACCTTTGGCGCCTCTTTACTCACACTTGATGCTTATGTTTATTTTAATTTAGGTTATCACTTAAGTAGTTCTGCTTTACCTGAGATCATTTCGCTTTTATGGCACCGCTTAAACAGCTCACCCGCTTTAACAACTATTTTAGCCGGTGGCATAGTTTTAGTTATTTTAGGTTTTCAGTTAACGGTCAGTAATTTTACTTGGCAAAATTTAGCGCGTTTAAAGCAGCTCAAGTTTGCTCGCTACGCGAGTTCATTTTTAGTGATTTGTTTTGCTTTAAGTCATAGTATTCATATTTGGGCAGACGCTAATTTAAAGTTTGATGTAACTAAACAAGATAACTTTTTACCGCTTTCGTATCCTACAACGGCTAAAAGCTTATTAGCTAAAAATGATCTACTAGACATAGAAAGCTATAAACAAGCGCATAATGTGCAAATTAATCAACAAAACATTAGCTACCAATTGCCTACTCCGCTGACAAAATGCGAAGATTACACACCGGCTAAAATTGATATTTTTGTATTTGAAACAGCGCAGCAGCTTGCTCAATTTGCCAGTAATAAAAACTTGTATAGCACTAAGCAGTTTTTACAACCAACCGATCATAACGATATGCTCTTTAGTTTAGTTTATGGTTTACCAGCATTTTATAAATCTACAATTATAAATGAGCAAACATTACCCGCATGGCAAAGCCAACGTCGCAGTGTTGAAGTAACGGGTATTGCAGCGTTAAATTTTATTAACGATCAAACCCACACTAATAGTGCAATTAGAATTATTAAAGGCACTGATGATTTAGCACCTCGCGATAAAAATACTCATGTTTATGCTTTTAGTTTGGCTGATAATAATAAAGAGGTGGTAATTACCTCAACGCTTTATAGTTCAGATAAACGGATCACTCGCGTTAATGGCCTTATTCAACCTAGCGATATAATAGCGACCGCTGTTGGGCAGTATTTAAACTGCAACGCTATTGCTGAGCAAACTATGCTTGGTGTTAACTTACACCAGAAAAAAGATAATATGGGTGTTAATTATTCTCAAGGCGTGGTTATAGCGTATAAAAAGGATAGAATTACCTTAATTGATCCTGATGGCGACTTTAAAAATATTTCTGCCGCCGAAGGATTTTCTATTGAGCAAGGCTTAGACATTCCATTTTTAGTTCACAGTATCAAAAAGTTAAAAACCTTTACTCAATAAGGCTATTATTAACCTAGCTTGCTATACCGCCAAGCTAGGTTATAGTTTTACTTTAACGTTATTAATTTAACGCAGTAAAACACTCTTAGGGATAGCCAATATGATTAAGCTGTACTGTATTTTTATTTTCCTCTTGCTTACAACCTTAAGCTTTAACAGTTTCAGTGCAACCAGTTACTACAAGTGTGTTACACAAGAAGGCACCACCTTTTCTCAATTCCCGTGCGATAACAATGCCACCGTATACAAAGTTAACACCACAATAAATCAGCAAGTAGGCCCTAAAGTAGATTACACCAAGCAATTAAACGAACTGGAGCGCGAAAGCTTACTAGCAGGCTTACAGGCAGAGCTGCGCAGTAATCAACATAAGTTAGCAATATTAGATCGTAAAAAAGACCAAGCTGATTATAAACAGCAACAGCGCCTTAACCATATTTTAGCCAAGGAAGATAAAAAACGTATTGCCGCCGATATTGCTAAAAAACAAAAAGTAATTAACAAAAACTATAAAGCACAAATTAATATGGTAAAAAAGCGCATTAATAAATTACAAAAAAAAATAGACAACTATCAGTAACCTTTATCTCATGAATAAATAACATCTTAATTTAGCTTGGTTTTAAATCGAGAATAACATACTCTTAACAACGATAGAGTATAAGCTCTAGCGTCTAATAAGGAGTAATGATGCAGCCTCGTCATATTGCTGAATTAATTTTAACGGGCTTTAAAAAGCACTACCTGTTATTTCAAAAAACCACGGCAAAAGCACCGCTGGCGTTTGCTAAAAGAGACTGGCAAGCAATTAATGATATAAGCCGATTACGTATTAGCCATTATGATGATCGAGTTAACGAAACCACCGCCACACTTCGACAACAACAAACCGAACAACTCGACGAACAGCTGTGGCTAGAAGTAAAAAAGCTCTATCAACATTTTTTATGTTTTCATCCTCAGGCTGAGCTTGCCGAAACTTTTTATAACTCGGTATTTTGCCGCCTGTATCATCGCCGTTATTTTCATAACGACTTTATTTTTGTAGAAGCCACTCTAAAAGATGCGCCTGCAGTGCCAGTAGAAGCTGAGTATCGCAGCTATTTTCCTGTGGTTGACGGCCTAAAGCCCACAATTAAACAGATCATTAATCACTTTGATTTTAAAGCCCCCTTTGTAAACTTAGAACGAGACATACGACTGCTGGTAAAAGCATTTTATAAACAAGCGCCCGATACGCACCATAAAGCCTGGCAAATGCGCTTTGATATACTGCACACTCCATTTTACCGTAACAAAGCTGCCTATATTGTAGGGCGAGTGGTATCGCAAAGCGGCGTACAACCGTTTATTATTGCAGTACTACACCATGAAGATAAAGGCTTGTACCTAGACGCACTACTTACTAAATCGTCGCAAATGCGAGTTATTTTTGGTTTTGCGCGTGCCTACTTTATGGTAGAAACCCATGCGCCTTGCGCATTAGTGCGATTTTTAAACCAATTAATGCCCAATAAAACCATAGCTGAGCTCTACAACGCTATTGGCTTTCATAAACAAGGTAAAACCGAGTTTTACCGTGAGTTTTTAAATCATTTAACTCACTCTAACGACGAATTTACTATTGCCCCTGGTACACCAGGCATGGTGATGATGGTATTTACCCTGCCCTCATTCGGCTATGTATTTAAAGTTATTAAAGATAAATTTGGCGAAAGTAAACCTTTTGGTCGTGATACCGTTTTAAAGCGCTACCAGTTAGTTAAAAAACACGATCGGGTTGGCCGCATGGCCGACACCATAGAGTATTCTAACGTCGTATTTCCTTTAGCGCGGTTTGATAGTAACTTGTTGCAGCAGTTACACCAAACCATTGGCTCATCTATGGTAATTGAAGGCGACTGGCTTATTATCAAACATTTATATATTGAGCGACGCATGACACCGCTTAATCTATTTTTAGAAAATGCCGATGATGCCAGTGCCGCCGACGCGATTGAAGAGTACGGCCAGGCACTAAAAGAAATGATTGCTGTTAATATATTTCCCGGCGACATGCTGTTAAAAAACTTTGGTGTTAGTAAACACAAACGTATTATTTTTTATGATTACGATGAAGTGCAATATTTAACCGACATGAATTTTAGAGCACTGCCTAAAGCAAAAACGTATGACGACTACTTAATGGATGAGCAAAGCTATTCGGTTGCACCGCAAGATGTATTTCCTGAGCAACTTTGCACCTTTGTA
Organism: Pseudoalteromonas sp. SCQQ13; assembly: GCF_015864415.1. Taxonomy (NCBI): domain Bacteria; kingdom Pseudomonadati; phylum Pseudomonadota; class Gammaproteobacteria; order Alteromonadales; family Pseudoalteromonadaceae; genus Pseudoalteromonas; species Pseudoalteromonas sp. SCQQ13. The sequence continues at coordinate 58,290 of NZ_JADYXG010000008.1, read as the reverse complement.
ATGCCTAACCCAATCTACAAGCAGTTTTTAATGAGCACACATCCAGAGCTTATTGATGTTAACTTTTGGAAGCAAGCACAGCAAAATATTAAAAATGGTCAGGTTAGTCATATTTATCCATACCCGACAGCACAACGTTTTATCCATCACTGGTAAAGCGTTAAGGACACACAATGAATATAAGTAAAATAGATTTAAATTTACTGGTTTATCTCGATACTTTATTGCGCGAATGTAATGTTACCCGCGCAGCAAACCGGTTAAGTATTACTCAACCTGCCATGAGCAATGGCTTAAAGCGCCTTCGTAACTTATTTAACGATCCTATTTTAGTACGTACCAGCGATGGCATGGTACCCACAGAGCGCGCGTTAGAGTTACAACCCGTTATTCGCGGAATATTAATGACCCTAGAGGAAACACTTGCGCCTAATCGTGAGTTTGAAGCAAGCCAAAGTAAGCGCGTATTTAGAATAATGGCCAGTGACTATGCGGCCAGTACCTTAGCGCCCAAGCTATTAAGTAAATTACACGCAGAAGCCCCCGACACCACCTTAGATATACTCACCCCTAGTGATGTGACCTTTCATGATGTGGAAAATGGCAAAGTGGATATGGCAATCAATCGCTTTGAAAACCTACCGCAATCGTTTCATCATAAACGCATTTGGAAAGACAGTTTTTGCTGTTTAGTTAAATCCGATAACCCGATTATTGACAATTTTAGCCTAGAGAGCTACTTAAAAGCACGCCATATTTGGGTAAGTAAAACCGGTTTTGGTGTAGGCGTAGGAATGGATCCTAAAGATGTGCAAAAACTCGGCTGGGTTGATGAAGCACTCGCTCATTTTGGTAAACACCGTAATATTGCCACCTTTACCCGTAACTACCATGTGGCAGTACATTTAGCCAAAGTACAAAACTTAATAGCAACATTGCCCTCCAAAGCAGCTAACATTTATATAGACGATCCGAGTCTTAAAATATTAGAACCTCCTTTTCCTATTCCACCGTTTGAGTTAGATATGATTTGGAGCCCGCTGTTACATCGCGATGCTAGTCATATTTGGTTACGTCAAAAAGTAGCCGAAGTTGCTGAAGAACTTAAGTAATACCGTTACAAAAGCTTTGTAAAATTTGCTTACTTAATCTAACAAGTAAGCAAACATCATCCTAAAAATACATTTATACCAATAAAAACAAATGATTACGAAAGTATTTATAGTGGAACAACCTTTGCTTTTATATAAATGAACATTTAATTTCATTTATAAGAGAGGTCATTATGAACACCCATCAAAGTAATGAAGTAAATCATATTTCTGACATCATCCAAGTAATGAATAGTGGTATAGATTTTTACGAAAAAGCCCAACAGAACGTAAAAGATCCCGCTGTTGCCGCCCTTTTCCAGCGCATGATTGATGCACGTAAGGTAACCGTTGAACGCTTACAACCTTTTGCTGTTAATGAACAAGGCGAACGTGAGGATGGCTCATCATTTGCGGTAGAAGCGCGCCGTGCTTACACTGCGCTTATCACTAAATTTAGCAGCAATAACGACGATACGTATATTAAAGAGCTAGAAGAAGTTGAGGATAAAACCCTCGAAGAAATTAAAGATGCAATGAAAAAACCACAACCCGCAGACTGCGAAGCTGTACTAGCTAAAGCATTACTAACAATGCAAAGCTGTCATGCTGAAATGAGCCGAATGAAAAAGCAGTAAGTAGCCTAAATTCTGGATAATAACTCAACCTAAAGCTGAGTTCAGGTTAAACAATTAAAAAAGCCCAGCATTCTTAAATGCTGGGCTTTATATTAAGTATAAAAATGGGAGTATCTATAATTAAAAGCGGTATTCTGCACCTAGGTAGTAATACGCACCGTTAAAGCCAAATGGGGCTGAACGGCGAGAGTATTTAAATACCCCTGGGCTGCTTACAATGGTATTGCCTTGGGCATCTACAATAGTACCAGTACGTGAATTACCTATGGTATTTTCATCTGGGTAGACATCAAATAAGTTATTTGCGCCAATATTTACCGATAAGTTCTCAGTTATAAAGTAATTTACTTTAACATCAGTTAATATTTCGGCACCGTAAGTCTGGCGGCCGCCATCTTCTACTGTGTACTCACCAAAGCGATTAAGTGACAAATTAACTGTCCAGTCATCACGTTGATAAAGCGCACTTAAGTTAATGCGATCCTCTGGTTGCCATTCTTCAATAATCGAAATTTCTTGGTCAGAGAACACGTCCTCAACCGGTACTGTTTCTAAACCTGAACCTGCCGGGGTAAATAACGACACCACATCGGTTTTAGTAAAGTTAGCTGCTAAGGTAAAATCAAGCGTACCGCCTAACCCTTCAGTGTTCCAGGTAGCAACAAAGTCAATACCTTGCGTTTCTGTATCAGCACCATTTAAGAAAAACTGACCCGCACCAGCACCTGAGCTTATTAATGCAGCGTCAAGACTTGGCGATAACCCTTTACCTAAACGATTACTAATAACTATACGGTCGTCTATATCAATTGAGTAATAGTCGAGCGTTACGTTAATGTTGTCTGTTACGTTATACACTATACCTAAGCTGCGGTTTTGCGACTTTTCTTCTGTTAATTTTGGAATACCTAAGCTTTGCGCTAATGTTGAGTCGTTTCTAAAAGTACCGACTTCTTCGGCAACTAAGTTGCCAGTAACATCGTCAACAACAAATTGAGTACTGATATTATTAAAATACAGCTGCTGCATTGACGGCGCTCTAAAACCTGAGCTTAATGCACCACGCAGTGATATATCGTCAGTAATCGACCAGTTACCCGCTAGTTTAAAGTTAACCGTATCACCAAAGCCTTTATAATTATCGTAGCGCAGTGCGCCCGATAAAATAACGTCTTCAATAATATAGGTTTCAGCATCAAGGTAGAACGAAATCACATCACGCGACTCATCAACCGATGACATTGGCGATGAACCACCAAAACCTTGCGTGCCGCCCGAAGCATCTTCGCTACCAACGCCACCGCTTAAACCGTCGTATATACTTACGCCGTTATTAGTGTCGTAATCTCGGTATGCGTATTCGCTGCCTTCTAAAATGCGATACTCATCGGTGCGAATTTCTGCGCCCATAGCGAGTGAGTAATCATCAAAATTTTGAGTAAAATCTAAATTAAGCGTTTGTAGCGATAATTCCATACCGTAAGCATAGGCTTCACGCGGAATAGTGGCGCGAATATCAGCAGCGCTTAAGCCTTGGTCGTAGCGTAAAAAGTTAGCGTACGAGGCGTTAATTGTGTCACTGGTAGTGTAATCAATACTGTTTTCACCATAGGTGTACGATAAGTCTAAGCTAGCATCGTTATCAAATTGCGTTTTGTAACCAAAGTTATACGAAATATCGTCGATAGTGGTGTTAATTTTTGGCAAAAAGCCAGCCTGAATTGTCGCATCGTTATCTTGTAAAACCGTATTACCGCCACCGTTGGCATTGTGCCTGAAAAACGCTGCCGACTCGTTATCGCGCGTTGAATAAGTAATAAAACCGTATAGTTCGCCATCACCTAACTCATAACCTGTGCTTACAATTAAGCCAAATTGTTGTGAGTCGGCATCGCCTATTCTAAAGGTATCTCTGTCGGCTGTTAGCTCTCGCGGATCGCCCGCTACTAAAGTGCCGTCATCAAGTGTTGTACAACCATTAAATTGGCAAGAGCCATGTAAACCGGCACGGTTAGTTGGCGCACGATCACGGTAGTTAAGTGTAGTATTTACGTAACCTTTATCACCTAAAGCAAAACCCTTATTAAAATCAAGGTTTATCGTTTCACCATCGCCTTCTGAATATTGGCCATAGTTAATTGCGGCTTTACCACCTTCGCTACCATCTTTGAGTACTATATTAATAACACCCGCTATGGCATCTGAGCCATATTGCGCTGCAGCACCGTCACGCAGTACTTCAATGCGCTTAATTGCCGACGCCGGAATAGCATTCATATCGGTACCCGCTGTACCACGACCTACTGAAGTATTAATATGAATAATACTGGCTTGATGGCGGCGCTTACCGTTAATAAGTACTAATGTTTGATCTGGGCCTAAACCACGCAGTGTTGCTGGGCGAAGGGCGTCGGTGCCATCACTAATTGACGAGCTTGAAAAGTTAAACGAAGGCGCAATTGACTGCAGCATTCTGCCCACTTCTGTTTGCCCTGTATTCTCTAGTGCTTCTGCACTTAAAATATCAACCGGAACAGGTAAATCTTCAACTGAACGACCTGCTACACGACTCCCGACAATGGCAATTTTTTCTATTTTTTCTTGGGCAACATCTTCAGCAGCATTAACGCCCTGAGTGTTTGCAGCAAGTAATGCAGGCAATATTGCTGCACTAACGCCTGAAAGCTTCATCATGTTGTTATTTTTCCTATTGATTTGTTTGAGTTTTATACTCAGTAAACCATTTTGATCAACAACCGCATCGAGCTTAGTGTCACCTAACAGTGCCTCCAGTGCATCTAATTGGGTGTAAAAACCATAAAGCGAATTTGCATTATATTGTTTAGCTAACTCATAAGAAAACACCACGGTTTGCTCTGTTTGCTTAGCAAATTCTATTAAAGCTTTGTCTGCTCGCTGCGCTTTTATATCAAATTGCACCATTTGCCCGGTAGTTACTGTGGCTAAAACATTCAAGCTAAAAAAAGCCGATGCAAGCACACTCAAACTACACAATAAATGCGTTTGGTTACTGCGCAACTTATATAAACAGTTGGCAAACAAAAATCCTCTATAGGTTTTATTCTTTTTATTAATATATTTTTTACTTTGCATGTTCATAATTGCAACTTAATCCAACATTAGCATGATTTTAGGCGCTGCTATTTATGACTTAGTTTGACGTTTAAGGCTAACTACGTGCTCACCTAAGCGTTCGTGATCAATCGAAAAATTTGTTTTTAAACTTTCAAGTAGCCCAGCAACATCACCCGCCTTAAATACCCCTGCAACTTTAATATTCGCAAGCTCTGCCGATGAAAGCTCAAACCGAGTAGCGGTATAACGGCTAACTTCATTTAAGGCATCGCTTAATTGTTCTCCGTTAAAAATTAGCATGCCATTTTGCCACGCTAAATCTCGTTGCACATCGTCAGCAGAGAGGCGTTTAATAGGCGCTGTAACACTTTTTTCTATAATTGCTTTTTCGCCCGAAAGTACAATGTTTGCGTTTATTTTTCTAATTTTTTGGGTGCTGTTATCGGCTAGTTGATAGGCTTTAAAATCGTTAGCATCTACAGCTACACTCGGATCAGTGATCATCACTTTTCCTTCGGTTACCACTAATTCTAAATGAGATGAGGTATTGCGCTGCACATTAAATACAGTACCTAATGCTGTAAAGCTTTTATCACCTGCCATCACACTAAATGGCCGCGTAGCATCTTTAGCAACATTAAAACGCCCTTCCCCTCTACTCAGTAATAACTGTCTGCGCCCTTTACTATAGGCAACCTCTAATAGGCTATTGGTATTAAGTTGCACTATGGTGCCATCGGGCAGTACGTAAGTGGCTTGCTCTCCCACCTTGGTTTTATAAATTTTAGTATAATTAACTTTCGCTAGGGCTTGGTTATAACCAGTCTCTAAATTAACCAATAAGTAACTGCAAATCATTAACGCAGCAAATAAGCTGGCCGCGATACCATACGAAAACACCCATTTACTTTTTTCCTCGGTATTGTTTTTATGCGGAAATAAAGTGCTTAACTCGTTTAATACGCTCAGTTCGTCCCACAACTTAGCGAGTTCGTAAACGGCGTCTTGGTGTGCATTACTTTGCAGCATCCATAATTTAAATTGCTCTTTTTCAACCTTGTTTAAACCGCGATCTATCGCGCTTATCCAATTAGCTGCTGTTTCTAAAATTAAATCTTTTGGTGTAAATTGATGAATATTACTCATTTTGCCACACTCACTATAGTTGGCTTTTGAGCAGCGGTGTCGTGCTTTTTATACTGCTCATTTTCATCCTGAGAATGCTCTCGCATGTATAGCATGGTTTGTAGTAACCCTTTTGCAATATGTTTTTCTACTGTGCTTTGACTTAACTGTAGTTGCTGGGCAATTTCTTTTTGGCTCATACCGTACACTTTTTTTAATATAAAACACTTACGAACCGTCAAGCTTAGTTGCTCTGTTGCCCGACAAAACAATAAAAAACGCTCTTTCGAGGTGTACTCGTCCTCTAGTTGTATTGATTTAAGTAACTTTGGTAATTCATGATCATCACAAAGGGAGTCGCTAAATTTATTATCCCATTTAGCAATATGATTAAGGGCAAGGTGTTTAGCAGTTTTGAGCATGTAACTACGCGTAAATTGAATATCTTGTTTTAAATCAGCTTCGTAGCTTTTAATAAAGGTTTCTTGCACTATATCTTCTACGTCGTCAGGTAACACTATTCGTGAAACAAAGCGGCGTAAATGAGTCGATAACTCTGTAAATGTAGTGGCTAATTTGAGTCCTCGCGCCATCCTTAATTTCATCCCTTATTATTGTATAAACCTAAGTTTGTTAAGATGACTAATTTTAACGTTAATTACAAGGTAAATTGTTAATCCGCGGTTATTTTTTCGTTGCGTTAAAAGTCTCTTTATATGTTATTAAAACAGTAATAAACCTGCATTTTGACCTAGGTCATGCTTTAACTAAATAACGTATTAGCAAGTTCGTGGTGCAACAACTAAAAAGCTATAATATGCAAAATTTATCTCGCTTGAATGTAAGCAACCTAAGGGAGTTTTGTGGTGTTTAATAAAACAAGTTTAAGTGTTTCTGTATTATTAGCAGCAAGTGGATTGCTTGTTATTAGTGCACCGGTGAGCGCATCGCAAACCACGTTATCGAGCCAAGTATTTGCGAATTTTAGTAATATTCAAATTGACGATCAGCACCAGGATATTGAAGATTGGCAACTTGATGTAAAACGCTTTTATCTTAATTTAGATCATCAATTTAATGATGACTGGTCATTAACAGTGACCACAGATGTGCAGTGGCAACGCCAGCAAGACCCTACCGACATTTGGTTTCGTCATGCTTATATAAAACGCAATTTTAATCAAGGAAGTACGCTTAAAATTGGTGTTGCTGAACTGCCATGGATTGATTACATCGCACGCCGTGTAGGGTATCGTTATGTTGATCCGAGCTTAACGCCAAAAAACAAATTAGCCGGTCCAACCGATTTAGGTATTCATTATGGCCATAAATCGGCGCACTTTTCGTACGCTGTATCGGCTATTACTGGGGGTGGTTTTCAAAAGCCAACTGTGGGCGATCGAATTGATTTAGAAGCATCGGCTGTGTGGCATATAAATAAACAATTTGATTTTGCTTTAGGTGCCTATCAAGGTACACGCGCACTTGATAAAGACGAGGCCGAGAAAAATCATACTGCAGAGCGTTTCAATGCAGCGCTAAGTTACCTGCATCAAGGGGTACGTTTTGGCGTTGAATATGTATATAACGACAACTGGAACCAAGTTAACAAAATACCGCAAGACGCTAGCAGCGGCTGGGGGACCTGGGCAAGTTATGCTTTTAAACCGGGTTACTCTGCATTTGCTCGGTACGATACAATCAACCCTAATAGACGTTTAAACGCTAGTTTAGAACGTGATTACATACAACTAGGTGTTGATTATAAGGCAACTTCTTATTTAACGCTGGCGCTTGTTGCTAAGCAAAGTAATATTGATAGTGCAACAGTTGAGCGAACTCAAAATGAAGTAGGTATATGGTCAATGTGGAATTTTAAATAATCTGAGGTAATGGTCTTAATTCAAATATTAGGTTTATGTTATGCCAATAAAAATGCGCCAAAACGGCGCGCTTTTTTGTACTACTCTAGTATACACAGAGTAAATAATCTGAGTTTTAACTAAGTACATTGCAGCAATAAAAAACCGCTTAACCTTGTTAGCTTAAGCGGTTATGCATACTGTATTAATAACGAGAATCAGCGGGATTATCCATACCTGGCCAATCGTTTTCTTTACCTGCAAAGTCTGGACGTGGCTTTTTAGTAAAGTATTCCACAACATCAACAACCTCTTGCTCTGATAAAGTGATCTGCCCAAGCGGCGCTTCACGACTCACACTCAATGGCATGTTATGAATAACAAATGCACCTGCTCGAGAGGCTCGTGCCATACCTGCCCCAATGTTAAATGAGTCATCGCCCCATAATGGTGGGAAAATATAATCACCAAATTGATCTTTTATCCCCTCGCCATCACTGCCATGACAAGTACCGCATTGCGCTGCATAAACCTGTGCACCGTTATTTGCGTTTGCTGTATATTTGCCTACTTTAAAAAACTCTAGGCTAGTTAGCTTAACGGTATTGCCCGGTGCCACATCACCACCCAACCATTTCATATAAGCATGCATACCTTGCATTTCTGGCGAATCTATTGGGATTGGTTTACCATTCATCGAACGTTGAAAACAGCCGTTAATACGCTCGTTTAAATCAAGTACGCGTTGCGCACGCGGATTAAAGCGCGGATAGCGATTATAAGTATTTATATAGGGTGCCCCCAACTCTCGTTTACCTTGCCCCATATGGCAACTATTGCAATTGAGCCCGTTACCTACATTATCGGGCAATAAGCGCGCCGTTTCGTTAAGTAAGCGCATACCGTATAAAATAGCCTCTTCATCTTTGTGGCCTACTACATCGGTAATTTTAGGAATGGTAAATTGATCAATCACCTTACCTTCGGCATCAATTACATCGTAAGTTTTTGCATCAGGCGCATCATAAAAACGGCTTTCATAGCCCATGTAAGCAGCAACCGAAATTACAACTACAAGCACGCTTATCCCTAGTAACTTATTCATTTTCTATCTCCTTTGCGGGTACATAATGTACCGGAGCATGGTCAACTACACGGCGCATAGTCGCAACATCTCGAGTTGAAATATGGCTGCCATGATTGCCCCAACTGTTGCGAATAAAGTTTAAAACATCGGCTAACTCTTGGTTTTTTAAATGATAAAACTCAGGCATAGTAAATGTCATTACATCGTGCGCGGTTGTTGCCATTTCACCCCCTGCTAAAGTGACTTGAATTAACGAACTGGGATCTTCTGCAAACACAATAGAGTTACCAGCCAATGCTGGAAAAATACGTGGTGCGCCTTTTCCATCTAAACGATGACACGCGGCGCACTGCTCCATATACAACAAAGCACCAGAGGCCGAAAAGTCACCTGCCCGCAATGCACTTGTAGTGGTATCTGCTTTTGACTGCCAATTTTTTTCATACCCAGGGCGCGGTGCTAACTGATGCAAATAGCTAGCAATAGCGTTTAAATCTTTATCAGTAAAGTACCGCGTACTATGCGCCACTACATCGGCCATGCTGCCAAATGCGGCAGTTTTGTCGGTACGTCCTGTTTTTAAAAATTCAACAATATCGGCTTGTTTCCAGGTTGCTAAGCCTAACCCTTCATTACGTAAACTTTTAGCATACCAGCCCTCCAGTACTGAGCCTGATACAAACTGACCCGATGCATCATCTGATAGCGCCTTTTCTTGAAAAGCAATACCACGTGGCGTATGGCACGCACCACAGTGAGCTAATCCCTCAACTAAATAGGCACCCTGATTTTGCTCAGTCGTTAAATTGGGGTTAGCTGTAAAGCTACGCGCTGGTGAAAATAATGCATGCCACCATGCTAATGGCCAACGCATACTTGCAGGCCATGGAATGGTTGTTTGTTGATTTTGTTGCTTTACTGCGCTAACGCTTGACATAAAATACGCGTACATTGCCTCTATTTCAGCATCATTTACTATTTTATATGACACAAAAGGCATAGCAGGATAAAGCGGTTGGTTATCTTGGCGAATGCCTTTTCTAACTGCACGTTCAAAATCGGCATAGCTATAACTACCAATGCCTGTTTCGATGTCGGGAGTAATATTTGTAGAATAAATAGCCCCCATAGGTGTTTGCATGCCTAAGCCACCCGCAAAATGTTTTCCGCCGGGTGCCGTATGGCACGCAATACAGTCAGCAACTCGTGCGTAGTATTCGCCCTGAGCAATGAGCGTTTGATCGTTAATATCTACTTTATGTGTTGCAGCTAAAGGTGGTGCTAAAGTAATAGGAATGAGCTTAGCGCCCACAAAGGCAAACACCAAGAGTGCAATACCTACTAACACAATGTACGTCACTTTTTTCATTGTTAAATTTAATCCCTCAAAGAAATAAAACGGCCAATAAGCCTGAGGGAGATAATAACAACAATAAAATATTCTCAAATGAGTATAAGAACAAAGGTTGATCTAACGCATGCGCTGCTCATAATAAAAGCGTCATGCAACCGCTTATATAGTTAGCATGCAACAAATAATGACTTTATAAAGTTAAAAAACACCTCAGTTTTACGTGTGGTTAAGCTGTTTTGTGGCCGTAAAAACCATACTGGTGCGTCGCTTTGCGCCATTACACCGGGCATAACTTCAACTAAGGTGCCATTTGCAAGCTCTTCACCAATTGCTATTTTTGATTTAATTGCAATGCCATGCCCAGCAATGGCAGCTTGGGTCATGTTATCTGAGTTTGAAATAGTAAAGCGGGTTTTAGCATTAAAACTGTGGATTTTGCCTTGCTCGTCAAATAATTTTAATTGCTTTTGCCACGGCAAACATACCCAATAATGCGCCGCAAGCTCGGTTAAATTACTTGGCATACCCTGTTTATTTATATAGCTAGGCGCTGCACATAACACACGGCTATTATTGACTATTTTACGCGACAACATGCCAGAGTCGTTTAACTGCCCTACTCTTATAGCCACATCTTGAGCATCATCAACCACATTAATAAAGTGGTCCGTAATTAAAAAGTCGAGTTTTAATTGAGGATATTCACTTTCAAACTCGCTGAGCTTAGGCATAACATACTTAGAAAAAATCCACGGTGGCATAGTTACCCTTAGCAACCCACTCACAGTTGAGCTGCGAGCACCTATACTATGCTCTGCATCGTGCAGTGCCTCAATAATAGCGCCCACACGCGTGTAAAACACCTCTCCTGCAGGCGATAAACGTACTCGCCGACTATCCCTAAAGACTAAAACAGTAGACAACTCTCGCTCTAATTTACTAAGGCGATGGCTCACTGTTGCTGGCGATAAACCTTGCTCGCGCGCAGCGGCAAGTACACCTTTATTCTCTACTACGGCTATAAAAGTTTCTAAATCACTTATGTTATACATAAAAAGCTACTTTGGGTTTTCAATGTTTAATATTTTCGAATGAAGCTTTCACTTTTGCAATCTATATTTAAATAACTAAAACTATATAATCTAACGTAACTTAATTATTGAGGTTATATATGAGTTTAAAAGCGCAAATTGACGCCTATAACGTGCAAAAAGAAGCAAAGCTCCCTGCAGATGTTTTAGCACTAATGAATACGACAAACGCAGAGCTTATTGCCCAGCACATTAAAGATAATGCATTACAGGTAGGGCAAAAAGTTACCAATTTTAGCTTGGCTAATCATCAAGGGAACACGGTTGAACTTGCGACATTATTAAAACAAGGCCCAGTAATTATTAGCTTTTACCGTGGTGGCTGGTGCCCTTATTGCAATTTAGAGTTAAAAGCCCTGAATGATTACTTACCACAATTTAAAGCGCAAAATGCACAGTTAATTGCCATTTCACCACAACTTCCTGATGAAACACTGTCAACGGCGCAAAAAAACGACCTTGAATTTGATGTACTTTCAGATGTAAGTAATAAAATAGCCAAGCAGTTCGGTTTATTGTTTACACTCGATGAGCGTATTCAAGCGTTATATACCGAATTTGGTATTGATTTTGAGCACTACTACGGCGATAAAAGCTTTCAACTACCACTACCGGCCACTTATGTTATTAATCAACAAGGTGTGATCACTTACGCATTTGTAACTGAAGACTACACCCTACGCGCTGAACCTTTTGATGTATTAAACGCTTTAAAATCTGAGAGTAAATAATGTCTGTATTAACATCCCTAAAAACCCTAACCCTTTCATTAATTTTAGGCGCAAGCCTATTATCTGGAGATACTATGGCCGAACAAACCTCAAATAAACCTAAAGTGTTAATTTTTGACGTTAACGAAACACTCCTTGATCTAGATTCAATGCGCGCTTCTATAGGCGAAGCACTTGGTGGGCGAGAAGATTTATTACCATTGTGGTTTTCTACTATGCTACACCACTCGTTGGTATCAACTGTAATTGGCGATTACCAAGACTTTGGCCAAATTGGCGTAGCGTCATTATTAATGGTGGCACAAAACAACAATATTAATATTACCAGCGAGCAAGCAAAAACCGCGATTGTTACACCATTGTTAACATTGCCCCCACACGCAGACGTAAAAGCAGGTTTAGCTGCATTAAGAGCACAAGGTTATAAGCTGGTTAGCCTAACAAACTCTTCAAATAAAGGCGTACAAGCACAATTTGAAAGCGCTGGTTTAACCCATTATTTTGACGAGCGCTACAGCATTGAAGATATTAAAGTGTACAAGCCTGACTTACGTGCGTACCAATGGGTACTTAAAAAACTTAATGTAAAACCAAATGAAGCCATGATGGTTGCAGCACATGGTTGGGACGTAGCCGGCGCAAAAGCAGCCGGTTTACAAACCACTTTTATTGCACGCCCAGGTAAAGCACTTTACCCACTGGCTAAAAAACCAGATCATGTTGTAAAAAACTTACATGAGTTAACCGAGCTGCTTAAATAACCTGATGTAATGGTCTCCTCCCCATACGGCATCTATGTGCCATGATTAAAGTGGTAAAAATTAATCAATACCCAGCGGCCAATGTTAGGATAACGTTGGCCGTTTTTTTATATTTATAAAATGAATATAAATAAAGTATTCAAGCAGTTATTCAAAAAACATATATTCTAGTAATTTAGCACTAAGGGCGCTATTATTACTTAAATGTGTTGCGGAGAGTGCTATGAACAGTCAAAGATTAAGTGAGTTTGAACAATATTTTCAAATTGATGAAAGTAACCGTGTAAACCTATACATAGTTGATGATAACGCCGTTCCAAAAAACCTTACCCAGTTAGACGCAGACATTCCCCCTTTATTTAAACTCGCTAATGAAGTAAGTAGCTTAGAGCAAAGCGCGCTTGGACCACTGCGTAATTTAGGTGATGTTGCCCAAGAACTAGCAGTTTTTTTACAAGCGCAATCACGTAAAATAGACTTAATAATGAGCCATGTTCTCGCCTCAGAGCAAAGCGAAGATAACGCTATTTATTGCGATAGTTATGGCGGCGGTGGCGTAAAATTTACAACAGAGGATGTTTATTCTTTAGGGCAAAAATTTCGGACTAAACTTTTTTTACACCATGAAGCGTCAGCTGTTTATTGCTATACCGAAGTCGTTGCAATTAAAAAAATCGATACCGAGCATTACCAATACACTTTACTCTTTATAGCCATAAGAGACAGCGACCAAGAACTAGTCGTTAGAGCCAGTTTGCATGCGCAAACCCGACAACTAAAAAAACGCCAGCAATTAGAGCAATCACAAAACATGCAAGCAGATGATAAATAGCTGACATGTACACTCAAACTGCTAAACTAGCGCTACCTTAATTTGTATCAATTACTCATGAATTTTAGACTTTTACCAGAATGGGCCGAGCAAGACGCTGTTATGCTAACTTGGCCGCATAAAAACACCGATTGGGCTGAAAACTTAGCACGCGTTGAGCCTGTGTATGTAGCGCTTGCAAAACATATTACCGCAGTTCAACAGTTAGTTATTGTAGCGCACAGTGAGCCTGTAAAAGAGCATGTTATTGCGCTATTGCACGCCGCCAATGTCCCCTCAAACTGTGTTCACTTTGTAGTTACACCAACAAATGATACATGGGCACGCGATCACGGCCCCCTTACTTGCGCCGCTATAAATAACCCTAATCAGCTTAAAGTGTATGATTTTACCTTTAACGGTTGGGGCAATAAATTTGCAAGTAATTTAGATAATCAAATAAACCGTGTTTTAGTCAATGAGCTTAGCGATACAAATAATGACTACCAAGCAGTAGATATGGTGCTTGAAGGCGGTGGCATTGAAATAAACGAACACGGCGTATTACTTACTACCAGTGAATGTTTGCTCAATAAAAACCGCAACCCAAATTTAACCCCAAGTGACATTGCAACACTGTTAAAACAGCACTTAGGAGCAACTGACTTTTTATGGGTTGACCATGGTTATTTAGCGGGCGACGACACCGACAGTCACATAGACACGCTAGTTCGCTTTGCACCAAACAATACTCTTGTTTATGTACAGTGCGACGATAAAACCGATGAGCATTACAACGCGCTGCATGCGATGGAAAAACAGCTTCAAGGCTTTAAAACTACCGATAACACCCCATATAATTTAATTGCCTTACCTTGGCCCAAAGCAGTGTATGACGATGAGCAAACACGTTTGCCTGCCACCTATGCTAACTACTTAATTATTAATAATACGGTATTAGTACCAACGTACGATGATGTAAGCGATAAGCTCGCCTTAACGCAAATTCAACAAGCGTACCCAGAGCACACAATTGTGGGCATTAATTGCCTACCTATTATTGAACAATTTGGCAGTTTGCACTGTATAACAATGCAACTCCCACGTAGATTTTTAACTGGAGCAGCTCAATGACCAGCCCTGCAAAATTAACCGTTGCACTCGTACAACAAAGCAATAGCGATAATGCTGAGCAAAATATGGCAAAGTCGATTGCCGCAATTCGTGAAGCAGCCAACAAAGGCGCTAAATTAGTTGTGCTGCAAGAGCTACACCGTAGCCTGTACTTTTGCCAAACCGAAGATGTAGACGTGTTTGATTTAGCCGAAACCATTCCAGGCCCAAGCACGCATACTTTAGGTGAGCTGGCAAAAGAGTTAAGCATTGTAATTGTGGCGTCGTTATTTGAAAAACGTGCTACCGGCCTTTATCACAATACCGCTGTAGTACTTGAAAATGACGGCAGTATTGCCGGTAAATACCGTAAAATGCATATTCCCGATGACCCTGGTTTTTACGAAAAATTTTACTTTACTCCAGGCGATTTAGGCTTTGAGCCAATTCAAACCTCAGTAGGTAAATTGGGCGTATTAGTATGTTGGGATCAGTGGTTTCCTGAAGCTGCACGCTTAATGGCAATGGCCGGTGCTGAGCTACTTATTTATCCAACTGCAATAGGCTGGGATCCGCGTGATGATAGCGATGAACAAACCCGCCAAAAAGATGCGTGGGTTATTAGCCAGCGCGCCCATGCGATTGCCAATGGTGTACCGGTAATTAGTTGTAACCGCGTTGGAGTCGAGCAAGACCCAAGTGAGCAAAGCGAAGGGATTCAATTTTGGGGGAACTCTTTTATTGCAGGGCCACAAGGTGAATTACTTGCTGAGGCTAATAATACTGACGAGCAAATTTTAGTAATTGAGCTTGATCAACAGCGCAGCGAAAACGTAAGACGTATTTGGCCGTATTTACGCGACCGCAGAATTGATCACTACCAAGACTTAACAAAAATTTACCGCGATTAAATAAAATTACTTGGCCCTTATTACATAATAAATTAGGGCCAATTTATAAATGGAGTAATAAATGGCGTTTGAGCAATGGGCAGCCTTGCCTTGGGTGAAATCTCAAAAAGATAAAATTCAATGGGGGCAACTTAGCGGCAGCGGTTTAAGCATTGCTATTGCTGAGGGTGTAAAACAACAAGACAATTTAGTATTAATTGTAACCCCAGACACGCCAAGCGCCCTGCGCCTTGAAACCGAGCTAGAATATTTATTGCCCGACAACCCGGTAATGATATTTCCTGACTGGGAAACCCTGCCTTACGACCACTTTTCTCCTCATCAAGATATTATTTCTGCCCGTTTAGCCACTTTAAATACGCTCAAAAACGAGCAACAAAGTGTTTTAATTGTCCCTGTTTCTACCTTAATGCTGCGCACCGCCCCGGCTTCGTTTATTTATGGGTCCACAATTAACTTTAAGGTGGGTGATAAGCTCGATACTCATAATTTCAGAAATAATTTAGAACAAGCGGGTTATTTAAACGTACAGCAAGTAATGGAGCACGGCGAGTACGCCATTCGCGGCTCTATTGTCGACTTATACCCTATGGGCAGCCCGCATCCTTTTAGACTCGACTTTTTTGACGACGAGCTCGACAGCATTCGTTTATTTGATGTTGAAACCCAGCGCTCAGATGAAAAAGTAGATAAAATTGAACTGCTCCCGGCACACGAATTCCCCACTAACGAAGCCGACATTGAACGCTTTAGAATAGCGTACCGTGAGAAGTTTGGTGCCAGCGCGCAGCAAGATTCTGTTTACATGCAAGTGAGTAAAGGTAATTGGCCCGCCGGTATAGAATATTATATGCCACTGTTTTTCGAGCAACTGGCCACTATTTTTGATTACCTACCTGAAACCACAACGGTAATGCAGCTCGGTGATTTAGAACATGCCGCCGATAATTTTTGGCATGACGTAAACGTGCGCTATGAAAACCGCCGCGTAGACCCACTGCGTCCATTATTAGAGCCAAGCGCGCTGTATCAACCCATTAATGAATTGTTTGCTAATTTAGGGAATTATGCGCGTATTCGCTTATCTCAAGCAAAACTAGGTACAAAAGCAGGCAATAAAAATTTAACTGTTAGTGAATTACCTGTTATTCGCATTGATCATAAACAAAGCGAACCTTACGGTGCGTTTATAAACTATGTAGCGGCGCAAAAAAAGCACAAAGGCCGTATTTTACTAAGCGTAGAGTCGGATGGCCGGCGCGAGTCATTACTGGGAGTATTAAAACCTAGCGGCTTAAAGTTTAAAGAATTTACTAGTTTTGAGCAGTTTACAAAAAGCCAAAGCGATGTTGGCCTAATTGTTAGCCCACTGGAGCAAAGTGTTGTATTAGGTACTAAACCTAGTTTATCTATTATCACCGAACAAGAACTGCTTGGCATAAAAGTATCGCAGCGCCGTCGCCGTAAGCATAAATACCAAGCCAGCCAAGATGCACTAATTCGTAACTTAGCCGAACTTAAAGAAGGCCAACCTATTGTGCATCTTGATCACGGCGTTGGTCGCTATCAAGGTTTGCAAACCATAGATGCCGCAGGCATTACCACTGAATTTGTTACCATTACTTACGCCAGTGAAGCAAAATTGTATGTACCGGTTTCGGCGCTGCATATGCTAAGTCGTTATTCGGGCGGCGAAGAAGCCAGTGCACCACTGCATAAACTTGGCTCAGATGCATGGGACAAAGCTAAAAAACGTGCTGCTGAAAAAGTGCGCGATGTAGCCGCTGAATTACTTGACATTTACGCTCAGCGCCAAGCAAAACCAGGTAATAAATTTACCCTTGATGCCCCAGCTTATCGCCAATTTAGCGACAGCTTTCCGTTTGAAGAAACCGACGATCAACGCAACGCCATAGAAGCCGTATTAGGCGATATGCAGTCAAAACAAGCCATGGACCGTTTAGTGTGTGGCGATGTAGGCTTTGGCAAAACCGAAGTCGCCATGCGCGCCGCATTTGTAGCTGTTAACGATAACAAACAAGTAGCTATTTTGGTGCCTACAACATTACTTGCCCAACAACACTTTGAAAACTTTAAAGACCGTTTTGCCGACTTTCCTATTGAGGTAGGTGTACTGTCGCGTTTTAACTCACCTAAAGAGCAAAAAGACACGCTTGAAAAAATGGCCAACGGCAAGCTCGATATTGTCATTGGTACTCATAAACTGATCCAGGCTGATATTATATTTAACGATTTAGGCTTATTAATTGTTGATGAAGAACATCGCTTTGGGGTGCGCCAAAAGGAGAAGATTAAAGCGCTACGCGCCGATGTCGACATACTCACTTTAACTGCAACGCCTATCCCGCGTACCTTAAATATGGCCATGAGCGGTATGCGCGACTTATCTATTATTGCCACTCCACCTGCAAAGCGTTTAGCAGTAAAAACCTTTGTGCGTCAACGCGATGTAGAATTAATACGTGAAGCAGTACTGCGAGAAATTAAACGCGGTGGCCAAGTTTACTTTTTACATAATAACGTAGAGACAATTGAGCGCGTAGCACAAGAAATAAGTGAATGGGTGCCCGAGGCAAGCGTAACCAGTGCACATGGGCAAATGCGCGAGCAAGAGCTTGAGCAAATAATGGCTGACTTTTACCACCAAAAATACAACGTATTAGTGTGTACCACTATAATAGAAACCGGTATTGACATACCAACTGCTAACACCATAATTATGGATAGAGCCGACAAACTAGGTTTAGCGCAGTTACATCAATTACGTGGACGTGTTGGTCGCAGCCATCACCAAGCTTATGCCTACTTATTAACAGGCGATCCTAAAGCTCTTTCTAAAGATGCAAGCAAACGCTTACAAGCAATAGAGTCATTAGAAGACTTAGGCGCAGGTTTTGCACTAGCAACCCACGATTTAGAAATTCGTGGTGCGGGTGAGCTTTTAGGTGATGATCAATCAGGACAAATGCAAACCATTGGCTTTAGCTTATACATGGAAATGCTTGAACAAGCAGTAAAAGCATTGCGAGAAGGCAAAGAGCCCACCCTTGAAAACCTCTTGCAAAAACAAACTGAGGTAGACTTAAAGCTACCGGCTTTATTACCCGATGATTATATTTACGATGTGAACGCACGTTTAGGTATGTACAAGCGCGTTGCTAGTTGTGCTAATGTTGCCGATATGGACGAATTGCAGGTAGAATTAATCGACCGCTTTGGCTTATTACCCGACGCGGCTAAAAACCTCTTTAGCCTGCAGCAATTAAAAATGCGAGCAAGTGATTTAGGTATAACAAAAATTGAGGCAAACCCGAAAGGTGGTTACTTTGAATTTAGCCAAAACACTAAGGTTAATCCTAGCTTCATCATAGGCTTGATACAAAGTGCACCGCGCGTGTACAAAATGGATGGCGCAAATAAACTGCGCTTTGTTATTAGCGAGGCAAATGCCCGCGAACGCTTGAAAATGGTCACTGCAATGCTTGCAGATTTCGAAAAAAAGGTTAGCCATTAATGTTGCTAAAAAAATCGCTTATTATTTTATGCTGCTTATTTAGCAGCACCGCAATTGCTGAGCGCTGGTTTGAAGTAGAAGTGCTGGTATTTAAACAACGCCCTGCTCCGTACTTACAAGAAGACTTTAGCCTTAAAAAACCAGCTATTGAAGATAAAAACACACTTGATTTACTCACCCCACTTTACACTGAGCAAGCTATGCAAGCGTGTATTGATGGCGATACACGCTTTGAAAAACGCTCTTTTACAGATTCTTTAGTTAACTCAAAACAGCAATCTGGGGTGTGTGATAACAGTATTGATTATTTAAAAAGTTATGAACACCTACCGGTAACACCGCTTGTAGCTGCACAAGATACAATGCAGCAAACATACCTTTTAGCACCAACACAACTGCAATTTAACAGCCAACGCCAAGCCCTAGAGCGCAAAGGGTTAACGCCACTATTACATACTGGCTGGCGTTTTGAAGGGGCAAGTAAGTCGCGTGCACCTAGCATGCATTTAATCGCTGGTGAGCATATTAAAAGTGCAGAGCCTAGCGCCCCAAGTTATGCAAACCCAGACTTTATTAGTTTGGTTAACTCGCAAGATTCCTTTTTTAATGCACCTAAAGAACCCACTATGAAGTGGGAACTCGACGGTTTATTTAAAATACATTTACGCCATTATTTATACATAACCGCTAATTTCGATATTAGCCAAAAGCACGATAGTGGTGAAATAGAAGCCGCTCGTTTTTCACAATTTAGACGAGTAATAAGTGAAGAAATACACTATTTTGATCACCCTAGAATGGGGATGATCGTCCAAATTAGAAAATTCAAACATTAATATGATGTTATTTAACACATAGGAAATAACAATGAAAAAACTCCTGATTATTGCAGCAACGCTAAGCCTAGCAGCATGTTCTAAAGTAAATGTAGAGAACTACGAAAAAATAAAAATTGGTATGGATAAATCAGAAGTCGAAGTTTTTTTAGGAAGCGCTGATAACTGCGTAGAAAAAACACTGCATACCAACTGCGTTTGGGGTGACGATGCTAAAAATATCGAAGTTATACTCGTATCAAACAAAGTAACTTTATTTACCAAAAAAGGGTTAGCGAACAACTAACGCTAACCCTTTAGAGGAATAACATGGGATGTAACCGGTTACAGCCTTTGTTATTCCTGCTTAGTACCGTCATCAGAGTAAATAAGTTCAATATTAACTATTTTACTGCGGTTCATGGTTATTTTATAACGCTGATACAGCTTTTTATCTCGCTCGGTTAGCACTAATACCATATTTAATTGATAACGCCGCTCTACAGCCTGCTTAGAAACCTTATTACTCTCAAGATGATATAACTTACCCTCACCTTTTTTAAGATAGCGAGAAAACGGCGCAAGGCTAAACTGCAGTGTTTGATGCAAACTATCGTAACCTGGTAAAAACTCTCGGGCATTTACACGTGTTTCGCTTGCAAAGTGTAACCACTGTGCAGCGAGCTTATTTTGTTGCCGGCGTTTGGAGAAAATAGCACGGACTTCTTTTGGAATATTTTTAAAGCGCGTATATTCTAACCAAATAAGCTGGCTCGCAACTTTGTCTTTGGTCACGCTATTTTTAAAAACAAACCGCCACTTAGGCCGCCCACGTACAATAGCGCGCCAAATAATTCGGGTTATATCTTCTTTAAATATTTCGCGAAGGCCATAAATAAGCCCCAATATTAAGATTAATGTTGCAGTAACTTCTGTAAAAGTAGCGCGTGCGTTGAGTATAACTATCATCACTAACGCCATAATTACAGCGGTTACCGAGCCCTTAACTAAACGTTTTAAATAACTATTAAGGTAGCGAGTTTGGCGGTTTAAAATTACACCATGTTCAATTAAACGCTGCAATAACCGCATTTTATTAGTAATGCGGTTTGCATCTTTAAGGGTTGATTCTGAATTATATTGTTGCTCTTCGCGATAGCTGTTTTCTGACTTACAAAAGTTAACTAAGTCGTTGCGCTCTTTTGCATAGTCACTACTGCGTGGTCCTTCATCGAGCAGTTTTAAAAACGACTGCTCTATTTGCCAACTAAGGTAGTTATCGGCATTGGTGTAAAATGAAATTAGCTTTTCATCTTCAGGGGTATAACGTCTTAGTTTTCTTAATAAGCTTTGGCTTTGCTCGCACAGCTCACCCGCCCGTTGATAAAATTCATCAGGGTCTTCTATTTTGAGGGTTTCTTTAATATCTGCATCAATAGCCAAGCGCACCTGATAACAATACAAATTGAGGTTTTGTCGGTAATCTCGCTGCTCACCTTTGTTTTTACTTACAAAACGGCTTCGCACTAGCGGTAGGTGAATATTATTGGCGTTATAAGCTAAATAAGATTTAAATTGATTATTAAAATAGGATTCTTCACTAAGGGTTTGTGCATTCACGCCCATTTCGTTGGGAATAGAAAAGTATAAATCAAGGCGTTGCTCTGAGCGTTGGCCCAGCTGCGGTTCAATAATAAAAGATAAATTCTCATCTTGCTTTAACAATTAAATCTCCTTGTAATATAGCTCCTTAGTGTACTTGCCTGAAGTATTTTGTTCAATAAAAAAGGCCTAGTAAAAACTAGGCCTTAAAATATTTATGGTACTGTATTTAATTAGTACTTAATATTGATTCCAGCAAAGAAACGACGACCTAATACGTCATAGGTATACGGGTCAGTGTTTGAATCATTGTTGCCTGTGTAATAAGGTGCTTGCTTGTCAAACAAGTTATTAACACCTGCAGATAAAGAAACAGTATCATTTATTACATATGAACCACTTAAGTCATGGTAAACAACAGTACCAACGCTCGGCACTAAACACTCACTGTCAGCAGCAAGACATGAATAGCTATCAAGGCCATCGATTAAACGAGCTTGATATTGTGTATCCCAATTATCACCTGAAACATTTAGTGTGAAGTTTGACTTAACTTTTGCATAGCTACCGCTACTAGACGTTACAAGGCCAGTATAATCAATCGTGCTAGTACCTGAATCAACTATATATTCGTCTAAAATGGTTACATCTAGACCAGTGCGCCAATTAAGACCTGCAGCTTCGAATGCATACTTAAAGTTTACATCGTAACCTTTTGTTGTTTCAGCGCCAATATTTTGTAACTGATTATTAAAGCTAATACGACCTGTACTTTGGTTAAATTTAACACCTGCAGACTGACAGAGTGCTGTATTTTCATTAATATTGTTACCTGATGCTGAATCAAGACAGCTATTCACAATATATTGATTATTAACACTTGAGATTGCATTTTCAATTTCAATTTCGTAGTAATCAACTGTCATTGAAAAACCTTCAAACCAAGATGGTGCATACACAAAACCAGCCGTCACGGTATCAGCAAGCTCGGGGCTTAAATTATCATTACCACCTACGGTTACTTCAGCTTGATCCTGCGCTCCTGGGAACTCGACTCGTTCAAATGAAGGTGATTTACCTTGGTATAGCTCTGAAACTGTTGGAGCACGAAAAGCAGTTGAACGAACAGCACGAAGCATTAGCTCATCATTTACACGCCATGTTAAACCAAGTTTCCATGTTTCATCTGAACCAAAAGTACTATAATCAAATGCACGCACAGCAGCACTCAAATCAATGCTATCAGCAAACACTGTATCTGCAACTAGCGGTACTGCAAACTCAACATACGCTTCGTTAACTGCAAAACGACCGCCCGTTGGCTCTACACGTGGATCATTAGCTAGGCCTTGTGATGTTAATGAGTCAGGTATATACCATGCTTTTTCTTCACGACGCTCAATACCAGCAGCAAAACCTACATAGCCAGCTGGTAGTTCAACCACTTCGCCGTTTAAGCCTGCAGATAAAACAAGTAATTGGCTTCCGCCTGAGTTATTTTCCGTGTAGTTATATTCAGCTAAATTACCTGCACTCCAATCACTTTGATCTAAAGGATTGAAGTTACCCGTACCTATATCTTTTTGAATAGAACCCATATTTAATAAATTTGTGGCGCGATCTACAGCATCATTACGACCAAATACTACAGATGTATCCCAGCCCCAACCATTATCAAATGCACCATCAAGGCCAATAACTGCGCGTACTGTATCAACTACTTGTTCATAGCCACGAGGACCAATATCAGTCATACGGCGACCGTATGAAATAGCTTCCCCGTCAGTAACACCGTGTGATATTAGTGAATCACCCATTGCAGCTTGGTCATAATTAAAGTCAAACCATACTGGTTGTGGTGCCATTTGTTGAGTAGACCAACGTTTAGAGTATGTAAACTCTGTGAATAAACGCGTCTCATCAGTTAATTCAAAATGACCAATACCTGTAAGGTTTAAACGACGCATTGGTGTATATAAGTAACTATCCGGTGCAAAGTTATAAGCATCATTTTCTGCTACATAATCATGCCACTGACCATCTGCTTGACCTTGTAGATCAGCAGTTGTACCCCATACTCGACCGTTCGGACTGTATGGAGAACCTCCACAATAAAAACTCTTATCTGCAAAGTTTTCTTCAATTGGACAATTTGAGAAGTCACGGTCTGCTTGATTTGCATCACCACGGTCTGTGTACTGTAAGCCTATAACAACATTACCGCGATCAAAACTTGACCCCATTGTGATATCAAATGAAGTTTCATCAGCATCGCCTTCGCCAGTGATAGCACCGCTAAGGTTCATATCAAGGCCTTCAAAATCATCTTTTAATATGATGTTTACTACACCAGCTACTGCATCTGTTCCATAAACTGCTGAAGCACCATCTTTTAACACTTCAACTTGTTTAATCATAGATACTGGAATGGTATTCAAATCAACTGTAGATGCAGCACCTGTGCCTGAGTTAATCATGCGTCGGCCATTTACTAGTACTAAAGTACGCTGTGCGCCTAAACCACGAAGATCAACTCGTGCATTACCACCTGAACCATTATTAACTGCAGGATTGGTCATAGCGCCACTTGCAGCAGTCATTTTTTGTAAAACGCTATCAATACTCGTTGCGCCCATCGCTTTGATGTCATCTGCACCAATAAGAGTAACAGGACTAGACGTTTCCATGTCGGTACGCTTAATACGAGAACCCGTTACTTGAATTTTTTCAATTGATTTTGCCGCTTCGTCAGCCGCTAAAACTTGCACACTTGAGAACATTGGAATAGCAGCGATAACCGCTAAGCCAAGAGTTGATTTTTTCATGGATGAACCCTACTTGTTGAAAATTTACCTAAATGGTAATGCTCACTTTTATAAGAATTGTGAGTCAGAAAACAGCAACTTAGGCGTGATTAACTGAACAAAAACTTAACGAAAGGCTAATTAAAAACCAACCGAAAAACACAACACCCAAAAAAGGTACAAACGTTACACCATGTTTCCTTGTTAATTAATAAATACACATCAAAATCAATGCGTTAAACAAATTGCGCTACATTAAAAGCACAGGTGAAATCAAACTAATGGACTTTGTAATTAAATGTAATTAACTCAACAATGTACCTTTAACCGGTAATTTAACAAGTTAATCACAGTAGGTTATTAAAACCGTAAAACTAGATGTTAATTGATAACTATATTTATGCGCTTTGAGTAATTAATTAGTCTGATTTAACGCATATATAGCTTTTAAAGGAGAGATTTTTTATTCAGCCAAGATTAAACAAGTAAATTATTCACCAATTTAATGACGCAATGATTGCCTCAAACCTAGTAGTACACTTAATTCAACCAAATACCATTTTTGCATTTTTCGAAATTAAAAAGAGAAAGTAAAAATAACAAAAGGCAGGAGTGCTAAGTGCTAGCTAAAATGATGTGAGTGTACGAAGTACTCTTATTGTAGGCTTAATCTTCTTGCGCTAAAGCTAACCCTCTGTGGATTTAGCTTTTCTGCGCCAAGAAATAAAAAGTAACGCTTAACTTAAAGAGAGTAAGCACAACTAAACTGATCTCAACCAGAATGCTTATCTCCCTGCTGCAAATTAAGCGAGCTACTTAATAAGTAGTATAAGCAATGGCATGTTTAGTAAGTAACGTAAAAATAATAATATACCGAGTTGCTTTGCTGTGTTGCCTCATCGGTTACGTTAAGGATTAATTTCCACAGCATATTTTTTTCAGCGCAAATACCTACCATAGTTTCACTTTGCCAAGTGTTGCCATGGCGCTTAAATTGCTGAGGAATATACCCCATATACATAGTTACGCCTTCAAGTTTTGCATTCGTAATAACATGCCCTTTAGGTAACTCGGAAAATATGGAGAATGGTGTTTCAGGGGATAAATCACCATCGCTAAGCCACACTTTAACGCCATTTGGAAAAGTACAGGGTAAACCGGCTTCGCAAGCAAGGTTTTTTAATTGTTGTGTATCGCTGGTTTTTGAATAATCACACGCAACTAAAAAAATTAGTAAAAAAAACAAACATACTCTATATATATACATGTGGCAGGTACTCACAATCCAAAAAATAATGGCTGGCACTAATTTAATAGTCACAAGGTCAAATCACACTTTTATTACAAATAACGTACAATTCACCTCAAAAAGTAAACAGCAAGCTAGTAAAGTTTGATTGATGTCATAATATTATGTAATTGACCTATCTTTTTTAAGCCAAAAATTTTATCATTTCAACCGCAAAAAAATAAGGGTTTCTCGAGTCTGTTTTCTAAAATAATCGTATTTTTAATGTTTTAGATGGCAAGCTTGTGAAGTAATAGTAGGCCCCACTTTTTTTAGGTGGGTAATTCATTTCTAAACGCATTTATTGCAGCGGAAGCCAGAAAATGAGCCAGACAGTAGCATCACACACTGAGTACAACTATAAAGTTGTACGCCAATTCGCTATTATGACAGTGATTTGGGGCATCGTTGGCATGAGTATTGGGGTTCTGATTGCTGCCCAACTAGCTTGGCCAGCACTTAACTTTGATACACCATGGTTAACATACTCTCGACTTCGTCCGTTACACACGAACGCAGTTATTTTCGCATTTGGTACAAGTGCACTTTTTGCGACGTCTTATTACGTCGTTCAACGTACCTGTCAAACGCGCCTTCTTTCAGATAAATTAGCAGCCTTTACATTTTGGGGTTGGCAGCTTGTTATTGTGCTTGCTGTTATTACACTACCTTTGGGTATTACAAGTTCTAAAGAATATGCAGAACTTGAGTGGCCAATTGATATTTTAATAGCCGTTGTATGGGTAACTTATGCCGTAGTATTTATGGGCACAATCGCAAAGCGTAAAGTGTCTCATATATATGTAGCTAACTGGTTCTATGCTGGCTTTATCATTACGGTTGCTGTACTTCATATTGTAAACAGTATGGCTGTACCTGTGTCGTTAACTAAATCGTATTCCATTTATGCTGGTGCAGTTGATGCAATGGTACAGTGGTGGTACGGACACAATGCCGTTGGCTTTTTATTAACAGCTGGCTTTTTAGGTATGATGTATTACTTTGTACCAAAACAAGCAGGCCGTCCTGTTTACTCTTACCGCTTATCAGTGGTTCACTTTTGGGCGCTTATTTCGCTTTATATTTGGGCAGGCCCTCATCACCTTCACTACACTGCGCTTCCTGATTGGACGCAAAGTTTAGGTATGGTTATGTCTATTATCCTCTTCGTTCCATCTTGGGGTGGCATGATTAACGGTATTATGACGTTATCTGGTGCATGGCATAAGCTTCGTACTGACCCTGTTTTACGTTTCTTAGTTGTTTCATTATCTTTTTACGGTATGTCTACGTTTGAAGGCCCAATGATGGCAATTAAATCTGTAAACGCGCTTTCTCATTACACCGACTGGACTGTAGGACACGTTCACTCAGGTGCATTAGGTTGGGTTGCAATGATATCTATCGGCGCTATTTACCACTTAATCCCTGCGCTATTCTCGCAAGGTCGTATGTACAGCGTTAAATTAATTAACACACATTTTTGGTTACACACTGTTGGTGTTGTTTTATACATAGTAGCAATGTGGATCTCAGGTGTAATGCAAGGTCTAATGTGGCGTGCAGTTAACTCTGATGGCACATTAATGTATAGCTTTGTACAGTCTTTAGAGGCATCTCATCCTTTCTATGTTATACGCTTTATTGGTGGTGTGTTCATCGTAGTAGGTATGCTAGTTATGGCTTATAACGTTTATCGTACAGTGGCAGCGAAGAACGATTCGCTGCAATTAGACGAACAAGCACAATTAGCATAACGGAGTGAGATAATGAGCAATAAAAATTCACAAAACAAACACGAAATAGTCGAAAAAAACATTGGCCTTATGGCTATCTTGACCGTTTTCGCAATTAGCTTTGGTGCATTAGTTGAAATTACTCCGCTAATGTTTCAAGACGATACAACTAAACCAGTTGACGGACTACGTCCGTTAACTGCACTTGAAATGGAAGGCCGAGATCTATATGTACGTGAGGGTTGTTCTAACTGTCACTCACAAATGATCCGCCCTTTTCGTGACGAAGTTGAGCGTTATGGCCACTATTCAGTTGCTGGTGAATCTGTTTGGGATCACCCTTTCCTTTGGGGTTCTAAACGTACTGGTCCTGACTTAGCTCGTGTAGGCAAACGTTATTCGGATGACTGGCATTATGCTCACTTAGTTGACCCACGTGCTGTGGTTCCTGAGTCGAACATGCCAGGCTTTCCTTGGTTAGCAGAGAATACGCTTGATACAAGCTTGACTTTGAATAAACTTAAAATTTTCCGTGACACATTTGGAATCGATAGCCGTACCGACCGTTACGATGGTTTAGGTTACGGTAGTGATGAAGAATTAATCGCTGATGTTGCCAAAGTTGATGCAATGAATGACGGTAAAGGTGCAACAGAAATGCAAGCCCTTATCGCTTATTTGCAACAGCTTGGCACCCACTTGAAGTAACTAATTATGGATTATGGGACATACAGAGGCATTTTAACTCTGGTAATTTTAGTACTATTTATTGTGATTGTTGCTTGGGCATACAGCAAACGTAGTAAAACACGTTTTAAAGACGCTGCTAATGTTATTTTCGAAGATGAAAAAAAACACAACAATACGCTCTCTAACGAGGAAAAGGGGTCTGAGAAATGACTAGCTTTTGGAGTATTTGGGTTATTGTATTAACCCTATCATGTTTGTTCATTTTGTTTGGTTTACTCGTGTGGAATTTAAAAAACTACGCTGGTGTACCTGAAGGTGAAAGCTGTGGACATGTATATGATGGAATTGAAGAGCTAAATAATCCACTACCAAAGTGGTGGACTTACATGTTCTTTGCAACATTTATTTGGTCTGTTTATTACTTAGCAGCTTACCCAGGTTTAGGTAACTGGGAAGGGTTAGGTAAGTGGACTAGTTCTAACCAAGGTATTACTTCTTTGGCTGAGTCTAAAGAAGCAGTAGAACTTGCTAAAGAAGAAGGTCGCTTTGTAAAACTGGACGCTGAGTACCGCGTTGCAGATGCACGTTTTGGTCCTATTTTTAATGAACTGGCACAAATACCTGTAGTAAAATTGGTTGAGTCTAAATTTGAAGGTGACGCAGCACAGCAAGTTGCACTTGAAAATGGTGAAAAACATGCCGAGACACAAGGTCAGCTAGCAATTGAAATTGGCCAACGTCTTTTTGCACAAAACTGTTCTCAGTGTCATGGTTCTGACGCGCGTGGTGGTACTGGCTTTCCTAACCTAACTGATAATGATTGGTTATATGGCGGCACACCCGATAAAATTAAAGAAACATTACTTTACGGGCGTATAGCAGCAATGCCACCTTGGGGTGCTGCATTAGGTGAGCAAGGCGTTAAAGAAATGACCGCTCATGTACTTAGCCTTTCAGGTCGTACTGTAAACCAAAAAGACGCTGCTGCCGGCGAAGCTAAGTGGGCTATGTGTGCTGCATGTCATGGTGCTGACGGTAAAGGCTCTGTTGCACACAACTTACCCTTTGGTGCACCTAACCTAACCGACAACGTTTGGTTATATGGCGGTTCTCAACGTGCTGTTGAAGAAACACTTAACCATGGTCGTGCCGGTGTAATGCCAGCGTGGAAAGATATTTTAGGTGAAGATAAAATACACCTACTAACGGCTTACGTTTACAGCTTATCTCAAGCTAAATAGTTACACCGTTAACGAATATTTAATCTTTTAAATTCAATAGATTAATCCAGATCAAAAAAGCCTCCACTCGGAGGCTTTTTTTTAGTCTTTTACAAATATTTATTATAGTATAGCCGCA
The DNA here is from genome assembly GCF_015864415.1 of Pseudoalteromonas sp. SCQQ13. NCBI lineage: Bacteria > Pseudomonadati > Pseudomonadota > Gammaproteobacteria > Alteromonadales > Pseudoalteromonadaceae > Pseudoalteromonas > Pseudoalteromonas sp. SCQQ13. The sequence continues at coordinate 28,790 of NZ_JADYXG010000008.1, read as the reverse complement.
TCTTCATTTTATTTTAGAGTAACTATGCAACCTACTCCGTGGTATAAAAATTTTTGGCCTTGGTTTTTAATCTTTTTTCCCTCTGCTGCAATTATTGGCTGCATTAGCTTATTCTTTACCGCCATAGGCAATGGCCCTGATATGGTGGTAGATGACTACTATAAAAAAGGCAAAGCAATTAACTTAGAGCTTACTAAGTTTGATAAGGCAAAAGCTTTATACTTACATGGCGAGCTGAATGTTACCAGTGAGCGCGTTGGTTTTAAATTTACCAAAGGCGATACGAACAACATACATGCATTAAAACTGTCGTTTTATCATCGTACAATTAAAGCGCATGACTTTGAAGCCACGCTAACGCCTAATGCTAATCAAGAATTTACCGCATTACTTGACGGGTTTACCGACGGTGCTTATTCGGTATTTATTGAGCCTATTGATGGTAGCTGGAAGCTAAAAGAAAACATTACCTTACCAACCACCCTTGCTGTTTTAGTTACGCCTAATTATAAGTAGTATTTAGTATGTCTATAAATTGCTTTCATTGCCTTGAAAGTGTACCTAACGGGTTTAGCGCACACGTAGTAATTGATAATAAATCTCAGCCAATGTGTTGCATTGGCTGCCAAGCCGTTGCGCAAAATATTATTGATCAAGGTATGACCGACTATTATAAATATCGTACCGTTCAAGCTGGTAAAGTAGAGCAGTTAGTACCAGAGCAACTCGCCTTTATTAAAAGCTACGACAATGAAGATATTCAAGACGAATTTATAACGACCAATGACAACTTCTCAGAAGTATTGCTCAGCGTAGAAGGTATAACCTGCGCAGCTTGTGCATGGCTTATAGAAAAGCAATTACTTAGTTTAAAAACAGTAAAGCGTGTTGATGTTAATACCTCAACTAACCGCGCTATGGTGCAATGGGATAAAACCGCCACCCCATTGAGCGAAATTATTACTAGCCTTGCTAAAATTGGCTATAAAGCCTATCCGTTTCAGTCCGACTTAGAAGCACAGCAAAAACAGCAAACCGCAAAAGCCTATATTCGCCGCTTAGGTGTAGCCGGTTTAATGACCATGCAAGTGATGATGTTTGCCTTTGCTATGTACTTTGGCATGTTCTCCGGAATGGACAGTAATTTTGAGGAATACTTTAGGTGGATCAGCCTCGTTTTAGCTTCTCCGGTTATTTTATATAGCGCACTGCCCTTTTTAACTAATGCTATAAATGGCTTAAAAGCAAAACAACTCAATATGGATTTACCTGTCTCGCTGGCTATTTTTGGTGCATTTGGTGCTAGTTGTTACGCTACATTTATGCAAGTGGGTGAGGTGTACTTTGAATCGGTATGTATGTTTACCTTTTTATTGTTATTAGGTAAATATCTAGAATTTAGAGCACGATTAAAAGCCAGTGAATTTACAGCTAACTTACAAAAGTTATTGCCACTAACCGCCCGTACTCTCGATGCAAATGGCCAAGAACATATTATTGCCGCTAAAAAGCTTAAATTAAACGATATTATTCTAATTAAAGCCGGCGAAACCATTCCTGCCGATGGAATTTTAATTAAAGGTAAAACCAGCGTTGATGAATCAATGATGACCGGAGAGCACCTGCCGGTTAATAAGTTTATTAATCACAGTGTTTACGCCGGCACAGTCAATCATGACGGTATTATTGAAATAAAAATCAATAAAATAGGTCAAAGCACGCTGCTAAATCAAATAATTCGTCTACAACACAATGCACTTACTAAACGCCCTAAACTAGTAGAAATTACAGATAAAGTTGCTCAGTGGTTTGTGGCTGTGTTACTTATATTTGCATCGGTAACCGCATTTGGCTGGTATCAAATTGCCCCTGAGCAAGCATTTTGGATCACTATTTCTGTACTCGTGGCTACGTGTCCTTGCGCGCTAAGTTTAGCTATTCCAACCGCATTAACCTGTTCGGTAGCCAACCTTACTCGTAAAGGTATTTTAATAAAACAAGCGCATGTGCTCGAAACTCTATCTAAAATCACTTTATTCGCATTTGATAAAACCGGCACGCTAACCCAAGGACGCTTTAGCTTAGATGCGGTCGATATACTCAGTGAAGAGTACACTAAAAATCAAGTACTTGAGATTGCAGCCCAACTAGAGAGCTATTCAGAGCACCCAATTGCCCGTGCGTTTAGCCAATATAAAGTACCAGGGCATAAACTTAACGACATTCAATTACACCCTGGCAAAGGGATCAGCGCACAGTATAACGACACTCATTATGCTATTGGTAAAAGTGGCTGGTTTAATAGTAAAAAAACCAACGCGCAAGCAACTTTGTATATTAATCAGCAACCTATTGCCCGTTTTTACTTTGTCGATAAAATAAAAGATGATGCGAGTACTTTAATTAACGCTCTACAAACGCATAAGTTAACGTGTCATATGCTTACTGGCGACGCATCTGATGCGGGGCAACGTATAGCAAAAAAACTTAAATTACACAGCGTGCAATCGGGTTGTAGTCCTAAAGACAAACAAACAGCAGTTGAGCAATGGTCAACACAAGGTGAAGTGGTTGCCATGGTAGGTGATGGGGTAAACGACAGCCCAGTATTTGCCAGCGCGCACTTATCAATCGCCATGGAAACCGGGGCCGACATTTCAAAAAACAGCGCCGACGTGGTTTTGCTCAATAGCGATTTAGCCTCAATCGAGCACCTATTAATAGTTGCAAAAAAAACCAGGCGCATTATTAAACAAAACTTAACTTTGTCTTTATTGTATAATGGCTCAATATTACCGTTAGCTGCAATGGGGCTGGTTGCACCGTGGATGGCTGTTATTGGTATGTCGACCAGCTCAATTATTGTGATATGCAACTCATTAAGGCTGTTAAAGTTATGAGCATAATTTACATTTTAGTTCCTATCGCTATTTTATTTGTACTAATAGCTATAGGAGTATTTTTTTGGGCAGTAAAAGGCGAGCAATTTTCTGATTTAAATAAACAAGGCCATAGTATCTTGTTTGAAGATGACAAAGAGCAGCATAACAAAAGTAATGATTGACCCTATTTTTGTCAGTGCTTTTTTAATGGGCCTAATTGGCAGCGGCCATTGCATTGCAATGTGTGGTGGCATAGCCAGCTCATTGCAATTAGCCAGTAATAAACGCCAAACCCTCATTTACTCTTTTGCTTATAATATAGGCCGAGCGCTGAGTTACATGCTTGCAGGCGCATTAGTGGCAGGCATTAGCAGTAAATTTGCCACGCAAAACTCTGTTTTTGCATTATCACTGTCTTTTATAGCAGGCATTTTTATGTTGTTGGTAGGGGTATATATAATGCGCTTAGCAGCTACCTTACAATGGCTCGAAAAAGTAGGTAAAACCTTAGTTTGGCAACACCTAGTTAAATTTAATAAATATTTAATGCCGATTAACTCGCCATTTAAAGCACTTGGATACGGCGCTTTATGGGGCTGGTTACCCTGTGGTTTAGTTTATTCAGCACTTACTTGGGCCATGACCAGCGCAAATGCGCTTGATGGTGCATTAGTAATGCTGTGTTTTGCACTAGGCACCTTTCCCGCGATGATCACAATAGGCGTTAGTGCAAAAAAACTAAGCACCCTGTTTAACCACCCTTGGACACGAATAATATTAGGTAGCGTAATAATTTGGTATGGTATTTACTTACTGATCATTGCAACAGATAAGCTTGTGCATTAACATTGATCATATTGTGGCTTGAATTTTAACGGATTGAATTTATGGATTTTTCTCAAGGTCGTGCTAAAAGTAATTGTGCTATTAGCTGTAATAACTGCAGTATCAGCCAGTTATGCCTACCCTTCTCTCTTAATGGTCAAGAAATGGATAAGCTTGACGAAATAATCGAGCGCAAAAAACCATTACACAAAGGCGACTTTTTGTTTGAGTCGGGCGCGCCATTAAACGCTATTTATGCTGTGCGTTCGGGTTCGTTTAAATCTTATACTTTATCTGAGCAAGGCGATGAGCAAATTACAGGTTTTCATTTAGCCGGTGACTTAGTTGGTTTTGATGCAATAAGTAAAATGATGCATCAAAGCTTTTCACAAGCGTTAGAAACATCTATGGTATGCGAAATTCCGTTTGATACCCTTGACGAGTTAGCAGGCAGACTCCCTAAGTTACGCCAACAAATAATGCGCTTAATGAGTAGCGAAATTACCTATGATCAAGAAATGCTGTTACTGCTTAACAAAAAATCTGCCGAGCAGCGCTTAGCCAGCTTTATTTTTAACTTATCGGAACGCTTTGGTGAACGTGGTTTTTCTCGTAAAGAATTTCGCTTTACCATGACCCGCGGCGAAATAGGCAATTACCTGGGTTTAACCGTTGAAACAATTAGTCGTTTATTGAGTCGCTTTCAAAAAGCCGATTTAATAAAAGTTGAAGGCAAATTTATTACTATTTTAGATAACGATGCACTAGCCAAAGCAGCGGCAATAGTAAAAGCTCGCTAATTAGCGTACTTACATTGTAATATTTAAACTATTTAAACTAATTCCTTAGATTAAATAGTTTGATTTAGAACAATAATATTTGTGCTATCCCTTTCACTGTGCTCTATTTACGTTACACTCAAAGTACACCCGTAAAGTGAATGGAGTTGCACATGAACACGATTAAACGCATTCTTGCGGTTATTGACCCCACCAAAGACGACCAGCACGGTTTAGCTCGTTCAATTGACTTAGCTAAAAAATCTGGTGCGAGAATTACCGCCTTTATGACGGTTTACGACTTTTCTTATGAAATGACTACTATGCTCTCTGGCGAAGAGCGCGAAGCTATGCGTAAAGCCGTGTTAAACGACCGCGAGCTTTGGTTAAAAGATTTAGTATCGCCTTATCAAAATGTTAATATTGATACACAAGTTGTTTGGCACAATCGCCCTTACGAAGCCATTATTAATACCGTTATTGAGCAAAAATTTGACCTTGTTATTAAAGGCACTCATCAGCACAGTACACTTAAAGCCGTTATTTTCACCCCAACCGACTGGCATTTAGTACGAAAATGTCCATCTCCGGTTTTATTTGTAAAACAAATGGCATGGCCTGCAAATGGCAACATTTTAGCGGCTGTTAATGCAGTGAGCGAAAACGAGCAACACTTAGCGCTTAATAAACGTATTATTAAAGACGCACAATTTTTAGCTGAACTGGCCAACGCCCAACTAAACTTGGTGAACGCCTACCCTGCTACACCAATTAATATTGCCATAGAAATACCTGAATTTAACCCTGGCATTTATAACGAGTCGGTTAAAAAACATCATCATCAATCTACTAATGCACTGGCTGATGAGTTTAATTTACCCCCAGAGCAGTGCTTTATTGAAGAGGGTTTGCCTGAGGACGTTATTCCCGATGTAGCAAAACGTTTAAACAGCGAGTTGGTGGTTATTGGCACTGTAGGGCGTACTGGTTTAAGCGCGGCCTTAGTAGGCAATACTGCAGAGCATGTAATTGATAGCCTAGATTGCGATGTATTGGCACTCAAACCCGATGGTTATATAAGCCCACTCGCAAAAGATTAAATTTTGTTACCGGGCATTTTAAGTATATAATGCGCCCCTTTATTTTTAGCAAATAACTTTGCCGTATTGTTTAATAAGGGGGCGTAATTGTCTCATTCAGATCAAGCTAAAGCTCAATTTAACTTAACCAAGCTTCAAAAGCGTTTACGCCGCCAAACAGGTCAAGCCGTCATGGACTTTAACATGATTGAAGAAGGCGACCGCATTATGGTGTGCTTATCTGGTGGCAAAGATAGCTACACTATGCTCGACATGCTGCAACACTTAAAACGTGTAGCACCGATTAAGTTTGAGCTATTTGTTGTTAACTTAGATCAAAAGCAACCTGGCTTTCCTGAGCACGTTTTACCCCAGTATCTAGATAAACTAAATGTTGAATACAAAATTGTAGAAGAAGACACCTACAGCATAGTGACCGATATTATTCCTGAAGGTAAAACGACTTGTTCACTTTGTTCGCGTCTGCGCCGGGGTATTTTATACCGTACTGCTAAAGAGTTAGGTGCAACTAAAATTGCGCTTGGCCATCATCGCGATGACATGATCGAAACCCTATTTTTAAATATGTTTTACGGCGGCAAACTTAAAAGTATGCCAGCTAAGCTAATGAGCGATAACGGTGAACATATGGTTATTCGCCCACTTGCATACTGTAAAGAAAGCGATATTAGCCAATATGCGTTTGTACAGGGCTACCCTATTATTCCGTGTAACTTATGTGGCTCGCAAGAAAACCTACAGCGTAAACACACAAAAGCTATGTTAGCTAAGTGGGACGCAGAGCACCCAGGGCGTATAGAAAGTATTTTTACCGCCATGCAAAACGTTGTACCTTCGCACTTAGCAGATAATCAGTTATTTGATTTTACTAATTTGCAAACTGGCGAAGTAATTGATGGTGGCGATATTGCCCTAGATAAACCAGACATTCCTAAAGTGCCAATTAATAGTTTACAAGATGAAGATGCCAGCGCAGAAGTTGTTACGATTAACTTAAGCTAGTGTTACATAGGGTTTGTATGCCAATACAAACCCTACCACTTCTAGTTTTTGAGCTAATTCTATTGCTTAAAAACCACTTTATTTTGGTTACATTACCTTATAATTACAATGTAACATCAATCCCCTGCTCCTTTTTTTGCTAAAACACACTGTTTACTTTTAAACAGAAAGAGTCGCGCTTTACTCTCTGATGCCCTGCTAGCAATGCATATAAAGTGTAAATTACGTATTCATTCCCCCCTTAGATCTAGCTTAATTGCAACAACCTCGTCACAACCATTCTATTTTAAAGAACAAAAAACACGGTTTTTACAAATGTACAACAGTTAAAAGTGAACCTATTATATAAAGGTCAAAACAAACTGACACTCTGTAATCAACCAATAAATAGGAAGAACTTATGTTAAAAATTAATAAAACATTAAAGACGCTAGCAGTAGGCCTAAGCTTAGTTGCTGCAACGTGCAGTTCTGCTTTTGCTGGTGAGCCATCAAAAAGCATGTTAACACCAGACAACCACTCGTTAATTTTAATTGACCACCAACCACAAATGGCTTTTGCTACTCGCTCGCACACGGTTGAAAGCGTGCGCAATAATGTAACTGGCTTAGCTAAAGCTGCTAAAGCATTTAAAGTGCCTACTATTTTAACAACCGTTGCAGCTAAGTCTTTCAGTGGTCCAATTTTTCCTGAATTACAAGCGGTATTCCCTAAACAATCACCGATTGATCGTACAACAATGAACACATGGGAAGATAAGCGCGTAACTGACAAAATAAAATCGTTTAAGAAAAACAAAATTGTTATCTCAGCACTATGGACCGAAGTATGTGGTGTAGGCCCAGTGTTATCTGCGATTGATGAAGGTTATGAAGTGTTTTTTGTAACAGATGCATCGGGTGGTGTAAGTAAAGAAGCACACGACATGGCAGTATTACGTATGGTTCAAGCGGGTGCAAAACCAATCACATGGTTACAGTACATGCTAGAACTACAACGTGACTGGGCGCGCACTGGCACTTATGCTGACGTAACTGATATTGCTAAAGAGCATGCAGGTGGCTATGGTTTAGGCCTTATTTATGCAACAGACATGTTTAATGCAAAAGAAGGTCACTAGTTTTATCAATAATTAAAGGCCACTTATGTGGCCTTTTCATTGGAGAGCAGCATGAAAATCATTCCATTATTAGCTTTACTACTCTCAGCCTCACTTTATGCCAATGAGGAAGTAAGCACCTCTGAACAAGCACAAAGCCTAGCAAGAGCAAAGCAATTATCCCAACAATGTTTAGGTTGCCATGGCGAATTTGGTATTGCGCCAATTACTACTAATCCTAACTTAGCAGGACAAAATGCTGAATATCTCGAATATGCTTTAAAAGCGTATCGTGGCGGCGAGCGTAAAGGCGGAATGGCTTTTATTATGCGCGCCAATGCCAGTGCCCTATCGGATCAAGATATTAAAGATTTAGCACTGTATTTTTCATCGCAAGCTGGGCGTAACGCCAGCTCACATCAATAATTTAATGTAAGGAATACGCTATGAAACTAATTAAAAGTTTACTCTCTGTTGCTATTAGCTCGACTATCGCTTTCAATGCACTTGCCGCCGATATGATTGTTTACAATAGTAAGATTGATACTTATGACGGTCAAAAATTCAGTGCTTTTTCGGTTACAGATGGCCGTTTTGAGCAACTAACTAATGATAAAGAACAGCTATTAAAAGAAAAAACCGCCGATACTATTGTTATTGACGCGCAAGGTCGCCGAGTGATCCCTGGTCTTAACGACTCACATTTGCATGTAGTGCGTGGCGGACGCTTTTATAACCTCGAAACCCGCTGGGAAGGTAGTGACTCTTTAGCCACTGGCCTGGAGATGATAAAGCAAAATGCAAAAGTAACTCCTAAAGGTCAATGGGTGCGTGTTATTGGTGGCTGGAGCCCATACCAATTTAAAGAAAAGCGCTTACCAACCTCAGCTGAATTAACCGAAGCGGCACCTGATACTCCAGTATTTGTTTTGCATTTGTACTCAGGCGGTGTATTGAATAAAAAAGCAATGCAAGTATTAGGTATCACTAAAAATACCGTCCCCCCTAAAGGCAGTTACTATGAAAAAGATGCCAACGGTGAATTAACTGGGCGCTTAGTAGCTGATCCTAACCCAATGATTTTATATAAAACGATTGCTGCACTACCGCAATTATCCGCCGAAGAGCAACTAAACTCTAGTAAGCACTACTACAACAAGCTATTAAGCTTAGGCGTAACAAGCGTTATTGATGCAGGCGGCGGTGGCCACACTTTTCCTGAAAACTATCAAGCATCAACAGCCTTAGCGGTAACTGGTGAACTACCTATCCGCGTGTCTAATTATTTATTTCCACAAACACCTGGCAAAGAAATTCAAAGTTTTACGCAATGGATGAGCAGCTACAACGCCAACCAAGATCTGCACTCACACATGGACAATGGTTATGTAATTGAAGGCGGTGGCGAGTTACTTGCTTGGAGCGCCTCTGATTATGAAAACTTCACATCAGGACGCCCTGATCTTGCCGCAGACGCTGAAGATGAACTTGAAAAAGTAGTGCGTTTACACCTACTACAAGGTTGGCCATTTAGAATACACGCTACCTACGATCAATCTATTGAGCGCATGTTAACTGTATTTGAAGAAATCAATAAAACACAACCCTTCAACAAAGTCCGTTGGATTATTGACCATGCCGAAACCGTGTCTGATAAAAATCTAGCGCGGATTAAAAAATTAGGCGGTGCTATTGCTGTGCAAGGCCGTATGGCATTTGCAGGAGAGGATTTTGCCAAGCGTTATGGTAAACAGCAAACTAAACGTACACCACCCATTAAAAAAATGCTCGCTATGGGCATACCGGTAGGCTTTGGTACTGACGGTACCCGTGTTGCTAGCTTTAACCCATGGGCCACTTATTATTGGGCGGTATCGGGTAAAACCGTAGGCGGTTATACCCTGTACGATAAAACCAATACCCTAGACAGGCTAACTGCATTACAGGTATTCACCCAAGGTAGTGCGTATTTTTCAGGCGAAGAAATGTTAAAAGGTCAAATTGAGCCTGGCATGTACGCAGATTTTGCTATTTTAAACCAAGATATTTTAACGGTGACTGAGAGCAAACTATTAAAAACGCAAGCAGAGTTAACCGTTGTAGATGGTAAAGTGCAGTATGCTGCAAAACAAAGCTTTCCTAAATTACATAAACCACTTCAAAAAGCATTGCCTGCATGGTCACCAGTCAATCAATAAACTGAGTATTTATATTAAGCTATTAAAATATACCTAGTTTAGAAGTAAATAACGCACTAAGTTAAAAAGGGTTTGCATTGGCAAACCCTTTTTTAATCGCTAAATTTGAGGAATTAATAAGATAAAATTTATATCGTTAATTTACTAAACGCTCATATAAACCAGATGCTCTGGACACACTTTTATTCATTGCCAGTAACAACACTTTTTTATCTGCCACCAGCTCAAAGGTATTTTTAGCACGCGTTATGCCGGTATACACTAACTGCCTATTTATCCCCATGCGGGCTTGTTTTAGCGGCGGCAATACCATGGCGGTGTAGCTAAACTCTGATCCTTGTGATTTATGTATAGTCATTACATATACTTTGTCGTGCGCAGGTAAGCGTGCTGGTGAAAACGCGCGTTGATTCCCCTGCTCGTCTATAAATAGTGCTTTAAGCTGGCCGCTTTCATCGGGCATTAAAATACCAATGTCGCCATTAAACAACTTAAGCTGATAATCGTTTTGGCTTACCATTATTGGCATACCGGTATAATGACGCTGATTCGGGCTTAGGGTAATAAGTCCTTGTTGTTGTAAAACGCGCTCAATACGCTGATTTAAACTATTAACTCCGTAATCACCTTCACGTACTGCGGCCAGTAACTGATAACTTGCAAAGGCTTTATGCACCTCTGCAACGCTTGCACCTTGAGCAATTAAACTAAGGTAATGTGTGTATTTACTTGCAGCGCTTTTAACCAATTTTTCGATAGGTTTAGCTATAAAGTCGTAATCTAAAATCACATCCTTAAAACGCCCCTCAACACTTTCTTGCTCAACATAATTTAAAACACCTGTGTTATTGGTATTTACCGCTAACGCAAGTTGACCAATACCACTTTGTGCATCAAAGCGGTAGCTGTGTTGTAAAAATGCAATGCAATCGGCAAGTTTAAACGCGCTATTACTTTGCGCTATTAACTTAGCCTCGCCGTTAAAGCATAAGTTATTTAGCTCATCACATCGTGCAGGTGAATAACCAGGTGTTTGCCCCAGTACTAACCCTTGGCATAAGTCGCTCATTACGCTGCCGGTATCTACCGAGGCCAGCTGATCTTTATCACCTAAGAGAATTAACCGTGCATGTGCAGGTAATGCCTCAATTAGTTTTGCCATCAGCGATAAGTCGACCATTGAGGCTTCATCTATAATCAACACATCTAAATGCAGTGGATTCGCTTTATTGTGCCTAAATTTATTGGTAAAGGGTTTTACCCCTAATAACCGGTGAATAGTTTGTGCACTTTCGGGGATTAACGTTTTAATATCAGCGGGTATATTAGTGAGCTTATCTTTAGCGCCTAAAATTGATTCGCTTAAACGCGCTGCAGCTTTACCTGTAGGTGCCACCAGCTTAATACTCAGTGGCGCAGTTTTATAAAGCGACTGTAAAATGGCGAGTAACTTAGTCACAGTGGTCGTTTTACCAGTACCTGGGCCGCCAGTAATAACACTAAAACCTTTGGTGGCTGCAATAGCACAGGCTACTTTTTGCCAATCGGTGGCAATGTTTGCATCGGGTGTAAAATACTCATTAAGTAGCGCGGCTAATAACTCATTATTTATATTAAGTATACGCTCGCTCATTGTTATTAAGCGGCTCGCTAATGTTTGCTCGTATCCAGCAAGGCGCGCAAAGTAAAGGCGTTGGTTAAACAGTTGCAGTGGTTTATTGGCTCCAACGCTTGTATGGTTTTGTAAATAGCTAAGCACCTGCTCATAATTAAACCCTTCACTAAACGGGCTTAGCTTATCTGGCACGCTCCCCTGTGCTTTACTAAAATCGCTGCGACGTAAATTAAAAGGGTTACTCCAATCAACCTCGCTTAAGGTTAAACAACTATGCTGGCTTTGCTGCGATAAACACAGTAATAGCACCAGATAAAACATCTCATTGTGCGTATTTTCGCTATCGCTGTTACTTTTACTGAGCATTTCAGCTAACTTTACATCCACAATGCGAATGCGGTTTTCGCTAAGTAAATAGGTAAGTAAAGGCACTGCTGTACTTAAAGTAGGGTTTTGCTCATTTAGCTCAAGTTCCTGATCTAACCCTTGTTCAAACTCTTGATCAAAAAGGCCCGGTTGATTATTTAGTTCACTCATAACATGGCTCCTTGGCTAAACAAACCATCTAAAATAGTCACTTGCTCAGTGGTGAGCTTTTTAAAGTACACACCTTGCCCAGCTGGCATGCCGCGTAAAAAGGTGTAATACACGCCGCCTAAATGAGTTTCAACTGAGTAATCAGCTATACGCTGTTTTAGCAAACGATGCAGTGCTACGGTGTAAATTAAATACTGTAAATGGTACTGGTGGCTACTCATGGCTTGCTCAAGCATATCGTGCTCGTAATCAGCAGCGTTACTACCTAAGTAATTAGATTTATAATCTAAAATATAATATTTACCTTGGTGGCAAAATATTAAATCGATAAAACCTTTTAACAGCCCTTTTACGTGGCTAAATTCGAGCTTACTGTGCTCAAAACCAAAATGTTTTATAAGAATTTCATTAAGCTGCGGCGCACTTAAACTTTTAAGCGGTAAGTTAAACTCCATTTCTACTAGGCAATCACTTGGCGCTAGTTGGCTTAAACTCAGGCCATTACTGTTAACTGAAGAGCTTTTAACTGAAGAGCTATTAGCTGAGGTATCATTACCTGAGGTATTAATACTTGCATTGCTATCGTCATTCAGTGGGCAAGCAAGAACGTCTAATATCCACTGCTCAGTAATATCTTGCCAGTGTTCACTAATATGGTACTTTTCTAGGCTGCGTTTAATAACTTCTGCTAAGTTGTGCTCTTTATTAACTGGGTGCTCTATTGGGCTAGTAAAATCTATTTGCTCAAAAATTTCGTGTAAACAACTCCCTGGTTTTGCCCCCTTAGGAAAGCTATACACAGAAGGTGCTTCGTCTTCTTGTACGGCAAACTCATCTTTTTCATGATCTTCATCACTGCGCCCAGGCGCTAGGTGGTCGATATGCTTTTTAAAGCTCAGCGCACTAAAGCTGGTTGCTCGCCAATTACGCTCAATATTGGCTGTTACATTATTTATACTCAATGTTTGCTGAGCATCAGCGCTATTATTAAAGCTTAAAGTACCTTGGGCTAATAAATCCTCTGAGGTGAATTGCTGATAATCCATACCTGTATGCTCGCTGCAAAAATCGGCTAAATGGTTACGCCAAATTTGACTACTTGTAATTTCAAGCCCTGCAAATAACACATGCCCCAGCGCACTGCTTTGTATTGCCAAACGGCTACTTTGCCCTTGGCCAATGTTATACATACCAATAGCACAAAAGTGTACCGCGCGAGTGAGTGCTACATACAGTAAGCGTAAATCTTCGGCAAGGCGCTCTTGCTCTGCTTTTTGCAGTGCGTCATCCCCTTTACTTAAATCGTAAATTAGTGCGCCATTATTATGATACAGCGCTTCTTTCGTTTCGCGGTAGCCACTAGCAAAGGGCATAAATACCAGCGGATACTCAAGCCCTTTTGAGGCGTGCATAGTCACTATTTTAACTAAATTAGCGTCGCTCTCTAGGCGTACTTGCACTGTTTCGCCATCTTGCTGGCTTACCTTTTGTGCAAACCAGCGCAGTAAACGCAGTGTGCCCTCAAGCTCAATTTGTTTTTGCTGTAGTATTTCGCCAAGGTGCCTAAAGTCGGTAAGCCAACGCTCAACGTTGTAGCCTAGGCCTTGCCATTTAGCACTAAGTTGATTGTGGCTCATTAAGCGCTCAAGCATTGCCATAGCGCCTTGCTTGTTCCAAATATGGCTAAGCTGCGCAAAAAAGTTTAAGTGCTCTTGCCATTGCGCCTCGTCATCTGCCAGTGCATATATTTCGTTATAGCTTAAACAAAATAACGGCCCTGCTAACACCCCACGTAATAGCGACTCATCATACTGGCCATGTAACGCAGTTAAAAAATTAAGTAAGTGATGGCTAAGCTCTTGGCTAAACACACTCTCGCGCGATAAATACACGCTGGCAATTTTAGCGGTGCTTAAGGCCTTTTTCATTATTTGCGCCTCAACACGGTCACGCACTAATATACAAATATCTGCAGCGCTTACTGGCTTTTCTCCAATACAGGCACGACCTTGCTCGGCCTGCGTTAGTAAGGTGACTATTTTATTGGCAAATAAAGTGGCTAAATGCTGCTGCCCAATGGCTTTGCCTGTCGGCTTGTTTTTTTCATCTGCGGCGGTGTCGCTAAATACACAAAATTCAAACGCAGTGGCTGGTTGTCCGTCAATCAAAAACGACTCGTCTGCTTTTTTACCTTTAGCGGCTACTGCATTAAACGGTATGGCATCGTTATAAATAAAGCTGTTAGCGTGCTTACCAAATAAGCTGTTTACGCTGCTTACTACATCGCTGCTAGAGCGAAAGTTAGTACCTAGCGTAAATTGCTGCTGTTTTTGCACCGCTTCTTTGGCACCAATATAGGTAAAAATATCTGCGCCCCTAAAACCATAAATAGCCTGTTTAGGATCGCCAATCATCGCCAGTGTAGTGTGCTCTTGCTGGTAAATTTTACTAAAAATACCGTACTGAATCGGATCGGTATCTTGAAACTCATCTATCATAGCCACCGGAAACAACTGGGCAATTTTTTGCGCCAGTACATTGCCTTGCTCGTTATTTAATGCACTGTGTAAATTGCTAAGTAAATCATCTGGGGTGATCACGCTTTGCTCTTGCTTGCGCTTTATTACGGCTGCTTTTACCCACTTTGCCGCATGCTGCACTACAGCAATTGCTAGCCCTTGGTTTATGGTATTATTAAGTGCAACAAGTTGGTCAAATTCAGTTAATAGCGGATGTGTAAATAGCGGCTGATTTTTTTTATAGTTACTTATATCGCTTAAGTTTTCACTACTCCATACCTCAAACGAATACTTGCTAGTACCAAATTCAAAAAACAAATCGCCGCCTAAACAAAAGGCTTCAAGTGCTGCAAGGCTGCCTTTGCGCCCTGGCGTTTTAGAACCACTTAAGCCCGAGCCTTTAATCGCAGCTATAAACTCTTGCTCTAATACCGCTTTTTTAAATGCAGGTACACGGATTATGTACTCGTCACGCGCTTGCCATACATCATCTAAGTTTACTTGCGGGGTTATTTGCGCATTCGCTTTATTTAAAATACTCGACACTTTGCCAAACAAAGCTTCTGGCGCGGCAAACACGCCTAAAATAGCATCGGTTTTTTCTTTATTGAGTGGATATACAAAGGCGCGCCAAAAATCTTTAATGGTTTCGAGCAATATGTCGCGTTCATCCAAAATAAACTCTAAGTTAAACGCCACACCCGACTCAAACGCGTGTTGTTTTAGCATGCGCTGACAAAAGCCATGAATGGTAAAAATAGCCGCTTCGTCCATCGATTTAGCCGCTGCATCGAGTAAATCAAAGGCGCGGTGTTTATCATCAACGGCAGCTATAACTCCTGCTATAAGTTCATCTTTTGGGTCTTGCCCAAGAAGTGCATCGCGCGCGGTGATGATACGATTACGCACGCGGTCTTTAATTTCTTGCGTGGCAGCATCGGTAAAAGTTACCACCAGTATTTGCTCAACGCTTAGCGGCTTATTTAATAGCGAGTTTGCATCATCGGCTATTTGCATTCCCAATAAGTAACGTAAATATAGGCCAGTAATTGTATACGTTTTACCCGTACCGGCACTGGCTTCAATTAAGCTTTGCCCTGTTAGTGGCATAGTAAGTGGATTAAGCGCTTGCATGGTCACTCTCCTTAGCGTGTGCAAATAACGGGGCGAGTAATTTATCGCTCCACTGTATAAACTCGTCTTGGCAATCGTTAAGCGATTGTACCGTTAAGCGAATATAGGGGTTTTCGCCCTCGCCTCGCCCTATGTATTGCGGGCTAAATTTACTCATGGCTTTTGCTATATCGCCGCCGCTTTTTACGTACTCGTAGCCACTTACCGGAAAAAACGCCACGGGTTCGTTGCGCAGTGCTTTGTATAACTCAAACCAATCAAGTAACAATGCATCGGCATCGGTTTTACTTATTGGTGCAAAGGTAACTTGTTTATCAAGCCCAAGTATTAGCGTTTCTACTTGTTGCTCCATACTTTGCGCTACTAGGTGATAAATAAAGCCTTTAATTAAATCTTTCGCTTTTATACTAGCGCTGCGATAAAACACTTGTTTTTGCAAATAAATATGGTTTAACCAGCCTTCTATTTTAGTGTTTTCTAGTTCGAGGGCTACCTCTATAGGGTCGCTTTTGCCCCCTTTAATTTGCTCTTTCACTTGCCCTGCCAATGCGTCTACTCGGTGCTGCATGCTCTCAAATATTAAGCTACCTACGTTGGCTTGTGGTAGTTCGCCGCGTTGCAATATTTGTTCTGTACTAAGTGGCAGCTCGTTAATGTTGGCTTCGAGTATTTCATCAAGGTAAAAATAGCGGCGCAATGCGTCTAGGCTAAAGGGCTCTTCGTCTTTTACTACTTCGTTAAATTGCGGTAATCGCAATCCTAAACTTTGTTGATAAAAACTCTCTTGGGCGTTGCAAACACTGCGAATAAACACATCGAGCTCTAACTGCTCAGGCGGTGTTGCATTAAGCGCGCTCACGACTTGTGGGGTTATTGACTCACTTGGCAGCCAAATTGGATTATAGCTGTGGTTGCTCAGCACAGTGTTTGCTTGCTCATTGGCTAAATAATAATGGCTATTAAAGGGCTGTAAATGCTGTTGGCTAATTAAACACTCTGGCAGTGTTTTTTCGCTGTCGTCGCTTAATGCAAAGCTACGCCCAATATATTCTAGCAGCTCGCTCACAAGGGTTGATGGCATGCGCGGCTGGTTGTCAAAACACGAGCGACCAATGTAACTCATGTATAAGTTATCGCGGGCACTGAGTAGCGCCTCTAAAAATAAGTAACGATCATCTAATTTACGTGATCGGTCACCTTTTTGTTTTTTAGAATAAGGCACTAAGTCAAAACCAATCGGCTGTACGTTACGCGGGTAGTCGGCATCATTCAAACCCAGCATACACACCACTTTAAATGGCACGGCGCGCATTGGCATTAGGGTACAAAAGTTAACTTGCCCCACTAAAAACCGCTGCCCTACGCCTTTTTCTTGAATGCCTTGTTTAATTAAGTAACTAACAATACGCTGCGATACCGCTTTGCTGTAGTCGCCATTATTATGATGCTTTTGTAACTCTTCGAGCACGTTTTGCAGCACCAATAAATCCCAGCTGTCGTCGCTTTCGCTCTCGTAAATTGCACTAAGCAACTCGCTTAAAACATGCGCTTTGTTGGTAAGCGTATCGTCGGGCGTTAATTGCTCTTTAAAGCTTTGTAGCACATCAATAAAATGCACTAGCTTATTAAGCGTATCAAGCGCCATGCCTTCTACTTCATCGGCGCTATAAATGCCGTTAAACGGGCATTGCTCGTCGCGCATCGCAATACCTAGTAATAAACGGTTAAGCCCGTGTTGCCAGGTATTTAAATCGATAGCGGGTAAATCAAAGCTGCTTTTATGATCGGCATTTATACCCCATTTAACGCCAACACGTTCCAGCCAATATTGAATTTGCTCGTACTCGTGTGCCTCCAGGCCAAATTTTTCGGCTATTTGTGTCACTTGTAATAAATCGAGAATATCCGACACACCAAAGCGCGAAAACGGTAAATTAGCTAAACTCGCAAATGAGCTAAGTACGGGTTTTTCTTGCTCTATGGCTAAATCGGCAAGTGCGTAAGGAATAAAGCGGCTGCCTTGTGCGCCACCAAAAACGGCTTCAATGTACGGGCTGTAAGTGCCTACATCGGGCATCATTACTATTATGTCTTTGGGAGTAAGCGCAGGGTTTTGATTAAATAAATTAAGTAAGTAGTCGTGCAGGCGCTCAATTTCTCGAAGCGGTGTATGGCAATCGCTTAGCGTAATACTGGTGTCGGTTGCACTTATAGGCAATTTACCTTCGTTGTTTATAAACCACTCTTTGTTATCGGTCAGCGATTCACCTTTAAACGCCAACTGATAAATTTCACTTTGTATTTGCCCAAGTAAGGTGTCGTCAAACACATCAATAAAACCATCAATCCAACGGGCGTCTAGCTGTACTAGCTGCTCAAAGTAATCGCGACCTAATTTACCCCACGAGGATAACAGTGGGTTGCCTATAAAGTAGTATTCTTCATCGGGATTAGTTTGCTTTTTTTGCTGCGCTTCCACCAGCGGCATTTTGGCGTATTTTGCACTTATTTTAGCGGCGGTTTTTTCATCAATAATATCGCCCCAATAATGCTCACTGGGATTAAAAAAGAATAAAAACACCTCGGTTTTTTCACTCAGCGCTGTAAATACTTCAAGCTGCGAGCTGGCAATGGCCGATATACCAAATAAACTAATGCGTTGTGGTAATAAGCTGTTGTCCATTGTCTCAAGCGCTGCCAGCAGTTGTCCTTGCATATTCGCGCGATGAAACTGACTTTGCCCAAGCTCTAGGCTTAACTGTACAATGCGTCGCCATAAATCAGGTTGCCACGGGGCAATGGTTACATCAACATCATCAAGTTCATCTATACCGCTATCCCATGTGGCAATCCAATGCGGGCGGTACATTAAATATTGGTCGTACACGTCGGCTATTTTTTCACACAAGGCAAAGGTTTTTTGGCCGTCAATATCGCCCTCTAAATAGGTTTTTAGCGGTAAATACAGTGGCTCATTAATACAGCTTGGTAAAATAGCAAACAGTTTCCATGCAAGGTTGGGTTTATTAAACGCCGACTCTTTAGGTACATTTGGTAAAAGTTGCTGATACAACTGCCAAATAAAGCTCGAAGGCAGCGGAAAATCCACCTGCGCCGCTACACCTAAGTTTTCGCTCAAACCAATTTTTAGCCACTGCGACATACCCGGTGACTGCACCAGTACCACTTCTTTGTCGAATGGGCTTGCTAATGGGTTGGTTTTTAATAACTGATGAAACTGCGCTTGCAGTGCTTCCATACGGTTTGATTGAATAATATTGAGCATACTTACCTGTCCTTGCTTGAGATAAAACGAGTGTAAGATATTTTCAATTACAGGGGTAGCGATTAGCGCAAATTGGCTTTAATAAATCAGCGGGTTAGTTAAATTTTATACGCACAGTAGTGATGCTATTTACTGTGCGTTTTATAAGGGCGATAATTAATAAGGGCTAATGCTTGAGAGTTTAAACTGACTTTGCATTATTGCTTTACCATCAATATCTTTGAGCTGTAATGAAATTGACGGGTCGGCTTGTTGCCAGTCTATGCTTAAATCGCCGTAATTAACCTGGTGGGTAAAGTCCCCTATTCGGTGTGTGTTAGGGCTTACATTTTTCCATTTTTCGGTTAGGCCAGAACTGGTCATTTCTATTAGTGGGTAGTCAAGGTTGTGCTTATACTGTGAAATTTCGCCCCAGTGGGTATCGCCGCTAATAATAACTACGCCGTTTACTTTATGCTTTTTGATCAGTGTAAATAAACGCTTTCGATCGTCGGGGAAATTAGCCCACGACTCCCACCCTGTAAAATCGGGAAGTAGCTGTAAGCTTGAGGCAATTAGCTTTATAGCCGCGGGCTTTTTAAGCTCTTGTTCAAGCCATTGCCACTGCGCCTCACCAAGCATTGATGCGCCTTTAACATGACTTGGGCTATACGGGCCTTGATTATTTAGTTTGCGCTTAGTGTCGTACTCCAACTTACTTACTGCGTTTAACGCATCTCGGTTCCAGCGCAAATCTGGCATAATCACCTGCACAGTTTGCTCACCTTCACCATACGTATACGAGGTATAAATACCATCAGGGCGAGTGCGTCGTGGTGAGTTTGCAGGTTCTTGCCAAAAATCGAGCATAATTTGCCGCGACTCTTCTTTATGCGGATACTCTTTACCTGCATCGTTTTGGCCATAATCGTGGTCATCCCACATGGCTATAATAGGCGTTTGCGCTTTTAGTGTTTTAAAACCGGGCTTTGCTCCTAAGCGCTGGTATTTATTAGCAAGTACGCTCATATTATTGGTGTCGCCATAAATATTGTCACCTAAAAATATAAATAAATCGCTCTGCTCTTTGTTTATAGCATCGAATATAGGAATGCTTTTATCTTGATGCCCGCACGAGCCAAATAATATTTTAGAGGGAGCACTCAAAGCACTAAAGCTTACAAGTAAGTTGGTTAATACTACCGCGGTTATTATTTTCATTTTACAATCTCATTAATCGCCGGTGCCATATTCGAATTTATCTGCTTTGGATTTTGCCCAAGTGCCTTTAACACTGTTGCGGCAATTTGCGTTTGTTTTAGCTCAGTCGTTGTTTTAACTAAGCCTTGGCCTTTTATTGCAGGGCCAATCGCGGCAAGCCAAATATGTTCGGAGCCTATAATGCCCTCGGGAAACTTATTTTCGCCTAAATGCAGTGCTGCTAAGGCGCGTTTTGAACTGTGATGCTGCCAGTCGCTTGCGTTACTACCACGGCCATGATCTGTGGTAATAATGAGGGTAGTGTTATTTTTATAACCCGGTGTTGTTTGAATGGTATTCCATAAATCAGCTATAAAAGCATCACTTTGTTTTGCCGATTTTAAATACGCGTGGTAATCACCATCGTGAGCAAAGTCGTCGGTCTCTCCTAAACTTATTACTAATAATTTTGGTTTTTTAGCTAACATATACGCCTTAGCAAACCGATAAGTAAAACTGTCTAATCGTACATTGCTCCAAGGGCTCGGAATTTCATTTTGCATGGCATTTAAAAGTGGCGCATTTTCAAATAAATCCTCCTCAATTGGCATAAATCCGGCGTTAACATATACCTTACTGCGCTCAGTATTAAGTATTGAAGGAAATACATCCCAGCTACCAAATAAGGCGGTGTTATTTTTAAACGCGGGTTGGTGCTCCAAACGCTCTAATATAGTGTGATTTGGGTTAGGGATTTTATCGTTACTATTAATACCTTCATCTACCTCACCGCTAAGTATTTCGTTATAACCGGGATACGAAAAATACCACGGGTTACTTACCGACATATTAGAGCCTTGCTCTCTATTACCAATTATTACCCCTTGCTTAGCTACAATTTGGGTAATAAACGGCATCAGCAGTTGCTGGCGTTTTGCAGAGCTGTTATGCCAAAACTCTGTATTTAGCTGCTCTGGCTTTTTAACAAAATCGGAATTATTAATAAGGTTTTTATCAGCGCCACTAAACACCTCTTGCCAGCGCACACCGTCAAGCGTTACCAACACTACATTTTGATCAGCTGTTTGTACTGCCGCTGCAAAGTCGCTTCCTAGGGCAATTAAACTAAATACACTTACTTTTAAAATCGTTTTCATATTGTTACCGGCCTATTTTTATAATAAAAAGCCCATTAATAATGGGCTTAAAATAATTTATATTACGACTTAAAAATCTGCAGTAAACGTAACCGCAGCAGTACGAGGCGCACCAATAAAGTAAGTAGTCCCATTACCTGTGCCACCTGCTAAGTAGCTTTTATCGGTTATGTTATAAACAACAAACGAGAGATCAATGGCTTTAAATGGCCCTGCGTCTACATCGGTTGAGTAACCGGCATTAAAGTCGAGTACCGTGTAGCCGTCTACTTTATTGCGTGCTCGCGTGCCTTCGTCTTGCCATGCACCTAAACGCTCACCTGTGTATTTAGCCGACAAACCAACACGAAAGCCGTCACTAAAGTAATCGGTGGATACAACCAATAAATCTTCCGATGTATCTATTAAGCTATCGCCTTTTTTAAAGCTTGGCGCTGCAGTATTGCCATCTTTATCTTGTAGTAATACGCCTTGTGAGTCATATGCATTTGGATCATCAGACGAATATTCAGAGCTGCTATTGGTATACGACGAATAAACACTCCAGCTTGGTGTGAGCATATAGCTTGCAGAGAGCTCTAACCCCTTAGAATCGATGCCCCCTACATTTATGTATGAACCATTAGTGCCAATAGTGTAGTCAATTCCGCCTGAATCACTGCCTGGTGCAATAAAGGTAATGCGGTTATCAAACTTAACGCTGTAGGCCGTTGCGCTTAGCGTTAATCTATCGGCTTGGTAGCGTACACCAAAATCAATGTTTTTTGCTGTTTCTGGTTCTATTTCTGTCAGTGTTGAACTGTCGCGCTCCAGTACCCCGTCTTTAATTGCAGCAAAGTTTTCGCTGTAACTTGCAAATAGTTCGGTATCGTTATTTAACTGGTACAGCGCACCACCACTAAATAAAACATCAGAGTCGCTGTCTACTTTATCTGAGCTTTCGTTAGCAAAGTGGTCGTACTTTTGTAACTCAACTAAATACTGTTTAGCGCCAATATTTAAGGTTAAATCACCTAAGTTAATAGAGTCTTGGATGTACCATTTGAACGTATCTGTATCAAAGGTATTTTTGTACTGAGTCCAGTAAGGGGTGTTTTCAAAATGATGAAAAATACGCGCATCAATTACTTTGTGCCAATCACGCGACTCTTCTCGCTCACTTTGCTCATACCAAAAACCAGCCTCAATATCGTGATCACCAAACGTCGCTTGATAGTTAGCGGTTACGCCTAAACGATCTTTTTTGTAATGGGTATGGCGATAAGACATAACGGGCGTTGCTGTATCGTCGTAACATGCCGGATTTAAATCAGGCCCCGACACCCACGGCCAACTTAAACTTGCTGTACAGCCTGAGTTAGGTGCAAGTGGGTTACCCTCACTATCAGCAAAACCATAAGAGCCAGCATTAGTACCGCCTTGTGTTGTTGGCTCGCCGTTTTCATCAACTGGGGTTGTTAAATATGGTGGGATCCAGTCACCACGCCCCGAGTTTTTATGATAATAAGGGCTGATCGTTAATAGTGATGTGGGCGAAATTGCATATTCAAACTTTAAATAACCTAAGGTATTTTCACGTAGCGTCCCCCAACCTTCGGCAAACATTTGATCAAAATGCGGAACCCCTGTCCAGTTCCACGTTAATTGATCCCAATTTGGTGTTTGCTCAAATTGTTCAATACTCACGCTGTTGTAGTTAGTTTCGCTTACATCGTCGTAAGATAAGCGTCCGGTTAGGGTTAAATCGTTAAAATTAGATACAAACTTAAGCTCAGCATGTTGATTGTCTTTACCGCCATTACTTCCCGAGCCAATCCAACGGCTGGTGTCGGTTTGCGAGTAGCTTACGTATGCTTGGGTATTATCAAAAACAGTGCCTGTTTCGTGCTTAATATAATAACGCGAGGCGTCGTGGCTGCCCGATGTATAGGCAAACGTAGTGCCTTTTTCGAGACTGGGATCTTTACTTACAAAATTAAATGTACCGCCTAGCGCTTCCAGCGATGCCGATTTAATATCAGACGTACCTTGGCCTACTTCAACTGTAGCCAGGTTTTCGCTGTCTAGGTAACGGTTAGCTTTAGCGCCGCCACCGTAATTAGAGCCACCATTGGGTATGCCATCTACTGTCATCCCTAATTGCTGTTGGTTACCGTCTATACTAAAACCACGCATTGTAATTGTGGTAGACCAGTCGTCACCACCAAATGCATCACCTTCGTTTATGCTAATACCCGGTAAATTATCAATCACCGACAATATACTTGCTACCGAACTTTGTTGCTCAAGCATTGCAGGCTCAATAACGTTGTTAGCGTAGCTGGTAGGCTTAGCGACTACGGTTATTTCTTCTATAGTTTTGTCGTTTGCATAAACAGATGTTGATACAGCCATGGCTATAGCCATACTCAAAAGCGATTTGTTTTTTAAAGCGTACATTGTTGTCCCGTTTAGTTTTAATTATTAAAAATTAATTATTATGAAAACGGGAGCAGTATGAGTTTTAAATATGACAACGGGGATGAACTTTATTTACATAAAAATTAAACAAATATGGGAAATTTATGGCAGGAATATGTACAAAAAAAGACAACCCAAAAGTAAGCTTATGGGTTGTCTTAAAAATCGTTTTAAATAATTATAAAACTAATAGTTACACCAGCTCGCTAAGCATATCGGCATTGTATTCTACCAGCGGTTGATTATTACTAATTTTGCTTATGTAGTCTGGGTTTGCAATAAGTGGGCGACCAATGGCAATTAAGTCAAACTTAGCGTCGTTAATCGCCTCTTTTGCTGTTTCAAAACTATAGCTACCCACACCTACTAACGTACCTTTGTAGCCTGCGCGTAAAAATTCAGAGGTATTTTTGCCTTCAAGCGAGTCAAAACGCATGCTGTCGTCAAAAATTCCACCATGTAAGTAAGCAAGATCTTTTGTGTCTAATTCAGCTAACAAATAATCAAATACGGCTTTGTCGCGGCTATCCTCGGTCATATTAAAATAAGCACCCGGCGTTACACGAATAGCGGTACGTTCGTTTCCAACGACAGCAATAACTGCGTCGGTTACTTCAAGCGCAAAACGCGCCATGTTCTCAGGCGTTTGGCCGTATTCATCATTGCGCTCATTTGCTGCATAATGTAAAAACTGATCAATTAAATAACCGTTAGCACCGTGAATTTCTATGCCATCGAAGCCTGCTTCTATTGCGTTTTCGGCTGCTTTTGCGTAATCGGCTACTAAGCTTTTAATATCATCTGTGGTTGCCGCTTTTGGCGTAATGTAAGTAAGCTCACGCATGCGCGGAACTGTCCCTTCTACACCAATTGCTGATGGCGCAAGTACATCGCCATCAAAAAAGTGTGGGTGAGCAACACGGCCAACATGCCAAAGCTGGGCAAATATTTTGCCGCCATTGGTATGTACTGCGTCGGTTACTTTTTTCCAGCCCTGAATTTGCTCACTAGTAAATAAACCCGGCGTATTAGGATAGCCTTGCGCGTCTGGGCGAATAATTGTCGCTTCGCTAATAATTAACCCTGTATCTGCACGGCGCGCGTAGTAGTCAACCATAGCTTGGGTTGGCACTAGGTTATCATCAGCCATACTGCGCGTTAACGGCGCCATTAATACGCGGTTTTTAAGCTCAATTGTGCTGTTTAATTTATACGGGGCAAGTAAATCAATCGACATTGTGGATCCTTTGTGTGGGAATGGCTAAGCACTAAATGCTCAACCTAAATAGCAAGTATGGTGTGTAAATGCGGCCGTTTGGTAAACATTCAAGGGTGTTTTTGAATGAACGCTCAAATTAATAATAAAACTTATACTTACAGAGCCGTAAATTAGATCTATATAGGATAAATTAAATAATAACTTTTCACCACACTGTCATATAACTCGATATACTTACACTTAATACCAAGCCATAAACTTAGAGTAAGCAAATTATGACAACAGCAAATAACACAGAACAACACGACGTAATTTTAGGCCTTGGTGCCAAAAAACGACTCGCTTTTATGTTTGAAACCACACAGCAATTTAAACAAGTATGGATTTTAAACGATGACGATGGCTGCGTTATGCTCACCAACGAAGATGACGACTGCGTACCCGTATGGCCAACTCGCGAGTTTGCACAAGCATGGGCCACTGGCGAATGGGAAGGTTGTACGCCTAAAGCTATTCCCACACAAGATTGGATAAACCGCTGGACACCCGGCTTAGAAGACGACGACTTACTTATTGCCGTTTTTCCAACCGAAGACGACGACGGCACTATACTGTTTCCGGATGAGTTTGATACACAATTAAAAATGCCAAAGAAAAAATATTAAGCACTTTCCCTCAAAACAGTAAAGCCATGCTCAAATAATGGTTTTACTGTTTTATACACCCCCTTTACAATTGCGGCCCTTATTAAATCCTCGCTTTATATTACTAAGCTATAAATTTCCGTCCAATTAAATCGCCCGCTAAATAGCATAATATTGTAACTATTAATGACCAACACGCCCTAAATATTAAAATAAAATATACATTTTAAATAATTATTAACTATATTTTTAAATACAATAAATTATGGTTTTTTTAATCGCTAACTTTTAGCCAAATAACGTCGGCAAACCGATTTAAAGCAATAGGAAAATGGTTTTTCAGGCGTATAATCCACACACTTTTATACCCTAGGGTCAAATTATGTTTACACTCCGTCACATTACTATTTTAAGCGCTATCTTAGCGCTATTTGCTTGCTCTGAGCCAGTACCTGAACCAGCTAAACAAACAACCGCTAAAACCACTGCTGTTGAAAAAGCAACCAGCCAAAATGCAACTAGCATTACTACAAAAGCAACGGCCGAACCACAATCAGATATACAAAAAGCGCTAAGCAATGCACCAGTAATTACTAACCTATCAGCAAGCCACCCAAACACCTTACCAACGCCAAATATTAACGATTTAGACAATAGCCCTGAATCTGATTTAATTCGTTACGGGCGTTTATTAGTTATCGATACCTACCGCCAATTACCCGAAAACGTTAATAACAAACTAAACTGTAGTTCTTGCCACCTAAACGAAGGCCGCGTAGCTAACGCAGCCCCTTATGTAGGTATGAACGTGGTTTATCCTAAGTTTCGTAGCCGTAATGCTAAAATAAACACTATTGAA
This sequence comes from Pseudoalteromonas sp. SCQQ13, assembly GCF_015864415.1. Lineage (NCBI taxonomy): Bacteria > Pseudomonadati > Pseudomonadota > Gammaproteobacteria > Alteromonadales > Pseudoalteromonadaceae > Pseudoalteromonas > Pseudoalteromonas sp. SCQQ13. The sequence goes on along the minus strand of NZ_JADYXG010000008.1, from coordinate 2,296 downwards.
GATCGTATTAATGGCTGTTTTCAACGCTCAATGAACGGCCAACCATTAATAACCGACTCTACACAAATGCAAGCTATGGTCAGCTACATGAACTTTTTATCGCAAGATATAAAAACGAAAGATGACTTAAAAAGTAATAATGGTTTTATAGCAATTAACAAAGACCTAGAGCCAAACGCAGAAAATGGCAAAACACTGTATGCGCAGCACTGTGCAAGCTGCCATCAAATGGACGCCAAAGGTTTATACCCTAGTGGCACTTATATGTTCCCAGCAGTAGCAGGCGATAACTCATTTAACGACGGCGCAGGTATGGCACGTACTTATACCGCAGCTGCATTTATAAAAGGCAACATGCCACTTGGCCAAGAAGGTATTTTAACTGACCAAGAAGCCGTTGATATTGCATTTTACTTTAGCCACCTAGCACGCCCAGCATTTGCCGCTAAAGCAAACGACTGGCCTGAAGGCGGCGCACCAAAAGACGTACGCCGTTAATAGTATTAACCACGGTTAAATAATAAAACCAAAAAGCCAGTTGGATTAACCCACTGGCTTTTAATAACATATATAATTTTATTACAGGCACAAAAAAGGACGTCATAAGACGTCCTGATATTGAATAATGGTGGAGGGAGAGGGATTCGAACCCTCGTTAGGGATTAACCTAAACACACTTTCCAGGCGTGCGCCTTCAGCCACTCAGCCATCCCTCCACGGCGTTGCTACATACTAGGTAGTGCAACAAGCGCGCTATAGTATGAAATAGCCGCCATAGGTGCAAGGCATTTTTAGTTTTGAGCTTTTAACTGCTCACTTATCATTCATATTTTTTATGCTGTGCACAAAAAACGGCTATGCGGGTGGCATAACCGTTTTTTAAGCGTTAACTTAACGTGCGTTTTTATATTCGTTAACTTTACTTTGCCATTGTGGCGGTAAAATCAAGCATGCGGTTAAGTGATCTAAGTGCGCCTTCGCGTAAGTCCATGTCAACAAACACTTCTTTACCTTTGGGGTCTATCAGAGCTTCTTCAATCGCTTTTAAGCCGTTCATTGCCATCCAAGGGCAATGCGCACATGTTTTACATGAAGCGCCTTCACCGGCTGTTGGAGCAGCAAAGAATTCTTTATCTGGGCATAGTTGCTGCATTTTATAAAAAATACCGCGGTCAGTTGCTACAATAAACTTTTTTTTGCTCATTGTTTGCGCTGCTTTTATTAACTGGCTGGTTGAACCAACTGCATCAGCAAGGGCAACAATTTCCTCTGGCGACTCTGGGTGTACGAGTACGCCCGCATCTGGGTGCAGCGCTTTCATGTCTTTTAGAGCTTTAGTTTTAAACTCGTCATGAACGATACATGCACCATTCCACATGATCATATCAGCGCCGGTATTCTTTTGAATATAGCTACCTAGGTGCTTGTCTGGGCCCCAAATTATTTTTTCACCTAGTTCATCTAAGTGCTCAACAATTTCCAGTGCACACGATGAGGTTACAATCCAATCTGCACGCGCTTTTACTGCGGTAGAAGTATTTGCATACACTACTACTGTGCGGTCGGGGTGCTGATCGCAAAACGCTGAGAATTCATCTACCGGGCAACCTATGTCTAACGAACAAGTCGCTTCGAGCGTTGGCATAACCACGGTTTTGTTAGGCGTTAATATTTTTGCGGTTTCACCCATAAAACGCACACCCGCTACAATGATCATGTCGGCATCGTGGCGTGTACCAAAACGCGCCATTTCTAGCGAGTCGGCAACGCAGCCGCCGGTTTCTTCGGCTAGTGCTTGTATTTCAGGATCGGTATAGTAATGGGCAACTAATACGGCATTTTTTTCTTGCAGTAGTTGCTTTATACGTGCTTTGTATTCGCCTTGTTCGTTTTGTGTTAACGGTGCTGGCTTAGGAGGGAAAATATAGCCTTCAGGCATAATAGTTTGAGCTAGACTCATGTTCTCGACCACTTCATCTATATTGCATTAATTACGATGAATTATACGAGAATATAAAGCTAAATAACAGCTATCTGCTCAAGGTGTTTATAAATAAAAAGTTGAAGTTTTAAAAAGACGCTATTAAGAAGGGATTGTCTAAAAATGGTGGGGCATGATGGATTTGAACCATCGACCAATTGATTAAAAGTCAACTGCTCTACCAACTGAGCTAATGCCCCCCTTTGATAACTAATTAGCAAGGCTGCTAGTTAGTTGATTGCGTAAATCCGCCGACTAATACTTTACTTTCACTGCTCATAGAATGGTGGGGCATGATGGATTTGAACCATCGAC